>JALHFU010000171.1:0-11750 GCA_022838525.1 Hyphomicrobiales bacterium | reverse complement strand
TCCCGGCCCGCTCAAGCGCTACATGGCGCTCGCCGGAATGCCGGTCGGCGGCGTGCGGCTGCCGCTGATGGAGCCGGGCGCGCAGACGCTGGCGCGGCTGGAGACCGCCGCGCAGCACGCGCTCGCCGCCAGGGTCGCCTGAGGAGAAGCGCGCGACATGCTCGACGCCCTCGCGAACATCGTCGGAGACAAGGGCCTTCTCGCCGGCGGGAAGGAGATGGACCCGTTCCTGACGGACTGGCGGGGGCGCAGGAAAGGCGCGGCGCTCGCCGTGGTGTCGCCGGCGACGACGCAGGAGGTCGCCGCCGTGGTGGCGCTCGCCGCCCGCCAGCGGCAGCCGGTCTTCCCGCTCGGCGGCAATACCGGCCTGTGCTTCGGCGCGGTGCCGGAGAGCGCCGATCCGGCCAGGCCCGGCATCGTGCTGTCGCTCCGGCGCATGAACCGCATCCGCTCGATCGACCGCGACGACAACGTCGCCGCCGTCGATGCCGGCGTGGTGCTCGGCGACCTCCATGCCGCGGCGGCCGCGGCCGGGCGCAGCTTCCCGCTGCATCTCGGCAGCGAGGGCAGCGCCCAGATCGGCGGCCTGATCTCGACCAATGCCGGCGGCACCGGCGTGCTACGCTATGGCCCGATGCGCGACCTCGTCGCCGGGCTCGAGGTGGTGCTGGCCGACGGCCGCGTGCTCGACGACATGGCGGCGCTGCGCAAGGACAACACCGGCTACATGCTGCGCCATCTCTTCGTCGGCGCCGAAGGCACGCTCGGCGTCGTCACCGGCGCGGCGCTGAGGCTGCACCCGCGGATGGAGGCTGCCGCCCATGCCTGGGTGTCGGTGCCCTCGCCGGCCGCGGCCGTTTCGCTCCTGTCGCGGTTCCGCGACAGCGCCGACCCCTACATCCAGGCGTTCGAGCTGCTGTCGGCCTCGCAGGTCGCGCTGGTGATGAAGCATGTCGGGCGCGCCCGCAACCCGTTCCCGGCCGTGCCGGACTGGTCGGTGATGATCGAGCTCGGCAGCGCCGACGCGACGGCGCGGCTCGACGGCATCATGGAAGCCGTGCTCGCCGGCGCGCTGGAGGAGGGGCTGGCGCTCGACGCCGTGGTGGCGGCGAGCCAGGCGCAGGCCGACGAGATCTGGGCCGTGCGCCATTCGGTCTCCGAGGCCAACAAGAAGGAGGGCATCGGCATCGTCCACGACGTCGCCGTGCGCACCTCCGACGTCGCCGCCTTCATCGCCGCGGCCGACCGCGTCGCCGCCGCCCGCTTCCCCGAGGCGGTGCCCGAGGTCGTGTGCCACCTCGGCGACGGCAACGTCCACTACATCCTGATGTTCCCGCGCGCCTTCTGGGACGCGCTGCCCGATCCGGACGGCTTCGCGCTCGACGTCGAGGGCGCGATCCACGACGTCGCCGCCGGCTTCCGCGGCACCTTCAGCGCCGAGCACGGCGTCGGTCGCAAGCTGACCAGCGAGCTCGCGCGGCTCGCCGACCCGCTGCGCTACGAGCTGATGGGCCGGGTCAAGCGCATGCTCGACCCGCACGATCTCATGAACCCCGGGGTCCTCCTCGCCGAAGGCGGGCCGTCGTGACGGCCGGGGCAATGCCGAGACCCGCCGTTTCCATGGGACGGGAAAACGGGCTTGCAGACCATGGGGCCAGTCCATGGGGAACCAGGCCGCACCCCGTCGAGGTCGGGATGCGTCTCAACTGAAAGGGAGAAAGACAGTGATTTCACGCAGAGAACTCGCCGGCATGATCGGCATGGGAACGGCGGCCGCGGCCGTCGCCGCGGCCTCCGGCACGTCCGCCCGGGCGCAGTCCGCGGAGCAGAGCACCTTCGACCGGGTGATGAGCACCAAGAAGATCCGCGTCGGCGGCGTCGCCACCGGCACGCCGTGGTGGTGGAAGGACCAGGCCTCCGGCCAGTGGGGCGGCCAGTTCTGGGACATGGCCTCGGCGCTCGCCGCCGACATCGAGGTCGATCTGGAGGTGGTCGAGACCACCTGGGGCAACGCCGTGCTCGACCTGCAGGCCAACAAGATCGACCTGATGTTCGGGCTCAACCCGACGCCGAAACGCGCGCTCGCCATCGACTTCTCCGGCCCGGTCTACGACAGCGCGCTGGTGGTGATCGCCCGCCCCGACTTCGAGGTGACGACGTGGGCGGCGCTGAACGACCCCGACGTCAAGATCGCCGTCGACGTCGGCTCGGCCCACGACCAGGTCGCAAGCCGCCTGTGCCCGAACGCACAGATCATCCGCTTCAAGTCGATCGACGAGGCGACGCTCGCCCTGCGCAGCCGCCGCGCCGACGTGCAGGTGATCTTCTGGATGGGCGGCGTGCGCGCCGTGAAGCGCGATCCCGGCCTCGGCGCGGTCGCCGTGCCGCAGCCCTTCTTCGGCTCGACCTCGAACATCGGCTTCCGCCGCGAGCCCGACAAGACCTGGCGCGACTTCGTCAACGTCTGGGTCGTCTACGCCCGCGGCATCGGCCTGGTGCGCGAGGCGGTGCTGAAGAGCCTCGAGCATGTCGACATCACGCTCGACGACCTGCCGCCCGGCGTGACCTTCTGACGAACGAACCGGCCCTCCGCGCCCCGGCGCGGAGGGCTGCATCCGCCCGCCGCGACCGGAGAAAGGGCCGGAGAAAGGGATAGCATGTACGTCTGGGATTTCGCGAGCCTGTGGAGCTATCGCTGGCTGTTCCTCAGCGGCACGGGCATCACCGTCGGCCTGACGATCGCCATCGTCGTGCTGGGCCTTCTCGCCGGCCTGGTCGCCGGTCTGGCGCAGCTTTCGCGCTTCTCGGCGCTGCGATGGATCTCGTGGGCCTATATCGAGGCCTTCCGCTGCACGCCGCTGCTCGTCCAGCTCCTGTGGTTCTACTACGCGCTGCCGATCCTGACCGGCATCGAGATGACGGCGTGGACGGCGGCGGTGCTGACGCTGTCGCTCTACGGCGGTTCCTTCTATGCCGAGATCATCCGCGGCGGCATCGTCTCCATCGACAAGGGCCAGAGCGAGGCGGGGCTGGCGCTCGGCATGACGCCGCGCCGCGTCATGCGCCGCATCGTGCTGCCGCAGGCCATCAAGCGCATGATCCCGCCGCTGATGAACCAGTCGATCATCCAGTTCAAGAACACGTCGCTGGTCTCCGTCCTCGCGGTGCCGGACCTGCTTTATCAGGGCCAGGTCGCGGCCATGGACACCTACCGGCCGCTCGAGGTCTACTCGCTGATCGCGGTGATCTACTTCGTCGTTCTCGTGCCTCTCACCGCCATCGTGAAGAGAAGCGAGAAGTATCTGGCCCGCAGCGATTGAGGCGCACGATGAACGCTCCCGAATCCACGACCGAGCCCAAGATCGAGATTTCCGGCCTGCGCAAGCAGTTCGGCTCCAACATCGTCCTGCGCGACGTCAACTGCACGGTCGAGGCCGGCGGCGTCATCGCGCTGATCGGGCCGTCGGGCTCGGGCAAGTCGACGCTGCTGCGCTGCATGAACCTGCTCGTCATTCCCGAGGGCGGCCGCATCCGCATCGGCAAGGACAGCTTCGTCTTCGACGGCAAGACCCGCCTGCCGAGCGCCAGGGAGCAGGCGCGCTTCCGCTCCGGCACCGGCATGGTGTTCCAGCACTTCAACCTGTTCCCGCACATGACCGTGCTCGGCAACGTGATGGAGGGGCCGGTCTCGGTGCGCAACATGGCGAAGGCCGAGGCCGAGGCGATCGCCCGCAAGCTCCTCGGCAAGGTCGGGCTTTCCGACAAGGTCGACGCCTTCCCCAACCAGCTTTCCGGCGGCCAGAAGCAGCGCGTGGCCATCGCCCGCGCGCTCGCCATGGAGCCGGAGGTGATGCTGTTCGACGAGGCGACCTCGGCGCTCGACCCCGAGCTCGTCGGCGAGGTGCTGGCGGTGATGCGCGATCTCGCCGCCGAGGGCATGACCATGGTAATCGTCACCCACGAGATCGGCTTCGCCCGCGAGGTCGCCGACCGGGTGCTGTTCATGCGCGACGGCGTCATCGTCGAGGAAGGCCCGGCGCGCGAGGTGATCGACAATCCGAAGGAAGAGGCGACGCGCACCTTCCTGAGCCATTTCCACAACAGGCAGGACGGCCCCTCGGCCTGACCCGCCTGCGAGCGCAACGGGGGGGCGTCGCGCATGAGCAACCAGCGACGGGGCGGCCTTGCGGTCGCGGTGATCGGCGGCGGGGTGGTCGGCCTCACCGCGGCGCTCGAATGCCAGCGCGCCGGCCACGAGGTGATCCTGATCGACCCCGACCGGCCGGGCGGGCGGCAGGCCGCCTCCTACGGCAACGGCACCTGGATCAACCCCGGCGCGGTGATGCCGCTCTCCGTGCCCGGCCTGTGGCGCGAGGTGCCGGGCTACCTCACCGACAGGTCGAGCCCCTTCGCCATCCGCTGGCCCTACCTGCCGCTTCTCGCGCCGTGGCTCGTCCGCTTCGTGCTGGCCGGCAGCACGTGGGAGAAGGTCGAGGCCTGCGCGCAGGCGCGCCATCTCCTCAACCGCGGCGCGGTCGAGGCCCACGCCGCCTATGCCGAGGAGGCGGGCGTCGGCCATCTCGTGCGCCGGCGCGGCACCTGGTTCCTCTATCGCGACCGCGGCGAATACGAGGCCGAGGCGCGCGGCTGGGCGATCCGCCGCCGGCTCGGCATCCCCTTCACCGAGATCGGCGAGGAGGAGCTGCACGCGCTCGAGCCGGCGCTCGGACCCCGTTACCGCTTCGCCGTGCGGATGGACGAGGCCGGCAACTTCACCGATCCGGGCGCCTACTGCACCGCGCTCGCCGCGCTCCTCGAAAAGCGCGGCGCGAGGCGGGCGCGCGCCCGCGTCACCGGCTTCGCCGTCGAGGGCGGGCGGCTCAGGGCCGTGAACACGTCGAGGGGGGCGATCGCCTGCGACCGGGCGCTGGTCTGCGCCGGGGCGCAGTCGCGGGCGCTGGCGCGCGCTGCCGGCGACGCCGTGCCGCTGATCTCGGAGCGGGGCTACCACGTCGTCATCCCGGCGCCGCGGTTCGAGGTCAACCTCTCCGCGATACCGCTCGACGGCAAGATGGCCGTGACCATGACGCCGGCCGGGCTGCGGCTCGCCGGGCAGGTGGAGCTCGCCTCGCTCGCCGCCGCGCCGGACTGGCGGCGCGCCGACATCCTGATCGACCATGTCGAGCGCATGTTCCCGGCGCTGGGCAGGGTCGACCGGGCCAAGGTCGACCGCTGGATGGGCCATCGCCCCTCGACGCCCGACGGCCTGCCCTGCATCGGCCCGTCCTCGGCCTCGCCCGACATCCTCTACGGCTTCGGCGCCCCCTTCTCGGCCCGGAGGTTCCGATGAGCGCGCGCGAACTGCTCTATCTCTCGGCCGCCGACGTGCTGGCGACCGGCGTGACGCCGCGAGAGGCGCGCGAGGCCGTGCTGCGCGCCTTCGCCGCGCTCGCCCGCGGCGAGGCCGTCAGCCTGCCGAAGAGCACCATCGAGATCGGCCCCGGCCACATCTTCCAGGCGATGAGCGCGGCGTCGGCCGGAGACGGCATCGCCACCGTCAAATGGGTGGCGGCGGCGCCCGTGGCCGCAGGTGCGGCGGGACAGGGCATCAGCGGCCTGATCTGCGTCAGCGACCGCGCCACCGGCGCGCCGCTCGCCGTGCTCGACGGCGACGAGATCACGCTCGTCCGCACCGCGGCGATGTCGGCGGCCGCCGCCGTCCACCTCGCGCCGGCCGCGCCGCGCAGCATCGGCTTCGTCGGCTGCGGCCGGCAGGCGCTCGCCCATCTCGACGCCTTCGCCGACCTGTTCCCGGGCCTCGAACGGGCGCTCGCCTTCAGCCGCAGCGAGGCCTCGGCGCGCCGGCTGGCCGAGGCCGCCGGCGGGATCGGCCTCGCCGGCGAGGTCGTGCCCGACCCCGACGACCTCGTGCGCCGGTCCGACATCGTCGTCTCCATGGTGCCGGGCGCGCCCGGCTTGCGCGCCTTCCTCGACGCGCGGCTCCTGCCGGCGCACGCCTTCGTCTCGGCCGTGGACATCGGCAGGAGCTGGCTGCCGGCGTCGCTCGGCACCTTCGACGTGCTGGCGACCGACAGCCTCGCCCAGAGCAGGGCGCCCTACGACGTCGACACGAAGCCGGTCGAGGGCGTCGCCTTCTCCATCGATCTCGGGCAGATGGCGAGCGGCGCATGGACAATGGCCGCCCCCGGCCGAACGATGTTCTGCTTCCGCGGCCTCGGCATCGCCGACCTCGCGCTGGCCGGCCTCGTGGTCGCCAAGGCCCGATCCCTCGGCATCGGCACCTTGCTGCCGCGGTAGGTTCTGTACTCATAAACGGGATTTCGTTTGAGATTGGTTCGTGATTCAAGGTCCTTGAGGAGGAGCTTGAATGGCACGTTTCGATCTGACGGACCGGGAATGGGCACTGATTGCACCGCTTCTTCCCGACAAGCCCCGTGGCGTTGCGCGAACTGACGATCGGCGCGTCCTAAACGGGATATTCTACACCCTGCGGGCCGGGTCGCCCTGGCGCGACCTTCCCGAGCGCTACAGCCCATACACGACCGCTTATAACCGCTACAACCGATGGGCCAAGGCGGGCGTTTGGCTTCGGGTTTTCGAGGCTTTGGCGGCCGCTTCGCCACAGTCGATGCATTTGATCGACAGTTCCATCATCCGGGCTCACCAGCATGCCGCCGGCGGTAAAAAGGGGCTCCGGATCACGCCATCGGCCGTTCTCGTGGAGGACTGACCAGCAAGATCCATGTCGTGGTCGACGAGAGCGGGCTGCCGGTTCGCCTCGCTCTTACGGCGGGCTAGGCGTCCGACAAGGCTATGGTGCCCGTGCTGCTTCAACATCTACCCGCCGCCATCGTCGTTGCCGACCGCGGCTATGACTGGCAGCCCCTGATCAATCTGGTTGGCCGGCGTGGCGGACAGGCCCATATCCCGACCCAACGCGACCGCAAGGTCCAGCGATCAGTCGATCCAGCCATCTACCGCCAGCGCAACCTCGTCGAGCGCTTCTTCTGCAAGCTCAAACACTTCCGCCGTATCGCAACCCGCTACGACAAGCTTGCCAGAAACTTCCTCGCTGCCCTCGCTCTCGCTTCAGCAAGACTGTAGATGCGCAATTATGAGTCCACTACCTAGAGCGGTTCAGGCAGAATCGCCTGTCATCCACTTGCCGGCAAGAGCTGGGGCCGGCCCCCCTTGCCGCCACCGTCATCCCGGGCGAGCGGAGCGAGAGCCGGGACCCATTGAGTAGCACGGGCGAGTAATGGGTTCGCTGGGCAGCCCCGACACGCGCCACGGCAAGAGCCGGGCTATGCCCGCATCGACCTTGCGACCGGGGAGGTCAACATCCTGCTGGTCGACCACGGCAAGGACGCGGCGCCAGACGCCGGGGTCGTGCTCGACGCCGGGGGCTTTGCCGCTGGCAATCAGCCCGCCCATGTCGTCACCGATGCCAACGGCAGCTTCGCCTATGTCTAGAACTTCGAGGACAACACTGTGTCGATCATCGACGTTGACGCGGGCACGACCGTGGCAGCGGTGGCGACCGGCGCCTATCCGCGAGGCCTGTGCATGAGCCCGGACGGCACGTCGGTCTACATCGCCAACGTCCGCGACGGCACCGTGTCGATCATCGACACGGCCACGCGCGCAGATCCCGGTCCACGCGACGCCCGACGGCCGCTTCGTCTACGTCACCAACCAGGGCACCGAGGCAGAGCCGGACAACACCGTCTCGGTGATCGAGGTCGCGAGTGGCGCCGTCAGCGACAACGGCGCCTTCATCTTCATCGGCAACATCGCCGACGGCACTGCGCTCGAGATCGCCGTTGCCACCCGATCCGTCGTGCGCATCCACTGCGCCAGCAAGAGCCCGAACGGCATCACCTACCAGCTGTGATAGACCGACATTGGGGAGGCGGCGGAACGCCACCGCGCCGCCTCCGGCACGCGATACCCGGCCCCCTATTTCCGCTTCATCGCGGCGGCGAGCGCGGCTCCGAGCGCCCCTTGGCCGCCGCCATCGCGCGGCCGGTCGTTGCGGCTGCCCTTGCCGGGGGCGCCGGAGGGCTTTCCGCTGCGTCCCTCCTGCCGCGGGGCGGGGGCGGCGTCCTTGCGCATGGAGAGGCCGATGCGGTTGCGCTTGACGTCCACCTCCAGCACCCGGACCTTGACCACGTCGCCGGCCTTCACCACCTCGTGCGCGTCCCTGACGAAGCGGTCGGCGAGCTGCGAGACGTGGACCAGCCCGTCCTGGTGCACGCCGATGTCCACGAACGCGCCGAAGGCGGCGACGTTGGTCACGGTGCCTTCGAGCACCATGCCGGGCTTCAGGTCCTTGATGTCGTCCACGCCCTCGGCGAAGGTCGCCGTCCTGAAGGCCGGGCGCGGGTCGCGGCCGGGCTTCTCCAGCTCGGCGATGATGTCGCGCACCGTCGGCAGGCCGAAGCGCTCGTCGGCGAAGACGCGCGGGTCGAGCGCCTTCAAGGCGGCGCTGTCGCCCATCAGCGCGCGCACGTCGCGGCCGCAGGCCGAGACGATCCTGCGCGCCACGCCGTAGGCCTCGGGGTGGACGGCGGATGCGTCGAGCGGCTCGTCACCGTCGCGGATGCGCAGGAAGCCCGCGCTCTGCTCGAAGGTGCGCTGGCCGAGCCGCGCCACGTCGAGAAGCTGCTTGCGGCTCCTGAACGGGCCGTTCAAGTCGCGGTGGGCGACGATGGCCTCGGCGAGCGACGCGCCCAGGCCCGAGACCCGCGCCAGCAGCGGCGCGGAGGCGGTGTTCAAATCGACGCCGACGGCGTTGACCGCGTCCTCGACCACCGCGTCGAGCGCCCGGGCGAGCCGGTACTGGTCGACGTCGTGCTGGTACTGGCCGACGCCGATCGACTTCGGCTCGATCTTGACCAGCTCGGCCAGCGGGTCCTGCAGGCGCCGCGCGATCGAGACCGCGCCGCGGAGCGACACGTCGAGGTCGGGGAACTCGGCAGCGGCCGTCTCCGACGCGGAATAGACCGACGCGCCCGCCTCCGAGACGATCACCTTCAGCGGCTTGGGAGCAGGCATGTCGGCCAGCATCCCGGCCACCAGCTTCTCGGTCTCGCGGCTGCCGGTGCCGTTGCCGATGGCGACGAGCTCGACATTGTGCCGGCGGATCAGCGCCGCAATCTCCGTCTGCGCACCGCGCACGTCGTTGCGTGGCGGGAAGGGGTAGACCGTCGAGGCGGCGACGAGCTTGCCGGTGCCGTCCACCACCGCGACCTTGACGCCGGTGCGGATGCCGGGGTCCAGCCCCATGGTCGGGCGCGAGCCGGCGGGCGCGGCCAGCAGCAGGTCCTTGAGGTTGCGGGCGAAGACGTTGATCGCCTCCTCGTCGGCGCGCTCGCGCAGGTCGCGCATCAGGTCGAGCGACAGGTGCAGCGACAGCTTTACCCGCCAGGTCCAGCCGGCGACCTCCATCAGCCAGCGGTCGCCCGGCAGGCTCGCGCCGATCGAACAGGCGGCGGCGATCGTCCGCACCACGGGCTTCACCGGCGAGGCGTCGTCGGCGTCCACCTCCAGCTCCAGCGCCAGCACGTCCTCGTTGCGGCCGCGCAGCATGGCGAGCGCGCGGTGGCTGGGCACCGTCGCCCAGCGCTCGGCATGGTCGAAATAGTCGGAGAACTTGGCGCCCGCCTCCTCTTTGCCGTCGAGCACGCGGGCGCGCAGCACGGCGCGCTCCTTCATGTAGGCGCGCAGCCGGCCGAGGAGGTCGGCATTCTCGGAGAACTGCTCGGCGACGATGTCGCGCGCGCCTTCGAGCGCGGCCTTCACGTCCGGCACCTCGTCGGTGACGTAGGCGGCGGCCAGCTCGGCCGGCACGGCGGCGCGGTCGGCGAGGATGGCCTCGGCCAGCGGCCCGAGCCCGCGCTCGCGTGCGATCTCGGCCTTGGTGCGGCGCCTGGGCTTGTAAGGAAGGTAGATGTCCTCCAGCTCGGCCTTGGTCGGGGCGGCGGCGATGGCCGCCTCCAGCTCCGGCGTCAGCTTGCCCTGCTCGCGGATCGAGTTGAGGATGGTGTCGCGCCGCGCCTCGAGCTCGCGCAGATAGGCGAGCCGCTCCGCCAGCAGGCGAAGCTGGGTGTCGTCCAGCCCGCCCGTCACCTCCTTGCGGTAGCGGGCGATGAAGGGCACGGTCGCGCCTTCGTCGAGGAGCCCGATGGCGGCCTCCGCCTGCTGCGGCCTGGCGCCGATCTCCCCGGCGATGCGGGTGGCGAGTTGAAGAGCTGTCGCGGCCATGTCCGTCCCGGAATCGTTGAACCGCGGCGACCATAATCGCCGCGGCGCCAAAGCCGAACCCCGATCCGCCGCCGGCGGCGGGCTATGCACAGGCGCGGCCTTTATCCGGCCTCGCCGCCGCGCGGGCGGAGCCCTTCCTCCAGCACCAGGTCGGGCGGCACCTCGCCGGTCTCGATGATGCGCTCGATCAGCGCGGCGGGCCGCGCCGTGTCGAGGCCGTTTTCGGCGAGCCAGCCGTCGTCGAAATAGGTCTCGGCATAACGCTCGCCCGAATCGCAGATCAGGGTGACGATGGAGCCTTCCTCGCCGCGGGCGCGCATGCGGCCGGCCGCCCACAGCGCGCCGATGAAGTTGGTGCCGGTCGAGCCGCCGACGCGCCGGCACAGAAGCTTCGACAGCACGCGGCAGGCGGCGATGGAGGCGGCGTCCGGCACCCTGACCATGGCGTCGACCACGCCGGGGATGAAGGACTGCTCGACGCGCGGCCGCCCGACGCCCTCGATGCGCGAGCCCTGGGCGCAGGTCGCGGCCGGGTCGCCGTCGCGCCAGCCGGCGAAGAAGGCCGAGCGCTCCGGGTCGGCGACGCAGAGCCGCGTGGCGAAGCCGCGATAGAGGATGTAGCGGCCGATGGTGGCCGAGGTGCCGCCGGTGCCGGCCGACATGACGATCCAGCGCGGCTCGCGGTGATGCTCGAGCGACATCTGGCGGAAGATCGATTCGGCGATGTTGTTGTTGCCGCGCCAGTCGGTGACGCGCTCGGCATAGGTGAACTGGTCGAGGTAGTAGCCGTCGTTCGCGGCCGCGAAGCCGCGCGCCTCGTCGTAGATCGCGCCCGGCTCGTCGACGAAATGGCAGCGCCCGCCATGCTGCAGGATCGCCTCGATCTTGCTGCGGCTCGTGCCGCGCGGCAGCACGGCGTAGAAGGGCAGCCCGAGCAGGCGGGCGTAATAGGCCTCCGAAACCGCGGTCGAGCCGGACGAGGCCTCGACCAGCACCGTGCCCTTGCCGATGGCGCCGCTGCAGATGCCGTAGAGGATGAGCGAGCGCGCCAGCCGGTGCTTGAGGCTGCCGGTCGGGTGGACGGATTCGTCCTTGAGGTAGATGTCGATGCCGGGGAAGATCGGCGGCGGCAGCGCGATGAGATGCGTGTCGGCGGTGCGCCTCCCTTCCGCCTCGATCAGCCGCACCGCCTCGCGCGCCCAGTCCTTGCCGGCAAGCCGCGACAGGTCGGGCCTCCCGCCCGGGCGCGGTCCGGGCTCCGCCGTCGGTCCTTCCTGGTCCTGCGTCATGACAACCCCGTCCGTTGCGCCGAGTCGCCTTCTTCTAGCACATGCGGGGGGCGCTTCGACCCGCCAACGCCGCGGCAACGCCGGGGACCGATGCCAAAGGCGACATGGAAAGCCGCTCCTGCGGTTGCCCCGGCGGGCGAACGGGCATAGGAGGATGGCGCGCACGGAGGGGGG
>JALHFU010000170.1:0-6445 GCA_022838525.1 Hyphomicrobiales bacterium | reverse complement strand
TGCGGCGGCTGCGGCCGCGCCTGCGGCGTCGGCGCGCTCGCCGGCAGGTTGACGGCTTCCGAGGTCGGCGCCTCGGCGACCGCGGTCTCCGGCGCGGGGTCGGGCGCGATCTCCTGCTTCGGCTGCGGCTCGGGCGCGACCTCGGTGGTCGGCTGCGGCTGCGGTTCCGGCTGGCGCTGCGGCTCGGGCTCGGGCTGGGGGACCGGCGTCGGCGTGGGCTGGGGCGCGGGCGGCGGCGCCTCGGCGGTCTCGACCGGACGCGGCTTCGGGTCCGGCGTCGGCGGCGCCTTGAGGTCGACCGTGTTGTCGCCGACCTCCTGCGCGTTCTCCACCGCCTCGGGGCGCGTGGTCGGCGTCGGCGCGGGCCGTTCGGCGACGGGCGCCTGCCTGTCGCCGCGCACGCTCTGGGCGATCTCCTCGATCGGCACGATGTCGACGGGGAAGGATTCGACGTCCGCGATCGCCATCGGGCGCGGCGAGGACAGGCTGACGAGGCCGAAGCCGAGCACGACGGCGTGCAGCGCCAGCGATGTCGTCAGCCCGGCCTTCATCTGGCTCAGTTGTCCTGTTCCTGCAGCGTCACCAGCCCGAGATTGCGGTAGCCGGCGGCGGAGATGCGCGCCATCACCCGCATCACCGTGCCGTAGTCGGCGGTGCGGTCGCCGCGCACATAGATGCGCTCGTCATAGCCGGTCGAGGCGATGGCCTCGAGCTTGGGCACCACCTCGTCGATGCCGATCTCGGTTTCCTGGAGGTAGATCTGGCCCTGCTCGTTGATCGACACGGTGATCGGCTGCGTCTCGGAGTTGAGCGCGCGCGCCTGCGTCTCCGGCAGGTCGATCGGCACGCCGACGGTGAGCAGCGGCGCGGCCACCATGAAGATGATCAACAGCACCAGCATGACGTCGACGAAGGGCGTGACGTTGATTTCCGAGACGAGCGCGTGATGGCGGCCGCGCCGCCTGTGACCGCGTCCGCCCCGCCCGCCAGACTGTCCGATGGACATGCCCATTGGCTTCTCTCCTTAGGCCGCCCTAGGCCGCCGCCTTGAGCGGCACCTTCTCATCGATTTGCCGCGACAGTATGGCGGAGAACTCGTCGGCGAAGCCCTCCATCCTGAGGCCGATCTTACCCGCGTCCGACGACAGCTTGTTGTAGGCGATGACGGCGGGGATGGCCGCGAGCAGGCCGAGCGCGGTGGCGAGCAGCGCCTCGGCGATGCCCGGCGCCACGACCGCGAGGTTGGTCGACTTCGACCCGGCGATGGCCTGGAACGAGGTCATGATGCCGACCACGGTGCCGAAGAGGCCGATGAACGGCGCGGACGAGCCGACCGAGGCGAGGAAGCCGAGCCGGCCTTCCAGCCGCTCCATCTCGCGCGTCAGCGCCAGGTCCATGGCCTTGTCGATGCGGTTCTGCAGGCTGATCGGCGACTTGACGCCCTTCTCGAAGCTCTTCTTCCACTCGCGCATCGCGGCGACGAAGATCGAGCCCATGCCGGTCGTCTTGCGCTCGGCGAGCGTGCGGTAGAGCTCCTCGAGCGACTGGCCGGACCAGAAGATCTCCTCGAAGCGACTGAGTGACGCCCGCATGCGGGCGAAGGCGATCAGCTTGTCGACGATGATCGCCCACGTCCACACCGAGGCGGCGAGCAGGCCGATCATCACCAGCTTGACGACCCAGCCGGCCTGCCAGAACAGTGCCCATATCGAGTGGTCGCCGCCGGGCGCGGCAAGAGCCATTTGTTCCATGTACCTTGGTCCCTGATCTTCGGAGCCGCTGCCGCCGCCCCATGCGCACCGTCCCTCGCCATCCCGGTCCTTCCCGGCCGGAATGCGCGGATGCGCGGTCCTCGGCCTTTTCCGGGCGAATTTTGGTAAAAGGAAGGCGCGGCAATCCGCGCAATCCTCACCATGATCTTGATGAACGGTTAAGGTTAAGGATCTGTTAGGGCGCCGCGGGTCGGGATCGAGCGGCGGCAAGCTCCGCCATCGCCGCCGCCTCGTCCACGACATCGGCATGGCCGAGCTCGCGGCGGATCCTGCCGCTATCCGTGACCAGAGGCTGCCTGAAGTCGAAAGGCGGCGGCGCGGGCGGCCCGCCGGGCCGGGCCGGCAGCCGTGCCAGCCTTTCGCCCATGGTCGGCGTCCGCGCCTCGCCGACGTTGAAGACCCGGTTCCGCGCCCCGGGGTGCAAGGCCGCCGTGGCGATGGCGGCGGCGACGTTGTCGACATGGCCGTGGGTCCAGCGCCATTCCGGCACGGCGGCGAAGCCGTAGACGGTGGCGAGGTCGCCATTGTCCTCCGGGCCGTAGACCTTGGGCAGGCGCAGGACCGTCCAGTCGAGGCCGGCCGCTTCCCGCACCGCCCGTTCCGCCAGCACCTTGTCGTAGTCGTGCGCGAACGCGCCGAGCTCGGCTTCCATGCCGCGATAGGGATAGAGCACGCTGCGCAGCGGCGCATCCTCGGCCAGCGGCACCGGGTCCGGCGGGCCGGGCTCCGCCTTCGTCAGCCGCCCGTAGGCGCGATAGACGTCGCAGCTCGAGACGAGAACCAGACGCCCGGCGCGGCCGCGGAAAGCCGCGACGGCGGCCTTGGCGTCGGCCTCGCCCATTGCCACCATGTGGAGGACGACGTCCCAGTCGCCCAGCAGCCGGTCGGGAAACGCCGTGATCGGATAGGCCGCGCCGGGGTCGAGCACATGCTCGATGTCCGGCGGCAGGATCGGATTGGCGTTCGTCCCGCGGTGGAAGACGGCGATGTCCGCGCCCGCCTCGCGGAGCCGCCGCACGGCATGCGCGCCGATGAAGCGGGTGCCGCCGATGACCAGAACCTTCATCGCCCTGCCTTTCCGCCTCCTTCCGGGGCAGCCTGCCCCGGTATCGGTGGGACCGCAAGGCGCGCCGTCAGCCCTTCGGCAGGAACGCCTCGGCCCATTCCTTGGGGAAGCGGCGCGGCTTGCCGCTTTCGGAGATGATGGCGGCCTCCACCTTGGCCTCGATCAGGAGGTCGTCGCCGCGCCGGATCTCCTGCGCCATGAAGATGCGCGCGCCGGAGACGCTTTCCGTGCGCGTGTCGATGGTCAGGACGTCGTCGATGCGCGCCGGGCCGCGAAAGTCGATCACCATGCGCCGCACCACCCACACCAGCTTCTCGCCGTGCCGGCCCTCGGCGAGCTCGGTGTGGTGGACGCCGGCCAGCCGCAGGAAGTCGGAGCGGCCGCGCTCGAGGAATTCGAGATAGCGCGCATGGTAGACGACGCCGGAAAAGTCGGTGTCGGCATAGTAGACCCGCGCCTTGAGCCGGTGGCCGAAAGCGGTCAGCGCGCCGGAAAGCCCGGCGGAGAGAAAATCGTCGTCGCTCATTCTTCCTGGAACAGTCCGATCTGCTGCTGCGCAAGGTCCTGCGGCGCGTCGAGGCCGAGATGCCGCCAGGCATTGGCCGTCAGCGTGCGCCCGCGCGGCGTGCGCTGGATGAAGCCCTGCTGGATGAGATAGGGCTCGATGATGTCCTCGATGGCGTCGCGCGGCTCGGAGAGGCCGGCGGCGATGGTCTCGATGCCGACCGGCCCGCCGCCGAAATTCCGCGCGATCATGGTGAGGTAGCGCCGGTCGAGACTGTCGAGGCCGAGCGCGTCGACCTCCAGCCGCGACAGCGCCGCATCCGCCACCTTGCGGTCCACCACCTCCGCCGCCGCCACCGAGGCGAAGTCGCGCACCCGGCGCAGGAGCCGTCCCGCGATGCGCGGCGTGCCGCGGGCGCGCCGCGCGATCTCCACCGCGCCCTCGTCGTTCATCGGCAGCGACAAGAGCCGCGCCCCGCGCCGCACGATGGTCTCGAGCTCGGCCACGGTGTAGAAATCGAGCCGCACCGGAATGCCGAAGCGGTCGCGCAGCGGGTTGGTGAGGAGGCCGAGCCGCGTCGTCGCCGCGACCAGCGTGAAGCGGGCGAGGTCGATCTTGACCGAGCGCGCCGCCGGCCCCTCGCCGATGATGAGGTCGAGCTGGAAATCCTCCATCGCCGGATAGAGGATTTCCTCCACGGCCGGGTTGAGCCGGTGGATCTCGTCGATGAACAGCACGTCGCGGTCTTCGAGATTGGTCAGAAGCGCGGCGAGATCGCCCGCCTTGGCGATGACCGGGCCCGAGGTCGAGCGGAAGTTGACGCCGAGCTCGCGGGCCATGATCTGGGCGAGCGTGGTCTTGCCCAGCCCCGGCGGGCCGACGAACAGCACGTGGTCGAGCGCCTCGCCGCGGTTCCGCGCCGCCTCGATGAAGACTTTCAGGTTCTCGCGCGCCGCCTGCTGCCCGACGAATTCGTCGAGCGACTGCGGACGCAGCGAGACGTCCGCGTCCTCGCCGCGCTTCTCGGAGGAGATGAGACGGGGTGTCAGGCTCATGGCCCTGTCATTTCATGGGCGCGCGGCAGTTGCAACAGCGGCCTCACCGCGCCAGCTCCTTGAGGCCGAGGCGGATCAGCTTCGCGGAATCCGCGCCCTCGCCCGCGGCCTTCATGGCGGCGGCGACCGCACCGGCCGCGATGTCGCGCGAATAGCCGAGATTGACGAGCGCCGAGACCGCGTCGGCCGCCGGCGCGGGTGCGGCCCCCTCGCCCAGCTCCTGCGCGAAGCCGATGGTCGCGGCCGCCTCGCCGGCGAGCGCCGGGGCCTTGCCCTTGAGTTCGGTGACGATGCGCTCCGCCACCTTCCTGCCGACGCCCGGCGCCCGCGACACCATGGCGATGTCGCGCAGCGCAATCGCGTTGGCGAGCTCGGCCGGCGACAGGGTGGAGAGCACGGCGAGCGCCACCTTGGCCCCCACGCCCTGCACGTTCTGCAGCAGGCGGAACCACTCGCGCTCCAGCGCGGAGGCGAAGCCGTAGAGGCGGATCATGTCCTCGCGGACATAGGTCTCGATGTGGAGCACGGCGGCCTCGCCCGTGCCGGAAAGCCCGGCGAGCGTGCGCGCCGAGCAGAAGGCGACATAGCCGACGCCGTGGACGTCGATGATGCAGTGGTCCTCGCCGATCTCGTCGACCGTGCCCCTGAGTTTACCGATCATTTGAGCTTGCCGATCATGCCCCCTCCGCCCGTCAGGCGAGCGCCGCGGCGGCGAGCCGCCCGGTAACGCTCTGGCGGTGATGCGCGTGGCAGACCGCGATGGCGAGCGCGTCGGCCGCGTCGTCGCCGTCGAAGGCGGCCTTCGGCATCAGCACCTTGACCATCATGTGGATCTGCCGCTTCTCGCCGTGGCCGACGCCGATCACCGCCTTCTTGACGGCGTTGGGCGCGTATTCGGCGACGGAAAGGCCGGCCAGCGCCGGCACCAGCATGGCGATGCCGCGCGCCTGGCCGAGCTTCAGCGTCGCGGTCGCGTCCTTGTTGACGAAGGTCGCCTCCACCGCCGCCTCGTGCGGCATGTGGGCGTGGACGACCTCGCAGAGCCCGTCATGGAGCTGGCGCAGCCGCGAGGCGAGGTCGGCCTTGTCGTCCGACCGCACCGTGCCGGAGGCGACGAAGCGCAGCGAACTGCCGAGGACCTCGACCACGCCCCAGCCGGTGCGGCGCAGGCCGGGATCGATGCCGATGATGCGAATCGCTTGCGTCATGCGTCCACCCTACTTCGATGGCACGGGAATGCCATCGAAAAGTGAACAAAGCAGAAACGCGAGCCGGGATGACGGGCGCGCTCAGCCGCGCGCGAACGCCGTCTGCAAAAGCGTGATCTGGTCGGAGACCGGGTTGCCCTGACGCGGCAGGACCTTCGCCGCCGCGGCCTCGCCGTAGATCTCCTCGTCCATGCGCCGCACCAGCGCCTGGAGCCGGAGCGAATGGTCGACGATGGCGCGGAAGGCGTCGGGCAGTTCGGCCCAGCCGGCCGCGTCGGCCTGCGCCGAGGCGGTGTCAAGCCTGACCTTGGACTTCTCGGTCGCGACCTGGTCGCGCGTCATCTCGCCGGAATTGGCCGCGCGCTGCAGCAGCAGCCACGAGGCGATCTGCATCAGTCGCGTGGTCAGCCGCATGGATTCGGCGGCGTAGAGCGTCGCGCCCACCCGCGAAAGCCGCTTGGCGGCGGCGCGGCCCTCGCCGTCGAGATATTCGGCCGCCTGCTCGACCAGGCTCATGCCCTCGTCGTAGAGCGGCTTGAACGACGCCGAGAAGATACGCCTCTCGGCAAGGCTGACCGTGTTGGAACCCTCGTGATCCCGACCAAGCATGAACGCAAACCCCGCACACGTGAACGCCGCCCGCCATCGCCGACGGCCGCGGTTCTCTGTCTGCCGCCCCTGCCTGCGATGAACAGCTGGAATTTGACGCGTCGCGCGCCGGAACGCAAGCCGGTGTTTAACGAAGGGTTAACGCAGCCTGCCGCCCGCCGCGGCGGCGGAACCGGCTCCGGAAGACAAAAAAAGAGCCGCGAAAGCGGCTCTCAGGAGTTTAACAGGGA
>JALHFU010000169.1:0-8278 GCA_022838525.1 Hyphomicrobiales bacterium | reverse complement strand
TGACGGTGCAGGTCTACCGCCATGTATCGGCCGGAAGGCTTGAGGTCGCAGATGACCGGGACTCTTCTACGAACGCGCTCGAAATCCTCGAGCGTCCACTCGACTTCGGCCGCATGGCAGATGGCCAGATAGTGAAGCACCGCGTTCGTAGAGCCGCCGGTCGCCATCACTAGGGCGACGGCGTTCTCGACGCTTTCGCGCGTGATGATATCGCGTGGCTTGATGCCTTTCCTGACCGCCTCCACCAGAACGGTTGCCGAAGCGGTCGTAGAATCCAGCTTCTCCTGATCGACATTGGCCATCAGCGATGAGCCGAGCAGCGACATGCCGAGCGCCTCGAAGGACGAAGCCATCGTGTTCGCGGTATACATGCCACCACAGGCGCCCGTGGTCGGACATGCGTGCCGTTCGATGCCCTCGAAATCCTCCTGGCTCATGCGACCAGCCCTGATCGCGCCAACGGCTTCGAATGACGAGATGACCGACAGGTCCTCGCCCTTCCAGTGGCCCGGCTTTATAGTGCCGCCATAGACATAGATCGCCGGAACGTTGGCCCGTGCGATGCCGATCATGCCTCCTGGCTTGTTCTTGTCGCAGCCGCCGATGACGAGAACGCCGTCCATCCACTGGCCTTGGACCGTGGTTTCCACGCAATCCGCGATCACTTCACGCGACACAAGCGAGTATTTCATGCCCTCGGTGCCCATCGACATGCCGTCGGAGATGGTGGGAACACCGAACATCTGGGGGTTGGCGCCGGCCGCCTTGATCGCCACCGCGGCGGCGTCAGCGAGAGGCTGAAGTCCCGCGTTGCAGGGCGTGATCGTCGAGTGGCCGTTGGCAATCCCGATCATCGGCTTGCCGAAGTCCTCGCTTCGATAGCCGAGCGCCCGAAACATCGCCCGATTGGGCGAACGTTCGACGCCTTTGGTGATCTTGCTCGATCGCAGTTTCTGCGGCACTGGCTGCCCTCCCGCGGCTGGCTGGTAAGGCGAAGCATAGGCGGGAGCGTAGTAATCCTGGAAATCTATTTATCATATGGTATTAGGTCATACTGCATATCAATGAGGTCATCATGGAATTGCGCCAACTTCGCCATTTCGTTGCCGTGGCCGAAGAACTGCACTTCGGCAGGGCGGCCGAGCGCCTGCATATGACGCAGCCTCCGCTCAGCCAGAGCATACAGGCGCTGGAGGTTGATCTTGGGGTGCAACTGTTCTTCCGCACCAAGCGAACTGTGCGGCTGACGCCGATTGGAAATGAGTGGCTGCCATACGCAAGACGCGTTTTGGGCGAAGCGATGGAGCTTCCGGGCCTGGCGCGGCGCCTGTCGCGAGGTGAGGTCGGCAGGCTGCGCGTGGCTTTCGTCAGCTTCGTCGGTTACAGCTTCCTGCCGAGGCTGGTCAGCCGCTTCAAGCAATCCTTCCCCGAAGTAGAAATCGATTTGCACGAAGCGACCAGCAACGTCCAGCTCGAGAGCTTGCTCGCAGGTGAACTGGATGTCGGCCTGATGATCCCGCCACCGAACCGTGCCATGCCGGCGCCCCTCGGCTACGTGCCGATCAGTTCGGAAGAACTCATTGTTGCGATGCCGTCACGCTGGGTGGACGGCAGCGATCCCGCCTCCAAGGAACGAACTGTCTCGTTCGATGATCTGAGGGACAAGCCGCTTGTGCTATTTCCCCGCACGGGAGCGCCTGTTCTTCATGATCTCGTCACTCGCTTGTACGCCGATCACGGAGCACAACCCGTTGTCGGCCAGCGCGCGATGCAAATGCAGACCATGGCCGAGGGAATGGGGTTGGCGTTCGTGCCGAGTTCCATGCGTAGCCTGTCGCCGTCTGGTGTCTCCTATCTGCGGCTGCGGGAAAGCGCCCCCACGATCGAAGTGGGAATGGGCTGGAGACCGGAACAAGCCTCAGAAATCGTCCGGAAGTTTGTCGCATTTGTCGAAGATGAAATGGCAAGGGCGAGGTGAGGTATGCCTGACATCTGCGGTTGCGTTGGGATGAACTTGTCCTTGCAGGTTCCGCTGACGATACGATTCCCTTCTTTCCTGGGAATTGTTCCGTCAAATGATCCTGTGGACAGGAACGATCACCATCGGCGTACTCAAAATTGTCCAGAGGCGCTGTAAATCTGCCGTCACCAGCCGCGATCCGACGTTGTCCTCGTCGACGGTCGGATAGTGAATCAAATTGTTGGTATAATTATTGGTATGCAAGATATAAAATATAATAAATGTTAATATTATCAAATAGATAAATAATTATTTTTAGCCCCGCAAGCGGCACCAGTTTTCCCTTTTTACCCACTTATCCGGTCGTCGCCGCGGGCGCGGCCGGCTGATCGCCGTGCGAGAGAAAGGCGGCCGGAGCCGCCTTTCCTGCCTTGGAGGCTCTACGCGTCCGGCACCTAGCGGACGGCGAGGAAGTCCCCGACCTCGAGAAGGATGAACTCGTTGTTCGCCGCCTCGCCGATCTTCCGGCCGGCGGAGAAGGGCAGGTTGTTGTCGTTCGCGACCAGGATGTGCGTGTCGTCGTAGCGCATCACGTCCTCGATGGTGAAGAACGGGAAGGTGAATTTCCCGGCAAGGTCGCGGTCGGCGGCGGTTTCGAGGATCGCCTTGCCGTCGGGGTCGGCGATGTCCATCAGGTCGATATGGGCGAGGCGGCGGATGAAGCCCTCGTCGTCGATCTGCGCGGTGTCGACCAGAACCACCTTCTTCACCACCGCGGGCACCGGATAGCAGGCCGACCTGTCCTCGGCGCCTTCGGCGCAGGCGAGGCTCGGGTCGCCCTCGCCATTGTCGCGCTCGATGACCAGCGCTCGCGTCCCGTCGATGAAGTTGAAGTCGCCGATGGCCTTCGCGCCGTCGGAGAGGCGGAACTTGTAGCTCTCGCCCGTCCATCCGGCCTTGCCGGTGTCGAAGGTGATGACGCGCAGGAACTCGCCTTCCGGCTGGCCGTCCTCGCCGAGGATCGGCTTCTCGAGCATGGCCCACAGCAGGCCGGTCTCCGGCTGCAGCGCCATGCCCTCGTAGCCGCCGGAGCGCTGCACCCTGAAGTCCTTGCCCGCGGCGGCCGGAACCACGGTGCCGGGCGTGTCCGGCCCGGTCAGCGGCGTGCCGTCGAGCATGGTCTGGTGGACGGACAGGACCCTGCCGTCCGCGGTGGCGCGGATGATGTAGGGGCCGAACTCGTCGCCGATCCAGATTTCGCCGTCGAGATACTGGATGCTCTCGGGGTCGAAGTCGGCGCCGGTCAGGTAGCGGCTGCCGGTTCCCTCATAGGCGATGCGGAACGGCACCTTCCTGTCGGGATCGCGCAGGAACACCGACTCGACGCGCTCGACCCTGCCGGTCGCGAAATCGGGCTTCATGCGGTGGAAGAACAGGAGCGCATCGGGGCTGTTGACCTTCGAGCCGAAGCCGTTGTCCGTCAGGGTGAAGACGCTGCCGTCCTCGGCCCGGTTCATGGCGAAGCCGGACATGCCCTGCACGGGCTGCCCGATGAAGGGCAGCGAAATGCCGGTCGGGTGGCCGCCATAGGCGGCGCCGACGTCGCCCGGCACCGACATCACGTCGTGGTTGCGTGCCTTGCCGGTGAACTTGCCCGACACCCACGCGTCCTGCGGCGCGTCGGCCGGCGGCGTGATGAGCGTCAGCGCGGGCAGGAAGGCGTGCCCGGCGAGCCGCGCCCGAAACGTGTCCTCCGCCGATGCGGATTGATGCAGGGCCGCCAGGGCGACGGCCGTTACGAAGGTCTTCTTGAGCATGGGATACGCCCTCAGCTGGTGGAGAATGCACCCGTTGCCTAGCGCCGCGCCGCGACAGCGGCTTTTCAGAACGATGACGATCCCGTGAAGAACGCATGACGTCGCCTCGGGCCGTCCGGCGATCCGCGGCCGCTTGCCGGGCATGCCGTATCTGGCTACCGTCGCGGCGGGCGGGCACAAGGAGAGGACAATGCCTATACTGCGCGCCTCCGCGGTGGCTCTTACGGGCCTGCTGCTTTCCGCCTGCGTCACCGAGACCAGCTACAACCGTGCCCAGGAGATCGTCAGGGGAAGCCCTGCCGCCAAGCGCGACGCCGTCGACCGCTGCTATCGTGGCGCTTCCCGCATGAGCCCGGCGCGAAAGGCCGAGATGGCCAGGATCATGAACGTCAGCCCGCGCCGCGACGTCGCCCGCATATACTGCCAGCGCGCCTTCGACGGCGTCGCGAGCGGCCGCATCACCTATCGTGACTTCCAGACCCGCAGCCCGCGCTTCATCCGGGCGATCCAGGGCCGCTGACGGCGGCGGGACCCGGCGGCGGCCGGCCGGAGCCCAACTTGTCGTCACATTCCTGTGACCCACTTCCGCCGTCGCGGGGGGAGGAGGCGCACAGGAGGAGACCGGATGCGGAAGCTTGCCCTCGCCGTCGCGGCGCTCGTTCCCTTCGGGCCCGCGTCGGCGGAAAACGGACGTTTCGCCGAGGCCACGGAAACGGACGCGCAGTTGCTGGAGCTCTACGACCAGGCCGGCGACCTGTGCCTGCGCAACCCGAGCCGGGACGTGCGGGTCGTCGTCGCCTGCACATCGATGACGATCTACGGCATGGCCCTCAACGAGCGTGGCCTGTGCCACGGCAGGGAGAACCAGGCGAACGCCTTCGCCGAATGGCACCGGTGCGGGGCCGATTCCCTGCGCTTTCCCGAGATCGAGCTGCCCGCGGGCTTCGAGTGAGGGGCGGCGCCGGTGCTCTATCTCCTGATCTCGGCCCTGCGCGCCGCCGGCGTGTTCGCGCTCTTCGTCGTAAGCTGGCTTGCCGCCTACGTCGCCGGGCAGGTCGCGGTGCGGACGGGGCTGGTGGCGTGCGCGGACGCCAAGTCCTGCGAGATGTTCGCCGGCATGGTCGTCATGCCGCTCGGAGGCGTGGCGATCTACGGGCTCACCCTGGTCGTCTGGGCGCTTGCGGCCCGGCAGGGGCGCTGAACGCCGCCCGGCCGCGCCCTACCGCAGCGATTTCCTGAACCGCCACAGCGACAGGAAGAAGCAGGCGAGGCCGATGGCGACGAGCGCCAGAAGCTGCGGCCAGACCGTGTCGATGCCGGCGCCGCGGAACAGGATCGACTGGGAGAGCGACACGAAATGCGTGTCGGGTGCCGCACTCATCAGCATGCGCAGGCCGTCGGGCATGTTCTCGACCGGCGTCAGCCCGCCGGCGAGGATCTGCAGCGGGAACAGCACCAGCATCAGCAGCAGGCCGAACTGCGGCATCGACCCGGCGATGGTGGCGAGCAGGATGCCGAGCGACGTGGTCGCGAAGAGCTGGAGCGCGGTGCCCAGCATCAGCAACCCCAGCGATCCGGCGACGGGAATCGACAGCCAGGTCTGCACCACCACCGTGAAGGCGAACAGCGCCGAGACGAGCACGACGAGCGCCATCGGCCAGATCTTGCCGATCATGATCTCGGCCGGCGTGACCGGCATGACGAGCAGGTGCTCGATGGTGCCGCGCTCGCGCTCGCGGATCAGCGCCGCGCCGGCGAGGATGACGGAGAGCAGCGAGACGTTGTTGACGACCTCCATCATCGCGCTGAACCAGCCGGGGTTGAGCTCGGGATTGAAGCGGGCGCGCAGCACGAGGTCGATCGGCGGCGTGGTCTGGGCGCGGTAGCGCTGCGCGAACTCCGCCACCTCGCCGGACACGATCGCCTGCACGTAGCCGGCGCCGGTGAAGGCCTGGGTCATGCGCGTGGCGTCGACGTTGAGCTGCATGGCCGGCTCCGCCCCGGCGAGCAGGTCGCGCTGGAAGTTGGCCGGGATGACGAGGACGAAGGTATCGACGCCGGCATCCATGCGCCGGTTCATCTCCGACAGGCTGATGGTCTGCGGCGGGATGAACCAGGGCAGGTAGAAGGCCGAGGCGATGCGCGCGGAAAGCGGCGAGACGTCCTCGTCGACGATCGAGATCGGCGCCTTGTTGAGCGTGAAGGGCGTCGCCGTCGCCGCGAGGTAGATCTGGAACGAGAAGGCGAACAGGATCAGCACCAGCAGCGCGGGCGTGCGCAGCAGGCTCCACAGCTCCTTGATGCCCAGCCGCCATATGGTCGCGAGTCTCATGGTCAGCGCGCCTGCTTCCTGAGGAACATGACGCTCAGCGCCAGCAGCACCGGCCCGGCGGCGAGGAGCGGCAGGAACGACGAGGCGAGGTCGCCGAAGCCGAGCGCCTTGGAGAAGGTGCCGCGCGAGATGGTGATGAAATGCGACGCCGGGTTGAGGGCGCCGATCACCGCGGCCGAGCCCTCCATCGAGGCGACCGGGTCGATCATGCCGGAGAACTGCACGGCGAGCAGCATGGTGATGATGGTGGTGAAGAAGATCGCCGCGATCTGGCTGTTCATGAAGCTGGAGATGAACAGGCCGAGGCCGGTCGCCGCGACGGCGTAGAGCAGGCCGCCGACCGCGAAGGCCAGGAAGCTGCCGGTGAACGGCACGCCCTGCACGACGATGGCGAAGGCCGTCAGCGTCACGAAGTTGAGCATCGAAAGGCCGATATAGGGCAGCTGCTTGCCGAGCAGGAATTCGAGCCGCGACACCGGCGTGACGTAGAGGTTGACGATCGAGCCGAGGTCCTTCTCGCGCACGATCGAGAGCGTCGCCAGCATGGTCGGGATGAACAGCAGCACCAGCGCGATGACCGCCGGCACCATGGCGATCAGGCTTTCGACGCTCGGATTGTAGCGGAAGCGCGTCTCGAGCCGGAAGTCGCCGGCGAGCGCGCTCTCGCCGAGCGCTTCCCGCACCTTCTGCTCCAGCCAGTGCGCGTGCAGGCCCTGGACGTAGCCCTGCGCGGTCTCGGCGCGCGACGGCATGGAGCCGTCGATCCATGCGCCGATCCCGACATCGCGCCCGGCGGTCACGTCGCGGGCGAAGCCCGGCGGAATCTCGATGGCGAGGCTCAGCTCGCCGTTGCGCATGCGCCGGTCGAGCTCGGCATGGCTGGCGATGGGCGGCCGGTCCGTGAAATAGGTCGAGCCGGAGATGTCGAGCGTGTAGTCGCGGCTCAGCGTCGTCTGGTCGTGGTCGAGCACCGCGAAGGGCAGGTCCTTGACGTCCATGCTGATGCCGTAGCCGAGCACGAACAGCAGGACGAGACTGCCGATGAAGGCGAAGGAGGCGCGGATGGGATCGCGCCGCAGCTCCAGCGCCTCGCGCCGGGCATAGCTCATGATGCGCCTCGGATCGAGGAAGCGCCGCCGCGCCGCGTGCGGGTTGTATTCCGCGATCACCGGGGCGAGGTCGGGCGGGGCGGATTCAGCCGCCTTCCCGCCCGCTTCGCCGTCTATGGCCTCCACCAGATACTCGACGAAGGCTTCCTCCAGATCGGCCGCGCCGCGCTGCTCGACGATGGCGGCCGGCGTGTCCGAGACGAGGACCTTGCCGGCATGCATCAGCGAGATGCGGTCGCAGCGCTCGGCCTCGTTCATGAAATGGGTGGAGATGAAGATGGTGACGCCGTCGTTGCGCGACAGGTCCGCGAAGCTCTGCCACAGCGCGTCGCGGGCGATGGGATCGACGCCCGAGGTCGGCTCGTCGAGGATGAGCATCTCCGGCGCGTGGATCATGGCGACGGCGAGCGACAGGCGCTGCGTGACGCCGAGCGGCAGCGCGTCGGGCAGCGTGTCCATGACGTCGAGGAGGCCGAAGCGGCGCGCCATCTCGTCGATCCGCGCCGGGATGGTCTCCGGCGGCAGGCTGAACAGGCGCGCGTGCAGGTCGAGGTTCTGCCGCACGGTCAGCTCGGAATAGAGCGAGAAGGACTGCGACATGTAGCCGACGCGCCGTCGCGTCTCGATGTCGCGCGGGTCGACCTCGCGGCCGAACAGCCGCGCTGTGCCCTCGCTCGCCGGCAGCAGGCCGGTGAGCATCTTCATCGTCGTCGTCTTGCCGCAGCCGTTCGAGCCGAGGAAGCCGAAGATCTCGCCGCGCGGGATGCGGAAGCTGACATTGTCCACGGCGGTGAAGTCGCCGAAGCGGATGGTCAGCCCCTCGGCCTCGATGGCCGTCTCCTGGCCGTCGGCCGGGCGCGGCGGAATCTCGACCTTGCGGTGGTTGCGCCGCTTCTCCTCCGGCATCAGGGCGATGAACGCCTCGTCGAGCGACGCCGTGCCGGTCTGCCGAAGAAGCTCGTCCGGGGTGCCGGTGGCGAGCACGCGGCCCTCGTCCATGGCGACCAGCCAGTCGAAGCCGGCCGCCTCCTCCATATAGGCGGTGGCGACGATGACGCCC
>JALHFU010000430.1:0-1235 GCA_022838525.1 Hyphomicrobiales bacterium | reverse complement strand
CATCCCCGATACCGGCAAGCACATCCGCCGCCCGTTTCCTGACATCGCCGTCAGGATCCCCGAGCGCGGATATGACCGGCCCCATGGCCGGAGGTCCTACCGCGACAAGCGCTGCGGCGGCCTCCCGCCGGATGCTGTAGAAGTCGTCGTGGAGGAGGGCCATGAGGGCAGGGACCGCACGGGGGTCGCGCACCTCGCCGAGGGCCTTTGCCGCCCGCCGCCGGACGCTGTCGTCGTGGTCGTCGAGCACCTGCACCAGCGGCTCGACCGCGAGCGGGCCCAGCCGGACAAGATCGCTCCAGCGTTCCTTTGCAATCAGGTAGAGGGCCATCTCCTCCCCCGGGCCCGGCAACCAGCCCAGACGGTCGAGAGCATCCGCAGCACCGGCGCGGATGCGGAAATGCCCGGCGGCAAGTGCGCCGGGGAGCAGCCGCTTTGCCGGCTCGCCGATCAGGACAAGAGCCGCCACCGCGCCTTTCCGGGCTGCATCGTCTCCTTTCTCAAGAACGCCAAGGAGCGCCTCGACCGCCGATTCGCCCATCATGCCGAGCGCTCGCACGACAACACGCCCCACGCGCCAGTCCTCGTGCAGGAGCGTATCCGTGAGCGGCCCGATGGCGGCCGGGTTTCCTATCTTGCCGAGCGTTGCGGCCGCTCCCATCTTGATGCCCGGGGAGCCGTCGCGAAGAGCCCGGATCAGCGGCTCGATAGCGGGATTTCCGATGCCAACGAGCGCCCGCGCCGCGCCCAGGCGAGTGTGCCAGTCACGGTCCTGGAGGGCATCGATGAGCGGGTTGACCGCCGCCTCCCCGACCGTCTTGAGCGCTTCGACCGCTTTTCTCCGCCCGTCCTCCTGCCCGTCACGGAGCTCGCCAAGCAGCCTCGTGACCGCGGGCGCCCCGATCATGCCGAGCGCCCGCGCCGCACCCATCTGGACTGCGGTGTCGGAATCGTTGAGCGTCCGGATCAGGGGGATGACCGCATCGGCTCCAAACTCCGCTACGGAAACCCACTGCTCCTTTGCGATCAGGTAGCCGATAGTCTCCTGCTCGGTCTCCGGCGCCCAACCAATCCTGCCGAGGGCCTCCGCAGCGCCCAGCCGGACGCGGTAACGCTCATCGAGGAGCGCCCCCGTAAGATCGGCGACGGCCGATCTACCGATCCGGATGAGCATATCGACGGCTTCCAGCCGGACGGCGTCGTCCGGATGCCCCAGCGCGCCGATGAGCGCGCCG
>JALHFU010000168.1:0-9333 GCA_022838525.1 Hyphomicrobiales bacterium | reverse complement strand
CGCCTCGGGCTTCGCGCAGCTCGACGGCGTCGCGATTTCGCCGATGCGCTACGTGATCCCCGCGCCCGCGCCGGACGAGGCCCACGTCGCCTGGTACAGCGACACCCGTGCGCCGGAAGGCGTTGTCACCGTCGAGAAGGCGGCGGTCGTCGCCGGCATCCGCGACGGCGAACCCTTCATCCATTGCCATGGCATCTGGCGAGCGGCGGACGGCGTGCGCCGCGCCGGCCATCTCCTGCCGCACGATTCGGTCGTGGCGCACGAGGCCCGCGTCGAGGCGTGGGGGATCGAGGGGGCGGCCTTCGTCGCCCGCGACGATCCGGAAACCAACTTCAAGCTGTTTTCCGCCGAGGTAGCGGCTGCGGGAGCCGCACCTCGCGAGGGCGGCCGGCCGGCGCTCGCCTGCACGGTGAGGCCGAACGGCGACATCTCACACACGCTCGAAGCCGCCTGCGCCCGCAACGGCATTCCGGAGGCGGCAGTGCACGGCGTCGGCAGCCTGATCGGCGTCGATTTCGCGGACGGCCGCCACGTGCCGTCCTACGCGACGGAGGTGATGGTGGCGAGCGGGCGCGTGGCCGCGGGCGGGGCGGAGGCCAGCCTCGACGTGGCGCTGGCCGACATGGACGGGGCGGTCCATGAGGGCGTCCTGCTGCGCGGCGGGAACCCGGTCTGCGTCACCTTCGAGCTGCTCGTCGTCGCGTCGGCGGGCTGAAGGCGCCGCTTCACATTTCTTCATATTGGCCGGGAACGGCCGAAACAGTCCTTCCCTAGTCTGGCTCCATCGCGGCGATCCGGCCGCATGGACAAGGAGCAGAACGATGGAACAGGACAAGCAGGAAACCGGCATCGCCAACGAGACCGCCGCGACCGGCCGCACCCGCACCCGCTGGATCGTCGCCGGCAGCGTCGCCGTGCTGGCGATCGCGGGCATCGGCGCCGCCGGCGCCATGGGCGCGGCCGACGGCATGGGCCGGCAGTTCATGGAGGTCGGCATGAAGCATGGCGGGCACTTCGCCGGACGCGGCCTGAGCCGCGCGCTCGACGCCGTCGACGCCACCGCCGAGCAGGAAGACCGCATCTGGACGATCATCGACGACACCCGCGCGGATCTGAGGCCGATGATGCGCGAGTTCCGCGACACGCGGACCGCGGTGATCGACCTGCTCGCCGCCGGCACCATCGACCGCGCCGCCGCCGAGACGCTGCGCGCCGAGCGCATCGCCGCCATGGACGAGGCGTCGAAGAAGGTGACGGCCGCCCTCCTCGACGCCGCCGAGGTGCTGACGCCCGAGCAGCGCACCCAGCTCGTCGAGCATTTCAAGGAGCGCGGCGGCCCTCGCCGGTGGTAAGGTCGCGTCCCTGAAACCGGACGGGGCATTCGAGGCATGGCGGAAGAGATCCTGATCGTCGACGACGACACGCGGCTCTCCGCCATGCTGTCGGACTATCTTTCCGGCAACGGCTTCGCCGTGCGCACCGCCGCCACCGCCCATGCGGGGCTCGACGAGCTGAGGCGGCGGCCGCCCGGCGCGGTCATCCTCGACGTGATGCTGCCCGACCTCGACGGCTTCGAGACCTGCCGCCGCATCCGCGCCGTCTCGGACGTGCCGGTGCTGATGTTGACGGCCAAGGGCGAGGAGACGGACCGCATCGTCGGCCTCGAGCTCGGGGCCGACGACTACCTGCCGAAGCCGTTCAACCCGCGGGAGCTGCTGGCGCGGCTTCGCGCCATCCTGCGCCGCAGCGGCAGCGCCGCCTCCGGCGACCGCGTCATGCGCTTCGGTCGGCTGGAGATCGACCCCGCCTCGCGCATCGCAAGGGTGGACGGCCGCGACTGCGCCATGACCGGCCACCAGTTCGACCTGCTGGTCGCGCTGGCGGAGAATGCCGGGCGCACGCTGTCGCGCGAGCAGCTTCTGGACAGGCTGAAGGGCGAGGGCTTCGACGCCTTCGACCGCTCCATCGACGTGCACGTCTCGCGCATCCGCGCGGCCATCGAGGACGACCCGAAGCATCCGCGCCGCATCGTCACCGTGCGCGGGGCGGGCTATGTCTTCGCGCGCCGGCAGGACGAGGACAGGTAGGACGGAATCCGATGCGCAACAGCCTGTTCCTGAAGGTCTATCTCACGCTTCTGGCGAGCCTCGTCGTGGTGGCGCTGGCGAGCGCCGCCTTCGTCCGCCTCTCCCATGACGAGGAGGATCGCGGCTGGGGCGCGAGGCGCAACGCCTTCATCGCCGCCATGCTGCCGGCCGACGCCCCGCCGGAGGAGACCCGCATGGTGCTGGCAAGGCTCGGCGAGGCGTTCGACGCCGACGTCACGGTCTTCGCGGCAGACGGCACGCCGATCGCGCAGGCGGGCGAGCCGGTTCCCTTCGTCGCGCCGGACGAGAGGGGCGACTACCGCCGCGGCGAGCACCGCCGCCAGATGGCGGTGCGGCTCGCCGACGGGCGCGTCGTCGTCGCCCGCTTCGAGGGCAACCCGTTCGGGCCGCCGCGCGCCAGCCCGCTCGCCTGGCTCGCTCTGGTCGCGGGCGTCACCGGCGTCGTCGCCTGGCCGGTGGTGCGCCACCTCACGCGCCGCCTCGAGCGCCTGCGCCAAGGCGTCGAGCGCTGGGGCGAGGGCGATCTGGCGCTGCGCGTCCCGGCCGAGGGCAGGGACGAGGTGGCGGCGGTGGCCAGGAGCTTCAACCGCGCCGCCGGGCGCATCGAAGGCCTGATCGCCGCGCACCGCTCGCTGCTCGCCAATGCCAGCCACGAGCTGCGCTCGCCGCTGGCGCGCCTGCGCATGGCGATCGACCTCTACGAGGAGGATGCAAGCCAGGCGCGCCGCGACGAGATCGTCCGCAACCTCGCCGAGCTGGACGAGCTGGTGGAGGAGATCCTGCTGGCGAGCCGCCTCGACCACGCCGACAGGCTCGACCTCGCCGAAGAGGTGGATCTGCTGGCGCTGACGGCCGAGGAGGGCGCGCGCCACGGCGTCGAGGTGACGGGCGACGCGGCGATCGTCACCGGCAATGCCCGCCTCCTCTCGCGCCTCGTGCGCAACCTGATGCAGAACGCGCTGCGCCACGGCGCGCCGCCGGTCCGGGCCGCGATACGCCGCGAGGACGGCGTGGTGGAGCTGACGGTGCGCGATCACGGGCCGGGGATAGCGGACGGCGAGCGCGAGCGCGTGTTCGAGCCCTTCTACCGTCCGTCGGGCCGCAGCGAGCAGGCCGGCGGCTGGGGCCTCGGCCTCGCGCTGGTGCGCCAGATCGCCGAGCGCCACGGCGGCAGCGTGCGGCAGGAGACGCCCGCGGACGGCGGCGCGCGCTTCGTCGTCACCCTGCCGGAGCGCGGCAGGATGCAAGCCTGACAAGGTCCGACCGCCGAACGAACACCCGGCGCTTCCGCGCCGATGCGGGCGGAAGCCGGCCTGCGGGGCGAAGAGGGCGCTTACTCCGCCTCGTCCTTCAGGCCCATCAGGATCGAGCGCATGCTCTCCTTGGCGATGAGGCGCTGGTGGATCGCGGCTTCCTTGCGGACGATCTCGCCCGCCGCGGCGAGGATTTCCTCGGCTTCCTCGGCGGGCGTCACCATCAGCCCGTCCGCGTCGGCCGTCACGAGGTCGCCCGGCCGCACCACCGCGCCGTCGACCACCACCTCGACCCCGACCTCGACCGTGGTCTCGCGCGAGACCGGGCCGGCGGGCGTGACGTAGCGATACCAGGTCGGCGGGGCCAGATCCTTCAGGCCGCCCTGGTCGCGGATCGCGCCGTTGACGACCACGCCGGCCACGCCGCGCTGGGCCAGCCGGTGCGCGACGATGTCGCCCATCGCGACGCCGCCGATGTCGCTCTGCACCTCGATCACCACCACCGCGCCCGCGGGCGCCCTGTCGTAGGCGGCGAGGAAGTTCTCGCGGTTGGCGGGGTCGCTCGTCGCCGCGCGGCGCATGCGGATCGTGTAGGCCGGGCCGATGGCATGGTCGGTCGGGCGCAGCGCGCGCATCGTCTCGACCGTGCGGTGCCGGATCGCGAAGCCGCCGTGCTTGTGCTCGGAAGCGTCCCAGATCGTGGCGCTGCCGATCTCGGTCAGGGGGATGGTCTGTGCTGCCTTGTCGTTCATTCTCGCAAACCTTCGTTTTGCTTCATGTTCATCCGGTCAGGACGCCGCCGCGTCGGCGAAGCCGAGTGCGTCGACGAGGCTTCGGCCGTCGGCGAGCGCCGCATGCAGCGTCTCCTCGCGGGCGACGACCGCCGCGGCGCGGGCAAGGATCGCCTCGGCCTGCCCGCGGGGAAGGAAGAACGCGCCGTCGCGGTCCACCGTGACCGTGACGCCGGGGGAAACATTCACGCCGCCGATGTCGAGCTCGACCTCGGCTTCCGCCTCGGTCTCTGCCATTTCGAGGCCGGTCGCCACGGCGTCGCGATACCAGATCGGCGGCCCGAAGCCGTCGAGGCCGTCGATGTCGCGGACCGGGCCTTCGACGACCACGCCGGCGACGCCGAGCTTGCGCAGCCGGTGCGCGATGATGTCGCCGACCACCGCGCCGCCGAGATCGTCCGTCGCCTGCACGACGACGATGCTGCCGGCCGGCGCGGCGTCGAAGGCCGCGAGCGCGCGGGCCGCGTTCTGCCGCGACCGCGTCGCCGCCTTGCGCAGCCGGATGGTGTAGGCCGGGCCGGTGGCCCGGTCGCCCGCCCGCACCGCGGTCAGCCCCTCGATCATGAAGGAGCGCGGCGTCCACGCGCCGAGCACGTGCTCGGCGGCGTTGGCGAGGGCGGGAGTGGGAAAGAGCGTGGGATTTTCGGTCATCGTCTGTCGCTGTCGGCTGCGGCCGCCGGCGGGCGGCCGCAGTCGCGCTGCTCCCTCTAGATCGTTTCACCCTTTCATGGAAACGGTGAAACGATCTATCTCTTTGTTTTTCCGCAATTCCGGGCGGAAAATCGCTTCGCACTTCTCCTGAATTGCTCTAGGTGAGCAGCCACTCGTTGAACCGGTCGGAGATCGCGTCGCGGTTGGCCGACCAGAAGTCGTTGCTGATCTCGACGGCGTCCTTGGCGTTCTCCGGGCTGCTGGCCAGGAGCCTGGCGCGATCCTCGGGGATCAGCTTGTAGGCTTCCGGGTTGGTCGGCGCGATGGCGATCTGGCTGGCGACGCCGGCCTGCTGCTCGGCCTGCACGCAGAACTTGATGAACTCGCGGCAGGCCTCGACATTGTCCGAGCCCTTGAGGATCGTGAACATGTCGACGCCGAAGATGTTGTTGCGCCAGTTCAGGCCGAGCGGTGCGCCGTTCTCGATGGCCGCGACCGGGAAGTTCGCCCACACCGGCACCATGTTGACGTCGCCGTTGACGATCAGCTCGACGGCCTGCACCGGGCTGGTCCACCAGTTGGCGATGTGCGGCTTGAGCGTGTCGAGCTTGGCGAAGGCCCGGTCGAGGTCGAGCGGGTAGAGCTGGTCGTGGGGCACGCCGTCGGCCATCAGCGCGATCTCCAGCGTGTCGACCGGGTTCTTGCGCATCGCGCGCGGCCCGGGGAACTTGTCGACGTCGAAGAAGTCGGCCCAGCTCTGCGGGGCGGTGTCGTACCTGTCGGTGCGGTAGGTCAGCGGCGTCGCGTAGATGCCGTGGCCGATGGCGTAGTCGTTGCGGTATTCCGCCGGCACCACCGCGATGGCCGGGTCGTCGTTGAGGCCGTGCGGCTCGAGATAGTCGCCGTCGGCGATGAGCTGGCTGATCGCGGCGCGGCCGAACGAGGCCGCCATGTCCCAGGTCTTGGCGCCCGATTCCACGATGGCCTTGACCTGGCTGACCGGCTCGTTGGTCGAGGTGGCCGGCACGATCTTGATGCCGGTCTTGGCCTCGAACGCGTCGTAGTAGGATTTCTGCATCGCCACGGCGGTCGGGCCGCCCGGCGTGCGCACGATGATCTGCCTGGTCTGGGCCTGGGCGGGGCGCCAGATGGCGGGAGTTGCAAGCGCGACGCCCATCAGCGCCGTTCCCTTGAGCGCCGAGCGTCTGGTTATCAGGGTCTTTGTCATCACTACCTCCTTCAATGATGTTGTTGTCGTTTCACCGGGGCAACTGCAGGTCGGTTCCTAGCTGCGCGATTGGAGACGCTGTCCGATCAGGGTCATGACAGCGACGAAGACCAGCAGAAGAGTGGACAGTGCCGCCAGCGTCGGGGTGGCGACGTTGATGGCGTCGTCCCACATCTGCTTCGGCAATGTCGTGGTAAGGCCGCCCGTCACGAAGAGGGCGATGGTCAGCTCGTCGAACGAGGTGATCATGGCGAACAGGAACGCCGACAGCAGCCCGCCGCGGATCAGCGGCAGCGTCACGCGCCGGAGCGTCTGCGACGGGCGGGCGCCGAGGCTCCAGGCCGCCTGGTCGTAGCGCGGGTCGTACTGCTTCTGCACCGCGATGACCGTGATGACCACGTAGGGGATGGCGAGGATCGTGTGGCCGAGGATGAGGCCGGTATAGCTGCCGACGAGGCCGATCTGCGCGTAGAGATAGAACAGCGCCACCGCGATCCAGGATGATCGCGAGGATGAGCGTCTTGGCCGGCAGGTTCTGCCGGGCGATGGCGAAGGCCGCCGGCGTGCCGATGATCAGCGCCAGCGTCGCGGAGGCGACGGCGACGATGAGCGAGCGCACGGCCGCCTGCGTCCACACTTGCGAGCCGAACAGCGTCTCGTACCAGCGCAGGCTGAAGCCTTCCGGCGGCCAGGTCATGCGGGCGCTCTCGGTGAACGACACCGGCACCATGATGATGACGGGCAGGAGCAGGAAGGTCAGCGTCAGGGCGACGACGAGCCGGCGCGTCGCCCGGCCGACGGCCGGCATCCTCCTGCCGGCGACGGCGGCGACAAGGCCGTAGATCGTGTCCGAGACGCGGGCCATGGCGGCGCCGAACGCCCGTCCGAACCGCGCCCCCGCGCTGCCCAGCCGTCCGCCCGAGGCGTTGGGGTCCGCCGTGCCGGCCAGCGCCGACAGGCCGATCAGGTAGTCGTAGATCCAGAACACCGCCAGCGCGGCGACGAGCAGGAGCAGCGACAGCGCGCCGGCGAACGGCCAGTTCAGATATTCCTGCACCTGGTCGATGATGAGCTGGGTGAGCATGGTGTCGAGCCGGCCGCCGAGGAAGGCCGGCACGATGAAGAAGCCGAGCGAGGTGATGAACACCAGCAGCGCCGCGGCGGTGACGCCGGGCAGGGAGAGCGGGAAGTAGATGCGCCAGAACACGCTGCCCGGCCTGCCGCCGAGCACCATGCCCGCCTTCGACAAATTGTCGTCGATCGACTGCATGACCGGCAGCATCGTCAGGATGCACAGCGGCACCATCGCATGCGTCATGCCGATGACGACGGCGGTGGAGCTGTAGAGGATGCCGACCGGTTCGCTGGTGATGCCGAGCCACATCAGGATCTGGCTGAGCAGCCCGTTGCGGTTCAGGATCACCATCCAGCCGAAGGTGCGGATGAGGAAGCTCGCCCAGAACGACAGCATCACCGCGAACATCAGCAGGTTGCGCCGGTTCTCCGGCATGCGCGCGATGATGTAGGCGAGGGGGTAGCTGACCAGCAGCGTGAAGATCGTGGTGTAGATCGCGACCTTGAATGTGGTCGCCAGCACCCGCACGTAGACCGGCGAGGAGAACAGGCGCACATAGTGGTCGAGGCTCCACTCGCCGCCCCGGTAGAAGCTGAGCTCGAGCAGCTTGGCGACGGGCAGGATGCCCAGAACCACCAGCATCACCAGCACCGGCGTGATCTTGCCCCAGCGCGCCGCGAGGACGCGCAGCGGGCCGGGCGGCCCCCTGTCCTTGCCCCTGTCTCTGCCCCCGTCCCTGATCGCGTGCGCGCTCACGATGCGTCTTCCCTGTCGTCGGCGAGGACGACCGCGCTTTCGGGCGGCCAGATCGCCATCAGCTGCTGGCCGGCGGCGCGTTCGCTTCCCGGCCCCGCCGTCAGCTCCAGCGACACCAGGTCGAGCCCGGCCGGCCCGGTCACGAAATGGCGGGTGAAGCCGCCGACGAAGATCGACTGCCGCACGGTGACGGGCAGCGCGTTCCAGCCTTCCGGCACCTCGCTCGCGAGCGACAGGCGCTCGGGGCGCACCATCATGCGGGCGCGCGATCCCGCCGGCAGGGCGTCGCCGACGCCGCGCAGCACGGCGCCCCTGGCGACCTCGGCCTCGATCCCGACATGTTCGCCCGCGGCCTTGCGCACGACGCCGTCGATGAAGTTGGAATCGCCGAGGAAGTCGGCCGCAAACACCGTCTTCGGCCTGAAATAGAGCGCCGACGGCGTGTCGAGCTGCTCGATGCGGCCGTTGTTCATCAGGCAGATGCGGTCCGACATGGTCAGCGCCTCGCCCTGATCGTGGGTGACGTAGAGGATCGTGGTCCGGTGCGACAGGTGGATGTTCTTGATCTCGAGCTGGAGCTGGTCGCGCAGCTTCTTGTCGAGCGCGCCCAAAGGCTCGTCCATCAGGATGATGTGCGGCTTGAACACGAAGGCGCGCGCCAGCGCGATGCGCTGCTGCTGGCCGCCGGAAAGGCCGCGCGGCAGACGCTGCGCGGTATGCTCGAGCTGGACCATGTCGAGCACGTCGGCCACCTCGCGGCGGATGACGTCCTCGGGAATCTTGCGCATGCGCAGCGGGAAGGCGATGTTCTCGAACACCGTCATGTGCGGGAACAGCGCATAGTTCTGGAACACCATGCCGATGCCGCGCTCCCATGGCGGCGCGTTGGTGGTGCGCTGCCCGTCGATCCACAGGTCGCCGGAATCGGAGCCGAGCAGCCCCGCCACCATCATCAGCAGCGTGGTCTTGCCCGAGCCCGACGGGCCGAGCAGCGTCATGAATTCGCCGGTGCGCAGGTCGAGGTCGGTCGGATGGAGCGCGACGGTGGCGCCGTAGTGCTTGCTCAGGCCCTTGACCGCGAGCTTCACGTCGGTGCTGCCGTCATCGCCCGCTGCCGGGATCGCGATCGCCTGCGTCATGTCAGCCTGCGCCTCCCTGCGCCAGCGCGACGCCGCCCTCCGCGCCATCGGCGATGGCCGCGAGGTCGGAACTGATCCTGGTGATCATCATCGGCAGGTCGGAGCCGATGGCGATGATGCGGAAGCCCTGGCCGGTGCGCGCCTTCACCTCCGCCGGTCCGTGGGCGTAGATGCCGGCCGTGACGCCGTGGACCTTGGCCCGCGCCAGGACGTGGGCGATGGCTTCGGCCGTCGCGGGCGTGTCCCATTCGCCGACATGGCCGAGGCTCGCCGACAGGTCGCCGGGACCGACGAAGAGGAAGTCGAGCCCCGGTATCGACAGGATGTCGTCG
>JALHFU010000167.1:6581-10922 GCA_022838525.1 Hyphomicrobiales bacterium | reverse complement strand
GGTGATCGATTCCACCGTCGCCGCCTCGCCGGCGACGTTCTGCGCGATGTCGGCGATGACGGTGAAGGTGGTGACGACCTTGAACTTCTCCGCCTGCGCGGCGGCGGGAAGGGCGACGAGGGAGAGGATAAAGGCGGCAAGAAGGCGTCTGGCGGTCGGCATCGGCAATCCCGGTCGGTGAAAGGGTTGGGAGGAGGCAGTTGTGGGAAAGATAGTTGCGCTTTTCCCGTTTGTCAATGCAAATGCAAATGATTTGCAAAAAGAGGCAAAATGATCCCCCCGGGGCGTGGACGAATGGCCGCGGCGGGCGTTTCGGCCGGCATCTTGCTTTGCATCGCGTCCTTCCCTGACGCATAGTCCGGCCATGAACGAGACTGCGAATCCGGTCCCCGATTACGAGGCTGCGCTGCGCGACGCCGGCGTGCGCATCACCCAGCCGCGCCGCATCATCCTCGGCATCCTCGCGCAGGCCGGAGACCACCCCGACGCGATGGAGATCTTCCGCCGCGCCGTCGCGCTCAATCCCGGCATCTCGCTGTCCACCGTCTACCGCACGATGAAGCTGCTCGAAGGCATCGGCGCCATCCATCGCCACGCCTTCGAGGGCGGGCCGTCGCGGTTCGAGCCGGCCGCGGGCGAGCATCACGACCACTTGATCGACATCGACACCGGCGACGTCATCGAGTTCCAGTCCGACCGCATCGAGGAGCTGCAGCAGGAGATCGCCCGCGCCCTCGGCTACGAGATCGTCCACCACCGGCTCGAGCTCTACGGCCGCAAGCGGCGCAAGCGATAGGCCGCGCCGGCCGCCTCCGCCGTTTCATCTTCGCTTTTTTGCGATTGCGAACAGTTGTTGTGCACTGCATCGGGTATGGCTGCCATGCGGCGCTGCCGCTTGTCTTGCATCGGCGCCCTGTTCATCATTCTTCATCTTGCCTGTAGCCACCGGAACCGGGAGCAATCATGACCAAAGCGGAAATCGGGCTGATCGGCCTTGGCGTCATGGGTTCGGGCCTTGCCCTCAACATCGCCGAGAAAGGTTACCCGGTTGCCGTCTACAACCGGACGTCGTCGCGCACCGGCGCGTTCTTCGAGAATGCCGGCGACCTGCGCGGCAACATCGTGCCCTGCGCCTCGCTCCGCGAGCTGGTCGCCCAGATCAACCCGCCGCGGCCGATCCTGCTGATGGTGCAGGCCGGCAAGGCCGTGGACGAGCAGATCCACGCCCTGCGCGAGCTCCTGGCCGCGGGCGACATCGTCATCGACGGCGGCAACGCCAACTTCCGCGACACGATGCGCCGCTTCGACGAACTCGAGGGCTCGGGCATCACCTTCATCGGCATGGGCGTTTCCGGCGGCGCCACCGGCGCGCGCCACGGCCCGTCGATCATGGTCGGCGGGTCGAAGGAGGCCTATGCCCGCGTCGAGCCGATCCTGACCGCGATCGCCGCCCGCTATCAGGGCGAGCCCTGCTCGGCGTGGCTGGGCGAAGGCGGCGCCGGCCACTTCGTCAAGACCATCCACAACGGCATCGAATATGCCGACATGCAGATGATCGCCGAGATCTACGGCGTTCTGCGCGACGGCTTCGCCATGCCGGCGGCCGAGATCGGCGCGCTGTTCTCCAAGTGGAACGGCGGCCGCCTCAACTCCTATCTCGTCGAGATCACCGCCGAGGTGCTCGCGACCGCCGATCCGAAGAGCGGCCGGCCGCTGGTCGACATGATCCTCGACCGCGCCGGCCAGAAGGGCACCGGCCGCTGGGCCGCGATCGAGGCGCAGATGATGGGCGTGCCGGCCACCGCCATCGAGGCGGCCGTCGCCGCGCGCAGCCTCTCGGCCGAGAAGGCGCTGCGCGGCCGCGCCGCTGCCGCCTATGGCGGACGCGCTGCCGCCTCGCCGTCGGCGCCCGACGCCGCCTTCCTCGCCGATCTCGAGCTCGGGCTGTTCGCCGGCAAGATCGCCGCCTATGCCCAGGGCTTCACCGTCATGGGCGAGGCCTCGTGCGAGTTCCGCTGGGACCTGCCGATGGCCACCATCGCCCGCATCTGGCGCGCCGGCTGCATCATCCGCTCGCAGTTCCTCGACACCATCGCGCGCGCCTTCGAGACCGATCCCGACGCCGAGCACCTGCTCCTGACCCGCGATTTCGTGGCGATGATGGCGGCGCACCCGTCGCTGCGCCGGGTGGTGGCGCATGCCGCGCTCGCCGGCCTGCCCGTGCCGGCGCTTTCGGCCGCGCTCGGCTATTTCGACGCCTTCCGCCAGGGCCGCGGCACGGCCAATCTCATCCAGGGCCAGCGCGACTTCTTCGGCGCCCACGGCTTCGAGCGCGTCGATGCCGAAGGGCTGCACCACGGCCCGTGGGCACCGCCGGACACCGATTCATAGCCGGCAAAATCTGGGTGGAGAAAGACCGCCCGGCACGTTCGACGCCGGGCGGCCGTCCTCAAGTTCAGTTGCCGGTCTTCTCGGCGATCCAGTCGCGGTAGTTGGCGAGCCGCGTATAGACGCCGTAGGCGTTGGCGTGGCCGCAGGCGGCGGCGGCATCCATCGGCCCCTCGCCCCAGCTCACGATGCCGACCTGCACCGGCTCGCCGTCCCGGACGGCGAAGAGCGGGCCGCCGCTGTCGCCGTTGCAGGCGTCGCGCGCGCCGTCGGCGAGGCCGGCGCAGATCATGTTGCCGGTGAGCGGGTCGCCCATCGACGCGACGATCTCCTTGGTCGCGTTGCCGACCGCATCGGCCGAGTAGCGCATCCGCCCGGCATAGGCCTGCAGGATCAGGTCGAGGTCGCGGGCGTAGATTTCCTTGATGCCGGCGTTGCAGGCGTCGTTGGCGGCGAGCTCGATCTCGGCTTCCATCAGGTCGGTCGGGAAATAGCCGTTCTCCATCAGGCCCCAGCCGATGACGGTGGCCGCGCCCGTCTCGACGTCGTCCCCGGTCATCCTGATGACCGGCGCGTCGGCGTCCTCGGCGAGCCGCAGCAGGCCGATGTCGTTGTCGAGCGTCGCTTCGCTGTAGCCGGGATGGACGATCACCTCGGCCACCGCGTAGCGCTTGCCCTCGTCGAGCGAGGTCGCGCCGACCAGCGCCGTCACCACGTCGGCCGGGATCGCCTCGCCGTACTCGACCAGGCAGTGTGCCGCCGTCAGCACCCAGCCGGGCGCGATCAGGCTGCCGCCGCAGAACTGCGCGTCGAACTGCGACTGCGGGCTCTCGTCGAGGGTGTTGGTGGCCAGAAGCGCCACCTGGAACGGATAGGCGCCCTTGGCCGCCTCCCGGCCGCCGAAGACGCGGTCGTCGCCGTCCTTCGGCGCATTGGCCCGGGCCGCGGGAACGCGGCTGATGGGCGAGGATTCCGCCCGCGCGGCGTCCGCGCCCGGGCTGGCGTCTGCGAACGCCGCCGTGCCCGCCACCAGCGCGCACGCCGCGGCGGTGCTCAATCTTGCGAATGCCTTCAAAATGTCCTCCTGAGACAGGTCGATCCGTGACGGCCCCCGAGGGGTCTGGACGGGGCCGCAAGCAAGCGTCCGTCATCTAAGCCCTGAAGGTGACGGTACGGAAGCGATTTGTCCCGGCCAATGTTGGAATATTTGCGGCGATGTGCGAGGCTGCCCCGTGCTCTCGGGGGGCGGAGCGACGATCAGGGGGCTGCGGGGACGGATTCCGGGGTTTTCCGACCATCATCATCTCGACATCTTTTGCGTCTTGTTTCCCGCTGCTTGCTTAACTTTGGGAGAGTTCCTCGATGAAATCCGTGAATGGGAAATTCCTCGTATCCGTCGCGCTGGCCGGCGTCCTGTGGTCCGGCGCGGCATGGGCGCAGTCCAGCTTCGGCGGCAGCGGCGAGACCCCGCGCGCCGTTCCGGGCGGGCCGGAGCTGTCCGACCGCGGCGTGGCCGTCACGCCGCCGAAGGTCGATCTCGACGAGATCGGGCGCGACCTCGACCTCGACCCCGAGAAGCTGAAGCAGAGCTTCGGCAGCGTCACCCGCTCTCGCGGCGGCGAGGAGAAGCGCGAAGGCCCGAGCGAGGACGTGCTGCGTTCGCTCGACGGCGCCTTTAACCCCAATGCCGACCCGGCCTTCGCCGAGTCCGGCGACCGCCAGGTCTTCGGCGACGACGACCGCGTGCAGGTGACCGATTCCGCCAACTACCCGTTCCGCGTCTTCGGCCTGCTGCAGGCCGAGACCAAGGGCGGCTTCTCCAACTGCTCGGCGACGCTGATCGGCCCGCGCACGCTGCTCACCGCCGCGCACTGCCTCTACGACCACGAGGAGGGCTGGTACGACAACTTCGTGTTCGCGCCGGGCCTGCTGTCGATGGACAACGCCCCGTTC
>JALHFU010000167.1:0-6566 GCA_022838525.1 Hyphomicrobiales bacterium | reverse complement strand
ATCTTCGAGGGCTACATCACCAACTATCAGGGCTACTACGGCTCGGTCGTGCCGTGGGACATCGCGGTGGTCGTCCTGCAGCAGCCGATCGGCGACTATCTCGGCTGGCTCGGCTACGGCCACGACCCGCAGCTCGGCGACTTCCACGCCAACATCATCGGCTATCCCGGCGACAAGCCGGCCGGCACGATGTGGCGCGCCAACTGCGACGTCTCCCGCCAGGCCGTGCAGGAGCAGTATTTCCAGTATCACTGCGACACCTATGCCGGCACCAGCGGCGGCGCGGTCTACAAGTACGACCCGCAGACGCAGGAGCGCACCATCCTCGGCGTCAACGTGGCCGAAAGCCCGAACGCCAACACGGCGGTGCGCCTGAACCAGACCTACTTCAACTGGGTCAAGAGCCTGGCGAAGTAGTCCGCCGCATCCGCGACGGATCGCAACGGAAAGAGCCCGCGGCGCCCCCGTCGCGGGCTCTTTCGTCCGGCTTGCGCTGTCTGGCGCGGCGCTTTACCCTGCCTGACCTTGGGGAATGCGGGAGGCTCGTGAGGTCCATGCTCGTTTCGCGTCTGCTGCGCGGCGTCGCCGCCGCCACGCTCGTCGTCGCCGTCCTCGCGCCGCCGGCCCTGGCGGGCCCCCCGTCCGAGGAGGCCGGCGCGTGGGCGCAGCGCGTGCAGGTCGTCTACGACGCCGCCACCGGCACGGTCCAGCGCGCGCGGCTGCGCGCCTGGAACATGGAGCCGGCCGGCAATCTCGAATTCGTCTTCGAGCCCGACCCCGGCGCGGGCTTCGATCCCGTCGCCACCGGCGGCGTGGTCTCCGGCCGCGGCAAGCTCGTGTGGCGGGTGCGCGGCTCGGCCTCCTACGACCGCCGCACCGTCCATTCCACCTATGTCGGCGAGCTTCGCGACGGCCGCCCGCACGGCCGCGGCAGGCTGGAGCGCCGCAGCGGCGAGGTGCTGGACGGCGAATGGGTCGCCGGCCGCCTCCACGGCAAGGGCGTGCGCATCGAGGCCGACGGCACCCGCACCGAGGCCACCTTCGTCGAGGGCATCGCGCAGGGCGAGGGCCGGCAGACCACCGCCGACGGCTCGATCTACGAGGGCGGCTTCCGCGACGGGCTGCGCCACGGCAGGGCGACGGTGCGCCTGCCGGGCGGCACCACCTATGCGTCGCAGTGGCGCGCGGGCGTCGAGATCGGCGGCCGGCGTCCGGACGTCATGGCCGACGCGCTGGTCGGCGGCCTGCTGCGGGCGCAGGCCGGCGGCGGCGACGCCGGCAAGGTCGAACTTTCCGTCTCTGTCGACCAGCGCATCACCCGCCAGGCCGACATGCAGTATGCGGGCGCGGTGTATGACGAGCATATCGAGATCTATCCCGGAAACGCCGGTATGGTGGAATCCTGGCTCGGCGAGGCGACCATCTCGCCCAACAGCTACGATTCGCTCTACGGCGCCATCGACTGGGAGGATGCGCCCTCCTACATGCTGGTCGACCTGAAGACCGCCGACGGGTCGCGCGTGCGCCTCGATGCGCTCGAGCTTCAGGTCGAGGACAGCCAGGTCTACCGCAAGCCCTTCCTGTCGATCCTCGAGCATCGCGGCTGCATCGGCTTCAGGCCGGGCTTCTCCTTCGCCAACAATGGCTGGGGGCCGGCGGCCGGCGGCCGTCTCGCCATCGAGTTCTTCAACGAGGACGATCCCGACCGGGCCTCGCGCACCTTCGAGGTCGCCGTCGCCGATTTCGACGAGGGGCTGGACGTCTCGCTGCGGTCCACGCTCGACGAGGCCGGCGTCGACACGCGGGCGCTGGAGCGGGCGCGCTTCACCTGCGCCTCCGAGGCCGAGCTGCCGCAATGCCACGAGCGCGTGGTCGGCTCGCTCCAGCTCGGCGAGATCAGGGACTTGATCGCCGGCGACGTCACGCTCTCGCTCGGCGTCCGCGGCAGCTTCACCTATTCCTGGGCCGACGACCGCGGCAACAGCTACGAGGCCACCGAGCCGATGGAGGCGTCGCTGCAGCTCGGGGCGATCGAGACCGAGGTGATGGTGGCCGAGTACGGCGACGGCTTCGGCGATCCGCCGGCGGCGCTGCGCTATCAGGAGATTCGCCTGCCTTCGGACGACAGCAACTACGTCGTCGACCTGACCCTGCGCGGCAACCGCACCCTTGCCGACCACACCGCACGGCTGAAGGTCTATGCGGCGGAAAACTCGATCCACCGCTTCCGCGCGGTGGCCCGCTTCGCCGACGGCAGCACCCGCCAGACCAAGCCGGTGATGTATTACCACGTGCGGCCGCGCGACCCGCTCCATGTGCCGGAGGAGCCCGACGGTTGCTATCTCGACGACGCGATCTTCGTGCCGCCGCGGGAGTAGGGCAATTCAAGGAAGAATTGCGAAGCGGTTTTCCGCCCGGAATTGCGGAAAATCGGGCGCGCCGCTCTGCCGGGCGTGGCGCTGCGTTCAGCGCCGGCCCGGTTTCGCCAGGTCGAACAGGTTGGGAAGCTCGATCAGCCGGGCGAAGATGGTGCCCTGCTCGAAGACGCGCACCTCCAGCAGCGTGCCGGACGCCGTGGCCGCGGGCTGGTCGAACAGGAAGTTGCCGAGCGAGTAGGCCATCAGCGTCTCGCCGCCGCCGAGCGTGGCGAGCCGGCCGTCGGCGACATGCGGGTGCGCGCCGGCGATGAGCGTCGTGCCGCGCAGCCGCATCTCCTCGGCCAGCGCCGCCTCGCGCAACGAGGGCTCCGTCACGTATTCGCGGCCCCAGTGAACGAAGGCGGCGACCGGCCGCGCCGCGTCCGCGACGATCAGGCGGTCGAGGAGGTCGGGCGTGACGAGACCGGTATAGGGCGGGCCGTTGGAATCGAGGTCGGTGAGGCCGATCACGGACAGCCCGCCGATGTCGATGCGCTCGCCCTGCCCGAAGCGGGCGATGCCGGCGCGGTCGAGCGCGGTCTCGGTCTCCTCGAGGCCGGCGGGGCCGAGATCCATGACATGGTTGTTGGCGAGGCCGGCGGCGGCGACGTTCAACCGCTTCAGCCACGGGATCGCCAGCTCCTCCGGCATGCCGAGGGTCATGGGACCGAGCGCTTCGGGCACGTTGGGCAGGATCACCCCTTCGAGGTTGAGCACCAGCGGCCGCCCGCCGGTCCGCGCCAGCACGGCCTCGGCCACCCGCTCGGCCGCGTCGGCGTCGGTCAGCGCGCGGGTGACGGCGCGGCCGAAATGGGCGTCGCCCGCGAAATAGACGATGTCCGCCTCGGGCTCGTGCGGCGTGTCGGTCGGCCCGAACGCGCCGAAGGCGATCAGCATGTAGCTCGTCGTCTCGGCGAGGCGGGCGCTCGTGTGCTGCTGCTGGTTCTCCGAGGCGAGCACCACGGGCGCGGCGCCGCGGACCTCGCGCTGCAGCTTCATCTGCACATACATCGCGCCGAGCGAATCGAGATGGTCCGGCTGGTTCAGCCGCACGAGCTTTTCCGGGTCGCCCTCGGCCAGCAGGTTCAGCACGTGCTGGTCGAACTGCCGGGCGCGGCCGTGCGGGTGGTAGTGGGAAAAGTCGGTCGATTGCACGACCAGCGTCCGCTCGCCCGCGAGCGGCGCGAGGAGGGCGGCGAGCCTGTCCCAGTCCTCGCGCTTCGAGCGGATCGAGATCGAGACCGGCACCAGCTTCGCCGCGGGAAAGGCGTGGCGCAGGAACGGCAGCAGCGCCAGCACGCCGTGGTCGTCGGCGAAGAGGCAACTGTCGACCGCGCCCCCGTCCAGCAGCCCGGCCACCGCCTCGCCGTCGACGTCGACCGGCCCCAGCACCGTGTCGAAGCCGCGCCGCGTCGTGGCGAAGGCCGCGCCTTCGATGCGCAGGAAGTGATCGGGGGCGATGAGGATGATGCGGTCGTAATCGAAGCCCGACGCGGCGCGGAAGCCGCGCGCGATCAGGCGCGGCACCACGAGGTGGTGCGGCACCGTGATGCCCGAAAGCCGCACCGCGGATTGCGGGTAGTCCTCCTCGGCGGCAATCGCCGTCTCGAACAGGTAGGGGCCGGGATAGAACCCCGTGCCGAACCGCCCTTCGCCCTCGGGGCAGGCGGCGGCGAAGGCGGGCGCGCAGGCGAGCAGGAGAAGAAGAAATGCCGCGATGAAGGATGGCGCAGGTCTGCGCCGCCCCTCACCTGCCTGCCGGCATCTGCCGGGGTCGAGCCGCTTGTCTCGACCCGTCCTTCGGACCCCCGTGAACGGGGAGAGGAAGGATGGCCGCAACGCCGCCGCGTCCCCTTCTCCCCGTTCACGGGGAGACGGTGCCCGAAGGGCGGATGAGGGGCAGCGCAAGGCGCGCAGAAAAGCGGGGGAACATTCCGGCCGGCTCATGCCTCTCACGGCCGCGCCACCAGGAAGTTCTCGGTGCGCGGCAGGTGGTAGAAGGGCTGCTGGCGCTCCGCCGTCAGCCGGCGCACCTCGCGGTCGACGTAGTCGGAGAGGCCGAGGATGCGCACGCCGTCGCCGCCGGTGTTGGCGCCGCCGCGCATGCCTTCGAGCACCGACCAGGTGAACGCGCCGTGGCCGAGATCGGCGAGCTCCGCCGCCGTGTTGTTGGCCGCGGTGGCGGCGAGCACGACGATGCGGGCGTCGGCCGCCTCCTTCTCCAGCTTGGGGTTGAAGGCGCCGGCCGCATGGCAGGTGTCGAGCAGCATCACGCGGCGGCCCTTGGCGCGCTCGATCGCCTCGTGGATGTCGGACCACGCGACGAGCGAGGAGCGCCGCCAGCGGTCGCCGTCCTGCTTGCGCGCGTCGGTCGGCACCACATAGTAGTCCTCGTCGATGTTGATGCCGTGGCCGGCGATGAAGACGATGGTGGTGTCCTCGGGGCCGGGCAGGTCGAGGAAGTCGATGATCTCGTCGCGCACGCTGCGCGCCTCGGGCTCCATGATGCGCTCGTCGCCGACCAGCCGCACGATCTCGCCGGCGCGCGCGCCGTCCTCCTCCAGCGCCTCGCGGTTGACGAGGAGCAGCGCCTCCATCTCGGCATGGAGCGGCGCGGTGCGCTCGGCCACCGTGCGCAGGAACTCGGACGCGTCGGCGACCGGAAAGCCGAGGTCGCAGGAGCGGCCGCCGCAGTCGGTCGGCAGATGCGGGTATTCGTTGATGCCGACCGCGACGACGTAGAGCTTGCCTTTCGGCTTTTCGTTAGCCGGCTTCTTGGCCAGCGCCCGCACGCCGCGCTCGGTGATGTAGCCGAACTCGTTGACGCCGCTGATGAGGATCTCGTTCTCGCCCTCGCCCACCGGCACCTCGATGACGACGCGACCGTCGCCGGCGGCGCGCGGCGTGAACTCCTCGATGCGGCGGTCGTTGGCGAGCACCGAGAAGGTGGCCACATCCGCGCCCGCTTCCTCCGCGCCGACGATCTCGACCGCGACATAACCGTCGGCCGGCGGCGGGTCGGTCTCGACCACGCGCACCTCGAATTCCGGCGGCTTGCGCTGCAGGAGCTGTTCGAGCTGACGGTCGGTGCCGCGCAGCTCGCGCGCAGCATTCGCCGCGTCGCCGGTGAGGATGGCGCGGCGCACGATCTCGGGGCTGTTCAGGTGCTGGCGGATCTGGCGCGCCCGGATGTAGCGCCCCTCGCGATCCTGGCCCTGGTTGATGTGCCAGCCGACGAGCGAGTCGCCGTTGGGCGAGGAATAGAAGTAGCCCTGCGGCGTCCACACGATCCAGTCGTCGCCGGAGACGAACAGGCTGGCGACCAGCGCCCGCGTCTCGAGGTTCCACAGCCGCACGGTCTGGTCGGCGCCGCCGGTGACGAGGAGCCGCGCCTCCGGCGCCTCGGCCACGGCCGTGACCTCGTCGGAATGGCCGCCGGTGAACTCGCCGGCGAAGTCGCCGCTCTCGCGGTCGTAGGCGATCAGCGTGCCGTCGCTGCCGCCGGTGACGAGGTGCTTGCCGTCCGACAGCAGCGTGTAGGCGCCGTGCAGGTAGCCGTTGGTGGCGTCGTTCTCGATGCGATGGACGACCGTGCCGCCGCGCAGGATTTCGAGCACGGCGTTGGGCAGCCGGTTGTCGCCGCCCTCGGCGAAGGCAAGCGCCCATTCGCCGTCGGCGATCACCGCCCGGCGGAAGGCCGCGCCGCTGTCGCCGAAGGGCGCGGGGCTCTCGAAGCCGCGATCCGGCGTCGGCAGCAGGAACTCGCCTTCGAGCGCGCCCGCCCTGTCCGGGCAGGCCGGCTCGTCCGGGCAGGGGTTCTGCGTGCCCCAGGCGACGACGCCGCCGTCGGCGGCCACGCCCACGGCCGTCACCGGCGCGCCGCTGCCGTGCATCGTGCGCCTCGCCTCGCCGGTCGCGGGGTTCCAGACATGGATCGCGTGGCGCTCGCCGCCGGCCGTCGCCACCAGCCCCTCCGGGCCGGCCGCGGCGGCGTAGACCGTGTTGTCGTGGCCGGCGTAGAGCACGGGCGGCGCGGCCGGTTCGGCGACAAGGAAGGATGCGACCGTCATGTCGCCGCCGCAGCGATAGCCGCAGCTTGCGACGAGCCGCGTGCCGTCGGCCGAGAAGGCGAGCGCGCCGATGCGGTGG
>JALHFU010000429.1:0-1242 GCA_022838525.1 Hyphomicrobiales bacterium | reverse complement strand
GAGGAGGCGACGACATGAGCGACTTCAACCCCGTAACCCTGTTTTTCATCGCCTGGGAGACCTTCGGCGTCTGGTTACTTGCGCCGGTCGTGCTGGGCCTCGTGCTTCTGGCCGGTGTTGTCACCGGCATCGGCAAGCTGCGGCGCGTCGGTCGTCCGGCAAGGCGTCCGCTCAGGGCGGCGCTCGCCATGGGCACGTTGGCGACGGTGATCTTCACCCTTCTCGTGCCGAAATGGACGCTGGCCGGGATCGACGCGCTGGCGGGGCCGGTCGACTGGCTTTTCGCCGTCCTGATCGCGCTGGTGCCGTCCGTGCTGATTGCTATGGCGGTGTTCTCGGTGGCGTCACGCAAATGCGCTGCCAGAGCCGTTGCCGGCTGAGTTTGCGCGATGACCTTTCCCGCAATCAGCGCCTTCTACGCCGGTCTCTTTGGTTTGCTGTTCGTCACTCTGTCGGTCTGGGTGGTGAAAGGACGTGTGGACTATGGAGTCGGCATCGGGGACGGAGGCGAACCGGCGCTCGCGCTGCGTATCCGCAGCCACGCTAACTTTGCTGAATATGTACCGGTTGCGCTGATTCTCGTGGCTTTCGCAGAGATGCGTGGCGCGCCGGGCTGGACTGTCCATCTGCTGATGATCGGCTTGCTGGCCGCGAGGATCGCCCATCCGCTCGGCATGATCATGCCGGCAGGGTCCGGCCTACAGAAGATGCTGCGTGGGCCGGGCACTCTGGGTACATGGATCGTGATCCTCGCCGCGTCGATCGCCTTGCTGCTGGGATAGGGATGGTGCAACTCCGGGATCAATTCACGGCTCGTTTGCCGCGGATCGGGTCTGCCAGAAGCCGCAAGCCATTCAGAACCACGAGCACCGTGCCGCCCTCGTGGCCTATGACGGCGAGCGGCAGCGGCAGGTTGAAGAACAGGCCGGAGACGACGAGCACCGCCATTGCGCCCATCGCGAAGCCCAGGTTCTGGCGAATGATGCGCCGCGTTCGCTTCGCAAGCCGTTGCGCGTCGGCGAGCCGGGTCATGTCGTCGGAAAGGAAGGCCACGTCGGCGGCCTGCAGGGCGACCTCGCTGCCCGCCACGCCCATTGCGATGCCTACATCGGCGCGTGCCAGCGCCGCCGCATCATTGACGCCATCGCCAACATAGGCGACCCGTCCGCCTGCGGCGAGTTCGGCTATCAGGCGCACCTTGTCGCCGGGTAGCAGGTCGGCATGTATATTCCCTTCGAGCAG
>JALHFU010000166.1:0-13477 GCA_022838525.1 Hyphomicrobiales bacterium | reverse complement strand
CTACGAGCGTGCCGGCGACCACTGGCGCATTCCCTATTCGGCCGACCGCTTCCGCGGCCTGAAGGCCGTCAACGATCTCGTCGACGCCGACACCGGCGAAGTCGTGGTCGAGGCCGGCCGCAAGATCACCGCGCGCCAGGCCAAGCAGCTTGCCGAGAAGGGCCTGAAGGCGATCCGCGCCACCGAGGACGACCTCTACGGCTCCTACCTCGCCGAGGACATCGTCAACTACGCCACCGGCGAGATCTATCTCGAGGCCGGCGACGAGATCGACGAGAAGACGCTGAAGGTCCTGCTCGAGGCCGGCCAGGACGAGATCAGGATTCTCGACATCGACCACGTCAATGTCGGCGGCTACATCCGCAACACGCTCGCCGTGGACAAGAACGAGAGCCGCCAGGACGCGCTGTTCGACATCTACCGCGTGATGCGCCCGGGCGAGCCGCCCACGATGGACACGGCGGAAGCCATGTTCAACTCGCTGTTCTTCGACGCCGAGCGCTACGACCTGTCGGCCGTCGGCCGCGTCAAGATGAACATGCGCCTCGAGCTCGACTGTCCGGACACCGTGCGCATCCTGCGCAAGGAGGACATCATCGCCGTCGTCAAGACGCTGGTGGAGCTGCGCGACGGCAAGGGCGAGATCGACGACATCGACAATCTCGGCAACCGCCGCGTCCGCTCCGTCGGCGAGTTGATGGAGAACCAGTACCGCGTCGGCCTGCTGCGCATGGAGCGCGCGATCAAGGAGCGCATGTCGTCGATCGAGATCGACACGGTGATGCCGCAGGATCTCATCAACGCCAAGCCGGCCGCCGCCGCCGTGCGCGAGTTCTTCGGTTCCTCGCAGCTCTCGCAGTTCATGGACCAGACCAACCCGCTCTCCGAGATCACCCACAAGCGCCGCCTGTCGGCGCTCGGGCCGGGCGGTCTGACCCGCGAGCGCGCCGGCTTCGAGGTGCGCGACGTCCACGTCACGCATTACGGCCGCATCTGCCCGATCGAGACGCCGGAAGGCCCGAACATCGGCCTTATCAACAGCCTGGCGACGTTCGCTCGCGTCAACAAGTACGGCTTCATCGAGAGCCCGTACCGCAAGGTCGTCGACGGCCGCATCTCCAGCGAGGTCGTGTACCTGTCGGCGATGGAGGAGGCCAAGCACTACGTCGCGCAGGCCAATGCCGAGCTCGACGCGGAAGGCCGCTTCACCGAGGAGTTCGTCATCTGCCGTCACGCCGGCGAGGTGATGATGACCCCGCGCGAGAACGTCGACCTGATGGACGTGTCGCCGAAGCAGATGGTGTCGGTCGCCGCGGCGCTGATCCCGTTCCTCGAGAACGACGACGCCAACCGCGCGCTGATGGGCTCGAACATGCAGCGTCAGGCCGTGCCGCTGGTGCGCGCCGAGGCGCCGTTCGTCGGCACCGGCATGGAGCCGATCGTCGCTCGCGACTCCGGCGCCGCCATCGGCGCCCGCCGCGGCGGCATCGTCGACCAGGTGGACGCCACCCGTATCGTCATCCGCGCCACCGAGGACCTCGATCCCGGCAAGTCGGGCGTCGACATCTACCGGCTGCAGAAGTTCCAGCGCTCGAACCAGAACACCTGCATCAACCAGCGCCCGCTGGTCAGGATGGGCGACCGGGTCAACAAGGGCGACATCATCGCCGACGGCCCCTCGACCGATCTCGGCGATCTGGCGCTCGGCCGCAACGTGCTCGTCGCGTTCATGCCGTGGAACGGCTACAACTACGAGGACTCCATCCTGCTCTCCGAGCGCATCGTCGCCGACGACGTCTTCACCTCGATCCACATCGAGGAGTTCGAGGTCATGGCGCGCGACACCAAGCTCGGGCCGGAAGAGATCACGCGCGACATTCCGAACGTGTCGGAAGAGGCGCTGAAGAACCTCGACGAGGCCGGCATCGTCTATATCGGCGCCGAGGTCCAGCCGGGCGACATCCTGGTCGGCAAGATCACGCCGAAGGGCGAAAGCCCGATGACGCCGGAGGAGAAGCTGCTGCGCGCCATCTTCGGCGAGAAGGCGTCCGACGTGCGCGACACCTCCATGCGCATGCCGCCCGGGACCTTCGGCACCGTGGTCGAGGTGCGCGTCTTCAACCGCCACGGCGTGGAGAAGGACGAGCGCGCCATGGCCATCGAGCGCGAGGAGATCGAGCGCCTGGCCAAGGACCGCGACGACGAGCAGGCGATCCTCGACAGGAACGTCTATTCGCGCCTCGCCGACATGCTCGACGGCCGCACCGCCATCGCCGGCCCCAAGGGCTGGAAGAAGGGCGGCGCGCTCACCCGCGAGTCGATCGCCGACTATCCGCGATCGCAGTGGTGGCAGTTCGCCGTCGAGGACGAGCAGGCCCAGAGCGAGCTCGAGGCCCTGCGCGGCCAGTACGACGAGTCCAAGAAGGCGCTGGAGCAGCGCTTCATGGACAAGGTCGAGAAGGTGCAGCGCGGCGACGAGATGCCCCCCGGCGTCATGAAGATGGTCAAGGTCTTCGTCGCCGTGAAGCGCAAGATGCAGCCCGGCGACAAGATGGCCGGTCGCCACGGCAACAAGGGCGTGGTCAGCCGCATCGTGCCGGTCGAGGACATGCCGTTCCTGGAGGACGGCACGCATGTCGACATCGTGCTCAACCCGCTCGGCGTGCCGAGCCGCATGAATGTCGGCCAGATCCTCGAGACGCATCTCGGCTGGGCCTGCGCCGGCATGGGCAGGAAGATCGGCCAGCTGATCGAAGCCTACAAGGAAGGCGGCGACATCAAGCCGCTTCGGGCGACGATCGAGTCGATCATTCCCGACAACGACCGCAACGAGCCGGTGCGGACCTACGACGACGAGTCGGTCGTGCGGCTCGGCGAGCAGATGAAGCGCGGTGTCTCCATCGCCACGCCGGTCTTCGACGGCGCGCGCGAGAGCGACATCAACGCCATGCTGGAGCAGGCGGGTCTCGCGACCAGCGGCCAGTCCACGCTCTATGACGGGCGCACGGGCGAGCCGTTCGACCGCCAGGTGACCGTCGGCTACATCTACATGCTGAAGCTGCACCACCTCGTGGACGACAAGATCCACGCGCGCTCCATCGGCCCGTACTCGCTGGTCACCCAGCAGCCGCTGGGCGGCAAGGCGCAGTTCGGCGGCCAGCGCTTCGGCGAGATGGAGGTGTGGGCGCTCGAAGCCTACGGCGCCGCCTACACGCTGCAGGAGATGCTGACGGTGAAGTCGGACGACGTGGCCGGCCGCACCAAGGTCTACGAAGCCATCGTGCGCGGCGACGACACGTTCGAGGCGGGCATTCCGGAGAGCTTCAACGTTCTCGTCAAGGAGATGCGCTCGCTCGGCCTCAATGTCGAGCTGGAGAACACGGTGGTCGAGGAGACCCCGGCACGCCTGCCCGACGCGGCCGAGTAAGACAAGGAAGCGGCGGCGCGCCTCCCGCGCCGCCGCCCTCGCTCAAGATTCAGGGGCCACCCCACGCCCCGACAAGGAGAACGGCATGAACCAAGAGGTCATGAATCTCTTCAACCCGCAGGCGCCGGTGCAGACCTTCGATGCCATCCGCATCTCGCTTGCCAGCCCGGAAAAGATCCAGTCCTGGTCGTTCGGCGAGATCAAGAAGCCGGAGACGATCAACTACCGCACGTTCAAGCCCGAGCGCGACGGCCTGTTCTGCGCGCGCATCTTCGGTCCGATCAAGGACTACGAGTGCCTGTGCGGCAAGTACAAGCGCATGAAGTACAAGGGCGTCATCTGCGAGAAGTGCGGCGTCGAGGTCACGCTGTCGCGCGTGCGCCGCGAGCGCATGGGCCACATCGAGCTCGCCGCGCCCGTCGCCCACATCTGGTTCCTGAAGTCGCTGCCCTCCCGCATCGGCACGCTGCTCGACATGACGCTGAAGGACATCGAGCGCGTCCTCTACTTCGAGAACTACATCGTCACCGAGCCGGGCCTGACCGCGCTGAAGGAGCACCAGCTCCTGTCGGAAGAGGAATACATGATCGCCGTCGACGAGTACGGCGAGGATTCCTTCACGGCCATGATCGGCGCGGAAGCCATCCATGAGCTTCTGGCCTCGATGGACCTCGAGAAGATCGCGGGCGACCTGCGCTCCGAGCTCGCCTCGACCACGTCGGAGCTCAAGCAGAAGAAGCTGCTCAAGCGTCTCAAGGTCGTCGAGAACTTCATCGAGTCCGGCAACCGGCCGGAGTGGATGATCATGAAGATCATTCCGGTGATCCCGCCGGACCTGCGCCCGCTGGTGCCGCTCGACGGCGGCCGCTTCGCCACGTCCGACCTCAACGACCTCTACCGCCGTGTCATCAACCGCAACAACCGTTTGAAGCGGCTGATCGAGCTGCGCGCGCCGGGCATCATCATCCGCAACGAGAAGCGCATGCTTCAGGAGGCGGTGGACGCGCTGTTCGACAACGGCCGCCGCGGCCGCGTCATCACCGGCGCCAACAAGAGGCCTTTGAAGTCGCTCTCCGACATGCTCAAGGGCAAGCAGGGCCGCTTCCGCCAGAACCTGCTCGGCAAGCGCGTCGACTATTCCGGCCGCTCGGTCATCGTGACCGGCCCGGAGCTGAAGCTGCACCAGTGCGGCCTGCCGAAGAAGATGGCGCTGGAGCTGTTCAAGCCCTTCATCTACGCCCGTCTCGACGCCAAGGGCTATTCGTCCACCGTCAAGCAGGCGAAGAAGCTGGTCGAGAAGGAGAAGCCGGAGGTCTGGGACATCCTCGACGAGGTGATCCGCGAGCATCCGGTTCTCCTGAACCGCGCGCCGACGCTGCACCGCCTCGGCATCCAGGCGTTCGAGCCGATCCTGATCGAGGGCAAGGCGATCCAGCTTCACCCGCTGGTCTGCACCGCCTTCAACGCCGACTTCGACGGCGACCAGATGGCGGTCCACGTGCCGCTGTCGCTGGAAGCGCAGCTCGAAGCCCGCGTGCTGATGATGTCGACCAACAACATCCTGCACCCGGCCTCCGGCGCGCCGATCATCGTGCCGTCGCAGGACATGGTCCTGGGGCTCTACTACCTGTCGATCATGAACCAGAACGAGCCGGGCGAGGGCATGGCCTTCGCCGACATGGGCGAGCTGCACCACGCGCTCGAGACCAAGGCCGTGACGCTGCACACCAAGATCAAGGGCCGCTACAAGGGCGTCGACGCCGACGGCAAGCAGGTCTCGAAGATCTACGAGACGACGCCCGGCCGCATGATCATCGGCGAGCTTCTGCCGAAGAACCCGAACGTGCCGTTCGACATCGCCAACCAGGAGATGACCAAGAAGAACATCTCCAAGATGATCGACACGGTCTACCGCCACTGCGGCCAGAAGGAGACCGTGATCTTCTGCGACCGCATCATGCAGCTCGGCTTCGGCCACGCCTGCAAGGCGGGCATCTCGTTCGGCAAGGACGACATGCTCATTCCCGACACCAAGGCCGCGCTGGTCGCCAAGACCGAGGCCGAGGCCAAGGACTTCGAGCAGCAGTACAATGACGGCCTGATCACCCAGGGCGAGAAGTACAACAAGGTGGTCGACGCCTGGGCCAAGTGCTCGGAGAAGGTCGCCGAGGAGATGATGGCCCGCATCAAGGCCGTCGAGTTCGACGACAACGGCCGCCAGAAGCCGATGAACTCGATCTACATGATGAGCCATTCGGGCGCGCGCGGCTCGCCGACGCAGATGCGTCAGCTCGCCGGCATGCGCGGCCTGATGGCCAAGCCCTCGGGCGAGATCATCGAGACGCCGATCATCTCCAACTTCAAGGAAGGTCTGACCGTTCTCGAGTACTTCAACTCGACCCACGGCGCGCGCAAGGGCCTTGCCGACACCGCGTTGAAGACGGCGAACTCGGGCTACCTGACCCGCCGTCTCGTCGACGTGGCGCAGGACTGCATCGTCACGCAGACCGATTGCGGCACCGACAAGGGCCTGACCATGCAGCCGATCGTGGATGCCGGTCAGGTCGTGGCCTCGCTCGGCCAGCGCATCCTCGGCCGCACCGCGCTCGAGGACATCACCCACCCGGTGACGGGCGAGGTGATCGTCAAGGGCGGCAAGCTCATCGACGAGCGCGACGTCGATGCCGTCGAGAAGGCCGGCATCCAGTCCGTCACCATCCGCTCGGCGCTGACCTGCGAGGTCCGCACGGGCGTGTGCGCGGTCTGCTACGGGCGCGACCTCGCCCGCGGCACGCCGGTCAACATCGGCGAGGCCGTCGGCGTCATCGCGGCGCAGTCGATCGGCGAGCCGGGCACGCAGCTCACCATGCGCACCTTCCACATGGGCGGCACCGCGCAGGTGGTCGACCAGTCGTTCCTCGAGGCCTCCTACGAGGGCAAGGTCGCGATCCGCAACCGCAACGTGGTGCGCAACTCCGACGGTCATCTGGTCGTGATGGGCCGCAACATGGCCGTGCTGATCCTCGACGAGGGCGGCAAGGAGCGCGCGGATCCTCACCGAGGTCGGCGGCAAGGTGGCGTTCGAGGATCTCGTCGACGGCATCTCCGTGCAGGAAACGGCCGACGAGTCGACCGGCATCACCAAGCGCGAGGTCATCGACTGGCGCTCGACGCCGCGCGGCTCGGACCTGAAGCCGGCGATCGTCGTCACCGACGACAAGGGCAAGCCCGCCAAGCTCGCCAAGGGCGGCGACGCGCGCTTCATGCTGTCGGTCGAGGCGATCCTGTCGGTGGAGCCGGGCTCGACCGTCCAGCCGGGCGACGTGCTCGCGCGTCTGCCGATGGAAAGCGCCAAGACCAAGGACATCACCGGCGGTCTGCCGCGCGTGGCCGAACTGTTCGAGGCGCGTCGCCCGAAGGACCACGCCATCATGGCCGAGATCGACGGCACGGTGCGGTTCGGGCGCGACTACAAGAACAAGCGCCGCATCGTCATCGAGCCGCACGACTCGACGCTGGAGCCGGTCGAGTACCTGATCCCGAAGGGCAAGCCGTTCCATCTCCAGGACGGCGACACCATCGAGAAGGGCGACTACATCCTCGAAGGCAACCCGGCGCCGCACGACATCCTCGCCATCAAGGGCGTCGAGGAGCTGGCCCGCTATCTCGTCAACGAGATCCAGGAGGTCTACCGCCTCCAGGGCGTGCTCATCAACGACAAGCACATCGAGGTGATCGTCCGTCAGATGCTGCAGAAGGTCGAGATCACCGAGCAGGGCGACTCGACCTACATCCCCGGCGACCATGTCGACGTGATCGAGCTCGACGAGATCAACGACCGCCTGGTCGAGGAAGGCAAGAAGCCGGCGGCCGGACAGCCCGTGCTGCTCGGCATCACCAAGGCGAGCTTGCAGACGCCGTCCTTCATCTCCGCCGCCTCCTTCCAGGAGACGACGCGGGTGCTGACCGAGGCGGCGGTGGCCGGCAAGACCGACACGCTGCAGGGCCTCAAGGAGAACGTCATCGTCGCCGGCGGCACGATGAGCCAGATCCGGCGCATCGCCACGCAGCGCGACGAGCTGATCCTCGACGAGCGCCGCAAGGCGTCCGGCGCGGAAGTGGCCAGCCCCGTGCTTGCCGACATGACGACGAACGCCGCCGAATAGGCAGCGTTCCCCGCACGAAACGGCACAAGGCCGCCGGGGCACCCCCGGCGGCCTTTTTTGCTTTTCGGCATGGTCGATAGAAGAGCGGTCCGGCCTTCGCCGGGCACGACCGTACAGCCATCTGACGGAACAGGGCCACGCCTCCCGGTTATCCTCCCGATCGGCCGGGCAAATCCGTACGATACCGCACAGACGATCCCGCCTGAAAATGCTGACATCTGGAGGCGAGATTATAAGGTGGCCGCGGGCCACCGGGACCTGCTATCCTAAAATGGGACAGTGGGGAGACGGTGCCATTTCGAGCAAGGAGAATGCGGCTTCCGCAATAGGGGCGATACGCGGCCTGCTGGAGGAGATCGCGTGGGGCAGGGGATCGTGGAACGAGGTGGGCCGGAGCCTTGTCGAGTTTCTGCCCGGCTCGGCGCTGGCGGTCCTGAATTTCGACATGATCCGGCAGGCGGTCAACACGGCTGGCCACTTCCGCGCCGGACGCCTTGCGGCGCTCGTCGAGGATCAGCTCGTCGCGCTGCGTGGCGATGCGCCGGATCTGGCTCATCGTGCCGCCGGGCGAGGTCAAGGTCTCCGAGCGCGACAGCCCGTCCTCGGCCTTCCGCGACACCGAGTTCTATACCGACTGGCTCGCGCCGCAGGACCACATGAAGGCCGCGTCGGGCATCCGCTTCGACGTCGATGCGCACAACACCGTCTTCGTCTGCTGGCACTACGAGCCGAGGCACGCCCCCGTCTACGACAGGCTGGCCGAGACCGTCCTCAAGGCGGCGAAGCCCGGCCTCTTGGACGCAATCCGCAGCGCGGCAGTGCTGCGGCAGGGGCTGGAGGCCACTCCGAAGCTCGGCCCGATGATCGAGCGCATCGACGGCGCAGCACTCTTCGTCGATGCCGACCGGCACATCCGGGAAGCGAACGCCGAAGCCTCCGTCGCCATGGTCCGGGGCGACATCCTGACCGGGGCGGGGAACCTGCTCGCCCTGCGCGATCCCGCGGCACAGCGCTGGCTCGAGGAGGCCGTGGCACAATTGTCGGCGGGCAAGCACCCGGGGTTCTCCGCCGCCACCTTCGCCGCCGGCGAAAGGGTCTTCCGCGTCAGCGTGACGCGCGCGCCCGAATATGGCGAACCGGGCTCGCCGCTGCTGATTCGCCCGCGGCCGCAGCTTCTGGTCGTCGTCCAGCTCCTCGTCGGAACCTCGCTGCGGCTCGACGGCAACGGGCTCAGGCTGGCCTTCGGCCTCTCGGGGGCGGAAACGCGCCTGTGCGAGATACTCGCCAACGGCCGCTCGCTGGCCGAGGCGGCCGACATGCTGCACATCTCCGAGGGCACGGCCCGGCAACGGATCAAGACGATCTTCCAGAAGACCGGCACCCACCGCCAGGGCCAGTTGATCGCGCTCGTCTCCCGCTTCGCCGCCGATCCGTGATTCCGGGAGACATGGGCGAGGCGGCTTCCCGCAGTCGATACAAAAAAGGAACAAAATAGGATATTATAGATAATTCAATAGGATAGTTCTCTTGCAAAAACGGAACAAAAAAGGTACAAAAAATCCAGGGACACCGGACAAACCGGCTTCGCTGACGATCAAGGGGTAAGCTATCATGGCGCAGAACACGTTGCGGCTAGTTGAGGACAGTTCGGTGGACAAATCAAAGGCTCTGGATGCCGCGCTCGCGCAGATCGAGCGATCCTTCGGCAAGGGTACGATCATGCGCCTTGGCGGCAAGGACCAGGTCGTGGAGATCGAGACGGTCTCGACCGGCTCGCTCGGTCTGGACATCGCGCTCGGCGTCGGCGGTCTGCCCAAGGGGCGCATCATCGAGATTTACGGCCCGGAAAGCTCCGGCAAGACGACGCTGGCGCTGCACACGGTCGCCGAGGCGCAGAAGAAGGGCGGCATCTGCGCCTTCGTCGATGCGGAGCATGCGCTCGACCCGATCTATGCCCGCAAGCTCGGCGTCGATCTGGAGAACCTGCTGATTTCCCAGCCCGACACCGGCGAGCAGGCGCTGGAGATCTGCGACACCCTCGTGCGCTCGGGCGCCATCGACGTGCTGGTGGTGGACTCGGTCGCCGCGCTCACGCCGCGCGCCGAGATCGAGGGCGAGATGGGCGATTCGCTGCCGGGGCTTCAGGCCCGGCTGATGAGCCAGGCGCTGCGCAAGCTCACCGCCTCGATCTCGCGCTCCAACTGCATGGTCATCTTCATCAACCAGATCCGCATGAAGATCGGCGTCATGTTCGGCTCGCCGGAGACGACCACCGGCGGCAACGCGCTCAAGTTCTACGCCTCGGTCCGGCTCGACATCCGCCGCATCGGCACGGTCAAGGACCGCGACGAGGTCGTCGGCAACCAGACCCGCGTCAAGGTGGTCAAGAACAAGCTCGCGCCGCCCTTCAAGCAGGTCGAGTTCGACATCATGTATGGCGAGGGCGTCTCCAAGACCGGCGAGCTGATCGACCTCGGCGTCAAGGCCGGCGTGGTGGAGAAGTCGGGCGCCTGGTTCTCCTACAATTCGCAGCGTCTCGGCCAGGGCCGCGAGAACGCCAAGCAGTTCCTGCGCGACAATCCCGACACCGCGCAGGAGATCGAGCTGGCGCTGCGCCAGAATGCCGGCCTGATCGCCGAGCGGTTCCTGGAGAACGGCGGTCCGGGCGAGCAGGAAGGCGGCGATATCGACGAGGCCGCCGGCATGTAGGCGAGGGCGCCTTTTTCCACCATCTGCACAGGCCGCCGGATCATGCCGGCGGCCTTTGCCGTTCTGGAAAATCCAACAATGGGCCGGTCTCGGCTGTCCGCACCGGACAAAGGTGCGACGCCGGCTTTCGCCTTTCTGGACAGCCGCTTGGGGCAACGCTAAAAGCCTGTCCTGACATTTCCCCGTTTCTCGCGGAGCCGGCGCGGCTCCATCTCAAAAGGCTTTCGCATGAGTGGCGTCAACGAAATACGGTCGGCTTTCCTCGACTACTTCGCCCGGCACGGGCATGAGCCCGTCGCCTCGAGCCCGCTCGTGCCGCGCAACGACCCGACCCTGATGTTCACCAATGCCGGCATGGTGCAGTTCAAGAACGTCTTCACCGGGCTCGAGCAGCGGCCCTACAGCCGCGCCGTCACCGCACAGAAGTGCGTACGCGCCGGCGGCAAGCACAACGACCTCGACAATGTCGGCTATACGGCGCGCCACCACACCTTCTTCGAGATGCTGGGCAACTTCTCGTTCGGCGACTATTTCAAGGACGTCGCCATCGAGCTCGCCTGGAACCTGATCACCAAGGAGTTCGGGCTGGCGAAGGACCGGCTGCTGGTCACAGTGTATCACACCGACGACGAGGCGGCCGGCCACTGGAAGAAGATCGCCGGCCTTCCCGACGACCGCATCATCCGCATCCCGACCAGCGACAATTTCTGGGCGATGGGCGATACCGGCCCGTGCGGCCCGTGCTCGGAGATCTTCTACGACCACGGCGAGGGCATTCCCGGCGGTCCTCCGGGCAGCCCGGACGAGGACGGCGACCGCTTCATCGAGATCTGGAATCTCGTCTTCATGCAGTACGAGCAGGTGACGAAGGACGAGCGCATCCCGCTGCCGCGCCCGTCGATCGACACCGGCATGGGGCTGGAGCGCATCGCGGCCGTGCTGCAGGGCGAGCACGACAATTACGATATCGACCTGTTCAAGGCGCTGATCCGCGCCTCGGTCGAGGCGACGGGCGTGCCGGCCGAGGGCAAGAACCGGGCGAGCCACCGCGTCATCGCCGACCATCTGCGCGCCTCGTCCTTCCTGATCGCCGACGGCGTCCTGCCGTCCAACGAGGGCAGGGGCTACGTGCTGCGCCGCATCATGCGTCGTGCCATGCGCCATGCCCAGCTTCTCGGCGCTTCCGAGCCGCTGATGTGGCGCCTCGTTCCCGCGCTGGTGCGCGAGATGGGCCGCGCCTATCCCGAGCTCGTCCGCGGCGAGGCGCTGATCACCGAAACGCTCAGGCTCGAGGAGACGCGGTTCCGCAAGACGCTGGCGCGCGGCCTCGGCCTGCTCTCCGATGCGACGGAGGGGTTGGGCGAGGGCGACCGGCTCGACGGCGAGACAGCGTTCAGGCTCTACGACACCTACGGCTTCCCGCTCGACCTGACGCAGGATGCGCTGCGCCAGCGCGGCATCTCCGTCGACGTCGCCGGCTTCGACGCCGCCATGGAGCGCCAGAAGGCGGAGGCCCGCGCGAGCTGGGCCGGCTCGGGCGAGGCGGCGACGGAAACGATCTGGTTTGCCGTGCGCGACCGCGTCGGGCCGACCGAGTTCCTCGGCTACGAGACCGAAGCGGCCGAAGGCGTCATCACCGCGCTGGTCCGGGACGGTGCAGAGGTCGACACCGCGGCTGAAGGCGAGGCCGTCGCCGTCGTGGTCAACCAGACGCCGTTCTACGGCGAATCCGGCGGCCAGGTCGGCGACACCGGCACGATCCGGGGCGAGGGCTTCGAGATCGAGGTCGCCGACACGCAGAAGAAGGGCGACGGCGTCTTCGTCCATCTCGGCAAGGTCGTGTCCGGCTCCGCCGCGGTCGGCGCGCCGGTCGAGCTCAAGGTGGACAGTGCGCGCCGCGCCATGATCCGCGCCAACCACTCCGCCACGCACCTCGTTCACGAGGCGCTGCGCGAGGTGCTGGGCACCCATGTCGCGCAGAAGGGCTCGCTCGTCGCGCCGGAGCGGCTGCGCTTCGACTTTTCGCACCCGAAGCCGATCCTGCCGGAGGAGCTTGAGCGGATCGAGCGCTTCGCCAACGAGATCGTGCGCCAGAACGAGAAGGTGACGACGCGGCTGATGGCGGTCGACGACGCCATCGCCGAGGGCGCGATGGCGCTGTTCGGCGAGAAGTACGGCGACGAGGTGCGGGTGGTGCGCATGGGCACGGCGCTGCACGGCGACAAGGCCGGCAAGCCCTATTCGGTCGAGCTGTGCGGCGGCACTCATGTCGCGGCGACCGGCGATATCGGCCTTGTCCGCGTCGTGTCGGAAGGCGCGGTCGCCGCCGGCGTGCGCCGCGTCGAGGCACTGACGGGCGAGGCGGCGCTGCGCCACCTCGACGAGCAGGAGCGTCGCCTGAAGGCTGCGGCCGCCGCGCTCAAGGTGTCGCCCGGCGAGGTGGTCTCGCGGCTCGAAACCGTGCTCGACGAACGCCGCAAGCTCGAGCGCGAGCTTGCCGAGGCCCGCCGGAAGCTGGCGCTCGGCGGCGGCGCTGCCGCGTCGGAAGGCGGCGCGGGCGAAAGCGAGACCGTGGGCGGCGTCGGCTTCATCGGCCGCGTCGTTGCCGGCATCCCGCCGAAGGACCTGAAGCCGCTCGCCGACGACGGCAAGAAGTCGCTCGGCTCGGGCGTCGTCGTCTTCGTCGGCACCGCCGACGACGGCAAGGCGAGCGTCGTGGTCGGCGTCACCGACGATCTCGTCGGCCGCTTCTCCGCCGTCGATCTGGTGCGCCGCGCCTCGGCCGCCATCGGCGGGCAGGGCGGCGGCGGCCGGCCCGACATGGCGCAGGCGGGCGGCCCCGACGGCACGCGCGCAGCGGACGCCGTCGCCGCGGTCCGATCCGCTCTCGCCGGCTGACACCTGCCGGAGCAGCTACGGCTGCAACATCGCCCGCTTCCGACTGCTTCGATGGCCGGAAGCGGAGACGCGCGAGTGATTTATCCGTCGATATATATTTGAAAAATCTAATATTATGTCGCATCTCGGTCGGCGTCCGCCAGGAGACGGCCTCGCTTCGTTGTCATCGGGCGGCCAGCATCCGGCAAGTGTCGCTATCACCGCAGCCGTGCGCGACGGTTCGGCGTCGTCAGCACCGGATGCGCCGTTTCCGGCTGCCTTCAAGCATCGTCCTGAC
>JALHFU010000428.1:0-1244 GCA_022838525.1 Hyphomicrobiales bacterium | reverse complement strand
ACGGACGGCTCCTGTCAATCACGCCTTCGGCGCCACGAAGAATCAACAGATCTCCACCTTCGGCGTCAACCTTGATGTATCGTATCCCCTCGTGCGGCACGATCTGATCGAGGCGTCTGACCTCGACGATTATCTTCTCCCGTTCCAGATGGGCCTCATCGTAGAGCCGTTCCTCGAATCCACTGTATCCCGGGGCATCTCGTACAAAAACAAACGACGACGTGCCGGCTTCTGTGCCCAGCGCATAATTGTGAAGGCTTACATTCCCGGCATCGCCGAACTTAGCGCCAAGCGTCGAAAACATCTCGGGAAGAGGCTCGAAGGCGAATACATGGCCTGCCGCGCCGACCAGACGCTCCATCGGCTCCGTGTGCCGGCCGACATGCGCTCCGCAATCCACGGCGAAATCGCCCGGGCGGAGAATAGACGTATAGAAGTCTTCGACAGCCGCCTCGTAGTCCACCGGAAAATCCCCGTTCGATCCTCTTTCCATCAGATATTATCGCGCATCGCAGTGCAAGACCAAGCGCTTTGGCTCGCCATGCAGTCCGGCCGTAGAGGGCAGCGGGGCCAAACGCGGGCCAGTTCAGGAGCTCAACGTCGGATGAATGGGCGTCCGGCGCAGGTGGCCTCGCTCGGGCCGCCTGCGCTGGACGCCTTTTGGGAATCGACGTTGTCGCGCTACGCCGCTTCCCATGGTCCCTCAGGCCGGCTGAAGCGCCGCAAGCGCCCTCATCTCCCGCCGCGTCTGGCGCAGCGCCTCCCACAGGAAGGCGAGGAGCTGGTCGGGGCGCAGCCACTGGCGGCTGGCGACGTCGTCCGGCGCATCCAGGCCCCAGGCCCCGCAGTCGAGCCCTTCCGCGTCGAAGGCGGCCTTGACGTCCTGCGCCAGCCAGCCGGCATGGAGCCGCATACCCGGGCGCGGTTGCGCCACGGAGACCGGGCGCTCGATAAAGACGGGCTCGCCTGAGGCGTCCTCGCCGTCCGGGACGCGCTCCGTGCCGGTCTCGACCACGTCCACCCCGCCAACCTTCCAGCGGTACAGCACCGGCTCGACCGCATCGACGATGCGCGCCGCCGCCGGGCCGATCTGCGCCGCCACCTCCTTGTCGCGCGCGTCGGACGTGTTGATCGTCCCGGTCGCGGCGTAGATCGTCGACCAGCGGCGTAAGGCCGTGCCGCAGGAGAACGCGTTGTCGACATGCGGCGCGACGATGCCGTTCACGGACAACGTGTTGTCCGGA
>JALHFU010000427.1:606-1850 GCA_022838525.1 Hyphomicrobiales bacterium | reverse complement strand
GGCGTCGGCGCCCAGCAGGTGCCGGGGCGGCCGTTGCCGCAAGGATAGGATCTCGATGCCGGCCCATTGTGAGAACAGGCCCCACAGGCCGCGCCGGGCGAACAGCATGACGGCGATGCCGATCAGCCCGAGCACGATCAGGTAGACGGTGCCGTAGTCCGCCAGCAGCCGCTGCAGGGCGTAGAACACCGCCACGCCGACGATCGGGCCGGGCAGCGTGCCGATGCCGCCGATCACCACGATGAAGATCACATAGGCGGTCCAGTCGATCACCGCGAAGGCGGCATCGGGCGTGATGCGCGTGATCTGGACGAACAGGAGCCCCCCGCAAAGCCCCGTGCCGAGCGCGGTCAGGAGAAACACCTGCGCCTTCAGGCGCGTCGGGTTGACCCCGACCGAGCGCGCGGCCTCGACGTTGTCGCGGATCGCCTGCAGTCCGAGGCCCTTGGCCGAGCGCAGGAAGACATAGCCCGCTCCCAGCGTCACCAGCGCGAGCACCAAAGCCAGCCAGTAGGTCAGCGCGTCCGAGGCGGCGGCAGAGGAGATGTCGAGCACGTTCTTGATCGCTTCGACGCCGAACATGTCGCGGGTGGTGCCGCGCGGCAGCGACGTGCCGGTGCCGCCGCCCAGCGCCTTCCACTGCGCGAGCAGCAGGCGCGCGATCTCGGCCATGACCCATGTGCCGATGGCGAAATAGGCGCCCTGAAGCCGGAAGGTGAAGAAGGCCATCGGGACGGCGAACAGCATGGCCGCCACGCCTCCGAGCAGGATGCCGACAAGCGGATCGAGCCCGCCCAGGATCACCGCGCCAAACATTGCATAGGCGCCGATCCCGACGAAGGCCTGCTGGCCGACCGAAACCAGGCCGGCGAAGCCGGCGAGGATGTTCCAGTTCAGCGCCAGAACCAGCATCGTCAGGACCATGAACAAGTCCTGCACCATCGCGCGGGTGCCGGCGACGGGCACGGCGAAGAGCGCGACGACGACCGCCAGGGTTGCGAGGTAGCCGATGGTGCGTCGGAGCGCGGTTCTCATCACGGGATCGTGCATCTGGACACCTCAATCGACGGCGCGCGGGAACAGGCCGCGCGGACGAAGCAGAAGGACCACGACGAAAGCGACGTGACCGGCGAGGATCTGCCATTCCGGGTTGATCGCGGAACCGAGCGTCTGGGCGACGCCGATTACGATGCCGCCCGCCAGCGTGCCCCAAAGGCTGCCCAGCCCGCCGATGATCACCGCCT
>JALHFU010000427.1:0-575 GCA_022838525.1 Hyphomicrobiales bacterium | reverse complement strand
TCGTCACCACCATCATGGCGAGGCCGGTGGCGATGGCGAAGACGTTCTGCGGCCTGATCCCCATGAGCCCCGCCGTCACCGAATCGTCCGAAGTGGCGCGAAAAGCGCGGCCGAGGGCGGTGCGGTAGAAAAGCTGGTTCAAAAGGAAGATGACCGCCACGGCCGCCAACAGGGTCAGCAGCGGCATGACGCCGACGGTGACCGGCCCGAGCGGGAGCGATGCGCTCTCGATCGGGCCGACGGTGAGCTTCTGGCTGTTGGCGGTGAAGCCGACGAGCAAGGCGTTCTGGATCACCACCGACAGGCCGAAGGTGACGAGAAGCGGCGGCAGGATATCCTCGCCCAGCATCCGGTTCAGCACGTGGGTCTGCAGCAGCCAGCCGATCGCGAACATCGCCGGCACGGCGATCAGCGTCGCGAGGAACGGATTCAGCCCGAGCAGCGACGTGATCACCAGGATCAGGTAGGCGGCGAGCACGATCAGGTCGCCATGCGCTAGGTTGACCAGCCGCATCACGCCGAAGACGAGGCTGAGGCCGGCCGCGAACAGGGCGTAGAGAGCGCCGAGCAGGATG
>JALHFU010000426.1:0-1245 GCA_022838525.1 Hyphomicrobiales bacterium | reverse complement strand
ACTGCCGCGCCCGCCGAGGGCTCGACAGGCGAGAAGGAACCGGTTGCCGCCGGAAGCTCCTGCTGCTGAACCCCGCACGACCTCCCGTGTCGGCCGCCCCACGTCGAGGTGGCCGACACGGGTCTTCAGGGACGGCGAAGGCGGGTGGCGAGATCAGCGATGCGGACGGCGATGTCGTCGCGGACCAGTCGCATTCGCTCGATGCCGTCGATTCCTCGTTCGGATGGCTCGTCGGTGTTCCAGTTCTCGAGTGCCGTCCCGTACGGCGGCACGACCTCGGCTTCGCGGCCCAGGGTGCCGATCAGGTCGACGTCTTGAAGTAGGTCCGGGTCGATCGGTTTCGGGGTCTCGCCGGTGATGTCGACGCCGACCTCGGCCAGCACCTGCGCGGAGATGGCATTGATAGCGGTGCCCGGGTTTCGTTCCGGCGGAGTGGATACCCACGGTGTCGCCGACGGCAGCGCGCATCAGCCCGGCCGCCATCTGCGACTTGCCGCCGTTCTTCACGCACACGAACAGCACAGACGGTGTGCTCATCTTCGGATCCCTTTCAGATGTGGTGGGTCAGTCGTCGGGATCGAGTTCGGCGACCGCAGCTTTCGCTGTGCGGCCGACGCCGAGGATGGTGGCCGATCCGGGACCCGTCCAGTCGCCGTAGCCGAGCAGATGCAGCCGCGGCTCCTTCAGGGCGCGGGTGCCCACTGTCGGCACGGTGCCATCCGCGCCTCGCAGTCGTAGAGGCTGCAGATGCCCGAGCGCGGGCCGAAAACCCTTGGCCCACAGAATCACATCGGCATTCTCATAGCGGTCGCCCCAGGCGACGCCGTCGTCGGTGAGTCGATCGAACATCGGTCGCGCGGTCATCGCGCCGCGATCGCGCGCCGCGAGAACCTCCGGGACCATCACGATGTCGCCGAGAGCGGCGACACCTCCCGGGTCGGAGTGCCCGGCAGCCAGGGCGGCGGCGCGGCGGGACGCGACCTCAAACAGAACCCGCCCGTCGACACCGTCGGCCAGGAACCGCGGTGGCCGCAGGGTCACCCAGATCGTGGCCGCGGCTTCGGTGGAGATCTCGGCGACGAGCTGGGCGGCGGAGTTGCCGCCACCGACCACAACGACGTCCGCGCCGCAGAACTCGTCCGCGGTAGGCGACCAGGCCCCGCTCGGGATGTCCGGTGTCCGGTGTCCGGGTCAATGTCGCCGAGCAGATAGATCCACAGTGCGGCGTCGTCGAACTCGGCGAAT
>JALHFU010000425.1:0-1250 GCA_022838525.1 Hyphomicrobiales bacterium | reverse complement strand
TCGCCGCAGCGATGATCGCCGAAACCGGCACGTCACGACCGGGGATGCGCCGTGACGCCACCATTGCCGTCAGGCTGCCGGTGACCGCCTCCTTCACCGCGACGGGATCAGGCCCCGGCTGGATGAACACCGTCACGTCGATGGCATAGGCGTGCACCTCGACGGAACTCACGGAGATGACGTCTGTCAGCGGACGGATGTCGTCGCGGTTGAGGTGATCGCGCACCGCACCGATCACATCCTCGTCTGCCGCGCCCGCACCGTCGCGCTGCTGGATCGCAACGCGGACCTGTCCGGGCGCCGGCGACCACACATCGGCATTGAGCACCTGTGGGTCTGCGCTGAGCGCGTGGAACACATAACCGCCATGCGTGCCGGCTGTGGCAAATGCCTCCGGCGCCAGCAAGGCGCGGCGACGCATCTCGGGATCGCTTTCCATGACCGCCGGCGCGCTGTCCGTTGCCGGCTCGATGACGCGCCTGGTCATGCCGTAGAAGGCTGCCAGATGGTCGAGATCGGAGCCGGTGGCGAACGCCACCATCACCGCGCGCACGGCATCGTTGATCGATGCCAGCATCAGCATCTCGCGCCATGCGTCGACCTGTTCGACGATGATGGCGGGGTCCGTCTCCAGACCGCCGACGTCCCAGTCGATGCCGTATTGCGCCATCAGCGCGCCAAGGCGTCCCCTGCGCTCGGCAAGGATCGCCTCGAAGTCGACGCCGCGGATGGCGAGAGGGGCGGGAAAGCGCGACAGATCGAGCGTGGTGGCGGAAAACCTCATGTCACCCGTACCCTCTGCCCGAAGTCGATGCCGAACGTGACGACGCGTTCGACGGTGAAGTCGCCCAGATGCCCGCGCGGGCGGAACTCCGCCTCGATGGTCATGTGCGCAGACCCGAGCCAGAGCGCCTCGGTCGAGCCGTCGAGCATGACCTTGCGGACGCGAAAGCGCGGCTCCCACAGATCGATCGCCGTGGCGACCAGCTGCCGCCAGGCGGCAAACAGCGCCGGCGTCATCAACCGCCCGAGCAGTTCGGCGATGCCGCCGCCGAATTCGCGGCGCATGACGCGGCTGCCGATCCGGGTCGACAGGATCACCTCGACGCCCTGACAGGCCGAGGCGAGATTGTCGATGACCTTGCCGGTATGGCGGTCAATCCCGGCCATCGTCGGCAGCGTCCTCTCCGCCAAGCGGAACCGCAGCAGCGCCAGCCCTGCGACCAGCCTTGCCGGAAGACTGCACGACC
>JALHFU010000165.1:0-6620 GCA_022838525.1 Hyphomicrobiales bacterium | reverse complement strand
TGCCGGCGAGGACATCCGGCCGCGGCTCGACAAGATCGAGCAGTCGATCGCCGAATCGCGCAAGGACGTGCTGGAGGCCGCCCGCCGCGCCGCCGAGGAGGCCGTGCGCAGCTTTTCCGGCCCGGCCGCCGAGAGCGCCCTCGTCGCCGGCCTCGCCGACGACCTGAAGTCGCTCGAGGCGCTGACCCGAAAGTCCGACGACCGCAACGCCAAGACCTTCGAGGCCATCCACGACACGCTGCTGAAGATCGTCGACCGGCTGGGCGCCGTCGAGGCGGCGGGCACGAAAGCGGCCGCTCCGCAGCCGACGATGCGCGATGTCGCGCTCGGCGCGGCGCGCACGCCGTCGCTGGCGCCGGCCGACGAGGCCCTGCCGCTGCCCGCGGTCGAGGCGGTTTCGGCCGTCGCCGCGCATGACGACGCGGAGGCCCCGCGCTCCGAGGCGTCTCCGGCGCCCACCTCGCTCCTCGGCGGGCTCGCCCGCGCGCTTTCGAGCCGCAAGGGGCGGCCGGACGCGAAGAGCAAGGACAAGGCGGGCAGCGCCGTCGCTGCCCGCCGCGACGCCGCGGCGGAAGCGCCGGCCGTCGAGCCCGACCTTCCGCTCGACCCGCAGCTCGCCAACCGGCCGCTGGAGCCGGGATCGGGCGCGCCCGACCTCAACGCCATCATGCGGCGCGTACGCGACGAGCGCGGCCAGCCGGGCCGCACCGGCACCGGCGATGCGGCCAACAAGGCCGATTTCATCGCCGCCGCCCGCCGTGCCGCGCAGGCGGCCGCCGCGGAGGCCGAGACCATGAAGAACCGCCCCGCCGCGAAGAGCGGCGGCGGAAAGTTCAATCCCGCCGCGTTCCTGAGAAGCCGGCGCAAGCCGTTGCTGATGGGCGTCGCGGCCATCCTCCTCGCGCTCGCCGCGCTGCAGGGCGGCCGCATGGTCCTCGGCAGCGGCGGCGACAGCGTCGCCCGCACGCCCGCCGCGCAGCCCGCGACGGTGGCGAAGACCGCCCCGGAAGAGACGCCGGAGCCGGTCGAAACCGCCGCAGCGATCGAGACGCCCGCGCCGCAGGTGCGCATGGCCGGCGAGCCCGCTCCTGCCGCGGCCGCGCGCTCGGCCATCGCCGTGCCGCCGGAAAGCGCGGAGGAGATCGACGGCGACTGGCTCGACCTCGAGACCACCGCCGCAGCCCCGACCCGCGAGGACGCCGCCCCGGCGGAGACCCGCGAGACGATCGCCGAGGCCCCGGCACCGGCCGCGCAGGACGAGCCCGCGGCCGAGGTCGAATCCCTGCCGGAGCCGACCGCCGAGGAGCTGGCGGCGATCCCGCTCGAGGCCGGCCCGGTCGCGCTGCGCGAGGCTGCCGCCGCCGGCGACCCCAAGGCGCTGTTCGAGATCGGCAACCGCTATGCGGAAGGCCGCGGCGTGGCCGAGGACATGGCCAAGGCCGCCTCCTGGTACGAGAAGGCGGCCGAGCAGGGCCTCGCGCCGGCGCAGTACCGCGTCGGCAGCTTCTACGAGAAGGGCGTCGGCGTCGCCCGCGACGTCGCCAAGGCCAAGCACTGGTATCTGAAGGCGGCCGAGAGCGGCAACGCCAGCGCCATGCACAACCTCGCCGTGCTGCACGCCATGGGCGCGGACGGCACGAGCGACAACGACGCGGCCGCGCGCTGGTTCCTGCGCGCCGCGGAGCTCGGCGTGCGCGACAGCCAGTTCAATCTCGGCATCCTCTCGGCCAAGGGGGTCGGGATGCCGCAGAACCTGCAGGAAGCCTACAAGTGGTTCGCGCTGGTGGCCAAGGCCGGCGACAAGGACGCGGCCGAGAAGCGCGACGAGATCGCCAAGGCGCTGCGCCCCGAGCAGCTCGAGACCGCGCGCGCCGCCGCCGAGCTGTGGCGCGTGAAGGAGCTCGACGCCGAGGCCAACAGCGTCGAGATCCCCGAAAGCTGGAGTGAGAGCCAGGGCACGACGGCCAGTGTCGACATGCGCGCGGCCATGCGCAACATCCAGCAGATCCTCAACAAGAACGGCTACCAGGCCGGCGCCGAGGACGGGATCATGGGGCAGAAGACCAAGACCGCCATCGCCGCCTTCCAGAAGGACAACGGCATGGCGCCGACCGGCGAGGTCGACGAGGCGCTGGTGCGCGCGCTCCTCGAGCGGCGCTGATCCGCGCCGGCATCGCCGCCTCCCGCAAGATCGCCGCGATTCTGCGGCATGAAGCCGCGCCCGCGTTTGACTTCGCGGGCGCGTCGTCGCAAGAACGATCTGTCGTTCCGGCATGGTCGCGGTCGTGCGGACGGGTCAGGGAACGGGCAGCAAACAGTCGGGTCTGACGGTGGGCATCTATCTGCCGATCGCTGAAATGTCGGTCAACATCGCGGTGCTTCTGGCGATGGGGGCGGCGGTCGGCTTCCTGTCGGGCATGTTCGGCGTCGGCGGCGGCTTCCTCATCACGCCGCTGCTGATCTTCTACAACATCCCGCCCGCCATCGCGGTCGCCACCGGCGCCAACCAGGTGGTGGCGTCGTCCACCTCGGGGGCGCTCGCGCATTTCAAGAAGGGCACGATCGACTTCAAGCTCGGCACCGTGCTGCTGATAGGCGGCGTCTTCGGCTCGACCTTCGGCGTGTGGGTGTTCTCGCTGCTGCGAAGCGTCGGCCAGCTCGACCTGTTCGTGTCGCTGCTCTACGTCGCGCTCCTCGGCACGGTCGGCGGCATGATGCTGGTCGAGAGCGTGCGCGCCATGCGCCGCGCGGCCGGCGGCCAGGTGCCCTCGCTGCGCCGGCCCGGCCAGCACAACTGGGTCCACCGCCTGCCGCTCAAGATGCGCTTCCGCACCTCCAAGCTGTTCGTCAGCGTCATCCCGGTGCTGGGGCTCGGCGCGATCATCGGCTTCCTCGCCTCGATCATGGGCGTGGGCGGCGGCTTCATCATGGTGCCGGCGCTGATCTACCTGCTCAAGGTGCCGACCAACGTCGTCGTCGGCACCTCGCTCTACCAGATCGTGTTCACCGCCGCCTACACCACCGTCGTCCACTCCGCCACCAACCAGACGGTCGACATCGTGCTCGCCTTCCTGCTGATGGTGGGCGGCGTGGCGGGCGCGCAGTACGGTGCCAAGGCCGGCCAGCGGCTGCGCGGCGAGCAGCTGCGCGCGCTGCTGGCGCTGCTGGTGCTGGCGGTGGCGACGCGGCTCGCCATCGACCTGTTCGTGCCGCCGGCCTCGATCTATTCGCTCACCTCGCTGTCGGGGATCTGAGCGATGCCGCTGCCCGTCATGGCATTGCTCGCCATCCTCTCCGGCCTGATGGCCGCCACGGCCCATGCCCAGGCGCCGGAGAACCCCAACCCGGAGAGCATCCAGATCGGGCTGTCGACCGACCGCGTCTTCATCACCTCCGACTTCGCCGGGGCGGACCTCACCATCTTCGGCGCGCTCGACAATGCCGACCCGCTCTTCGCCCGGCAGGGCCGCTACGACGTCATCGTCGTGCTCGAAGGCCCGGCGCGGCCGGTGGTCGTGCGGCGCAAGAGCCGGGTGCTCGGGGTGTGGGTCAACACCTGGTCGGAGACCTTCGTCAACGTGCCGGTGTCCTATTCGGTCGCGACCACGCGCGTCTGGCAGGACATCACCAATCCCGACAACTACCGCCAGATGGCGCTGGGCTCGGAGAACATCACGCTGACGCCGCAGAACCGCGAGGGCAACCCGGCGACGCTCGTCGAGTTCACCGCCGCGCTGCGCGAGCGCAAGAAGGCGAGCGGGCTCTACAGCGAGCGCATCGGCGGCGTGCAGTTCCTGTCGCAAAGCCTGTTCCGTGCCACGGTGCACCTTGCGCCCAACGTGCCGGTGGGCACGCATCGCGCGCGCGCCTTCCTGTTCAAGAACGGCGTCTTCATCCGCGAGAGCTCGGCGCAGCTCGCCATCCTCAAGGCCGGCTTCGAGCAGCGCGTCTACCGCGCGGCGCAGGAGCAGGGCCTGCTCTACGGCCTCGCCGCCGTCGCGCTCGCCGTGCTGACCGGCTGGATCGGCCGACTGATCTTCCGCCGCGACTGAGGCCGGGCTACCGGCCGCTTCGGTGCGAGACGAGGTGGGATCAATGCGTCGCCGCTGCCGTCATCCCGGCCGAGCGAAGCGAGAGCCGGGACCCATTGAGCGGCACGGCCGGGCGGCGGGTTCGTGCGGCAGCACTGACACGCGCAAACGTAAGGACCGGGCCGTGCTTGACGATGTCCCGGCCAATGGGTCCCGGCTCGGCGGCCGCTGCGCGGCCTTGGCCGGGATGGCGGCGGCGCGGACGTGACGGCGACAGTAGTGCCGGACCGGTCCGAATTCCTCCGCGCTCGCCGCGCGCAAGCCGGCGCTCACTGCGCCGGCAGGACGCGGATCGCGTAGATGTCGACCGACTTGCCGCCGCCGTCGATGTCGGGGTTGATGGCGATGGTGCCGCCCGAGCCGGGGTCGCGCGCGGGCAGGTCGATCTCGAACAGGAACTCCTCGCGGGTCTCGCCGACGGCGTAGCGCTTGCGGCCGCAATCGCCGAGCTCGCCGAGGCTGCAATCGACCGAGATCTGCGTCCCCTGCCCTTCGCCCGCGCGCGCGACGACGTTGAAGACCGCGCGGCGGCCGGCGACCTGCTCCAGGATGCCCTGCCCGACATCGAACAGCACCGGCGAGCCGGACGCGCCGGAGCGGATGCGCATGAACTGCTCGCCGTCCTCCTCCATCACCTCGGCGCGGGAATCGCCGGGAGCCGCGACCGTCGCCGGATCGGCCGGGGTGAAGACGTCGAGCCAGCCCTCGAAGATCTGCTCGGTGCCGGGCACGCGCGGGCCGGCGCCGTCGCCCGACTGCGGCGGCGCAACCACGAGGTTCCTCGCGGTCCCGGAGGCGAACAGCCACCATATGACGCCGACGACGGCGGCGAGAAACAGCAGCGAAAGAAGCGGGGCGAGTAGACGGAAGCGGCGGCGCGGCCGGCTCCGCCGTCCCTCGCGCGGCAGGGCGCCGAGGCCGTCGTCGGCGGCAGCCGGACGGCGCGGCGCTGCAGATCGCCTCTCCTCGACGTCGAGCGTCGGTGCGAAGGCCGGCTCGCGGCCGTCACGCGACGGCGCCGCGACTTCGGGCGCCGGCGCCGACGGCTGCGGCCGGGGCTGCACCTCAGGGGATGGCTGTTGCGGCTGCCGGGGCGACGGGGCCTCGACCGCGGCCGGCCTTGCCGGCACGAACTCGGTCTCTATCACCGTGATCGCGGCGAGCAGCGTCTCGCGCCGGCGGGCGGCGACGGCCTGCGTCATGTTCGGATTGGTCTCGAGCGCGCGGTCGAGCGCGCCGAACGCCGAGCGATAGACCTTTTCCCGAAAGGCCCGGTCGGTCGGGTCGCCCTTGGCGAAGGCGGTCCTTATCGCTTTCTCGATCGAATCCATCGGCTCTGACGCTTGCGTGTCGGATTTGCATCGTTAGCCGCAGCGGGCCGTTCAATCAATCGCGCTCGGCAATCACGCTCGGCAATCGAGTGTCGGCAATCGCGGGTTGGCAATCGCGGTTGCCTCGGCAATGCGATCTGCTAAAGGTGACGTTTACGAAAACGTCAATCGTGAGGGGAGACGAGATGGCACTGCCGGACATCCTGAAGCAGAACCTTCGCATTCCGGTGGTGGGATCGCCGCTGTTCATCATCTCGCACCCGCCGCTGGTTCTGGCCCAGTGCAAGGCCGGCATCGTCGGCTCCTTCCCGGCGCTGAACGCGCGGCCGCATTCGCAGCTCGACGAGTGGCTGGCGGAGATCACCGAGACGCTCGCCGACCACGACGCGAAGAACCCGGACGCGAAGGCCGCGGCCTTCGCCGTCAACCAGATCGTGCACAAGTCCAACGACCGGCTGGAGCAGGACCTGGCGCTGTGCGTCAAATACAAGGTGCCGATCGTCATCACCTCGCTCGGCGCGGTGCCCGAGGTCAACGCGGCCGTCCACTCCTACGGCGGCATCGTGCTGCACGACATCATCCACGACCGCCACGCCCGCAAGGCGATCGAGAAGGGCGCGGACGGGCTGATCGCGGTGGCCGTCGGCGCCGGCGGCCATGCCGGCACGCTTTCCCCCTTCGCGCTGGTGCAGGAAATCCGCCGCTGGTTCGACGGGCCGCTGCTGCTGTCGGGCGCCATCGCCAATGGCGGCGCCATCCTCGCCGCGCAGGCGATGGGCGCGGACCTCGCCTATATCGGCTCGCCCTTCATTGCCACGCACGAGGCGCGCGCCGTCGACGCCTACAAGCAGATGATCGTCGACTCCAAGGCCGCCGACATCGTCTACTCCAACCTCTTCACCGGCGTTCACGGCAACTATCTCAAGGGCTCCATCGCCGCCGCCGGCATGGACCCCGACAACCTGCCGGAATCCGACCCTTCCAAGATGGATTTCGGCGGCGACAAGACCAAGGCGTGGAAGGACATCTGGGGCTGCGGCCAGGGCATCGGCGCGGTCGACGCCGTGACCGGCGCGGCCGAGCTGGTCGAGCGCCTCGCCACCGAATACGAGGCGGCGCGGCGGCGTCTCGCCCTCTAGGGCCGGCAACTCCCGCCTCAATCCCAAGGGCCTGCGGCTTGCGAAGCGGCGGGCCTTTT
>JALHFU010000164.1:0-16359 GCA_022838525.1 Hyphomicrobiales bacterium | reverse complement strand
AGCGGGCATCGACGGCCGCGAACATGGCGACCACATCCTGCTCCTCGCCGACGTCGCCCCTGACGGCGAAGGCATCGCCGCCGGCCGCGGCGATCTCGGCGACGAGGCGCTCGGCCGCCTCGGCATTGGCGACATAGTTGACGGCGACGCGCCAGCCGCCCGCGGCGGCGAGGCGGGCGGTCGCCGCACCGATGCCGCGCGAGCCACCGGTGACGAGCACGGTCCTGCCGGCCGCGCTCATTCCTGGCACCCGTGCAGGGAGAAGACGTCCCACGGCGCGGCCGCGAGGCCCGCGGCGTCGTAGGCGGCGGAAAGCCGGAGCGCGCGGCCGAGATCGGTGAGGATCAGGGATTTGGGTGCGTCGGCTCCCTCCGGCGGCATCAGGTCGACGTTGCCCTGCCCGTCGGCGGCGTAGACGACGCCTTCCCATACGGTGCAGGCTTCGAGCTCCTCGCCGGTGGCGTCGCCTTCGGGGCAGTCATGCGTCAGCATGCCGACCGGGCGCGCCACCTCGCCGTCCCACATCACGACGCCGTCGAGCACCACGCCCCTGTCGAACACCATGCGGAAGGCGTTGGTCACGGTCGCGTTGCGGCCGGGGCGGAAGTCGATCATCGCCCCGGTCTCGGGCTCGCGATAGACGGCGAGCTCCATCGGGCAGGCGGCGAGCGCCGCGACGCTCTGCCCGGCCAGCGCCGTCGCGAGCGCGACGACGCGCAGCGGGAATCCGGGCAGGCGGGTCGGCTGGCGCTGCATGACCGTCGCACGGGCCTCCGGCGGCTAGAGGTCGAGGACGAGACGCTCGGGATCTTCCAGCGTTTCCTTGACGCGGACGAGGAACGTCACCGCTTCCTTGCCGTCGACGATGCGGTGATCGTAGGAGAGCGCCAGATACATCATCGGGCGGATGACGATCTGGCCGCCGACCACCACGGGCCGGTCCTGGATCTTGTGCATGCCGAGGATGCCGGACTGCGGCGCGTTGAGGATCGGCGTCGACATCAGCGAGCCGTAGACGCCGCCGTTGGAGATGGTGAAGGTGCCGCCCTGCATGTCGGCGACCGACAGCTTGCCATCGCGGGCAGCCACGCCGAGTCTTCCAATTTCCTTCTCGATCTCGGCGATCGACATCGCATCCGCATCGCGCACCACCGGCACGACGAGGCCCTTGTCGGTGCCGACGGCGACGCCGATATGGGCGTAGTTCTTGTAGATGATGTCGGTGCCGTCGATCTCGGCGTTGACGGCCGGGATTTCCTTCAGCGCATGCGTCACGGCCTTGGTGAAGAAGCCCATGAAGCCGAGCTTCACGCCGTGCTTCTTCTCGAACAGGTCCTTGTATCGCGCGCGCAGGTCCATCACCGGCTTCATGTCCACCTCGTTGAAGGTGGTGAGCATGGCGGCGGTGCTCTGGGCGTCCTTGAGCCGGCGGGCGATGGTCTGGCGCAGCTTGGTCATGCGCACGCGCTCCTCGCGGGCCGCATCCTCGTCGGAGGAGGGCGCGCGGGCCGCGACCGGAACCGCGGGCGCGGCCGGGGCGGAGACGCCGCGGGCGACCGCGTCGAGCGCGTCCGCCTTCAGCACCTGGCCGCGCTTGCCCGAGCCGGCGACCTGATCGGCGGAGACCCCGGCCTCGGCCAGCACGCGGGCCGCGGAGGGCGACGGCGGCATGTCGGTCTTGCCGGCGGCCGGCGCGGCGGCGGGCTTGGCCGGCTCCGCCTTGGGTTCCGCAGCCTTGGCGGGGGCCTTCGGCTCCTCCTTCTTCGCGGCCGGTGCGGCAGCACCGGCACCCTCGGCGATGGTGCCGAGCAGGGCGGCCACGCCGACGGTCTCGCCTTCCTGAACCGCGATCTCGGCGAGCACGCCCGCAGCGGGCGCGGGCACCTCGATCGTCACCTTGTCGGTCTCGAGCTCGACCAGGGGCTCGTCGGCGGCGATGGCGTCGCCCGCCTTCTTGAACCACTTGCCGACGGTGGCCTCGGTGACGGATTCGCCGAGAGTGGGGACGCGGATTTCGGTAGCCATTCTAGTTTTCCGTTGCCTTGGTTCGCTTCAGCGTTGCCGTTGGTTACTTGCCCAGTGCATCTTCGAGGAAAGCCTCGAGCTGCGCCAGATGCTTCGACATCAGGCCCGTGGCCGGCGAGGCGGCGGCGGGGCGCCCGGCATAGCGCACGCGCTGATGCTTGGCGTCAATATGCGCCAGCACCCATTCCAGATATGGGTCGATGAACGACCAGGAGCCCATGTTCTTCGGCTCCTCCTGGCACCAAACCATCTCCGCGTTGCGGAACCGCGACAGCTCGTTGATGAGCGCCTTGGCCGGGAACGGGTAGAGCTGCTCGACGCGCAGCAGGTAGACGTCGTCGATGCCGCGCTTCTCGCGCTCCTCGTAGAGATCGTAATAGACCTTGCCGGTGCACAGCACGACGCGGCGGATCTTGGAATCCTTGACCAGCTTGATCGGCTCGTTGCCGAGATACTGGGCGTCGTCCCACAGCAGCCGGTGGAACGAGCTGTCGCCCGACAGGTCCGACAGCGTCGAGACCGCCCGCTTGTGGCGCAGGAGCGACTTCGGCGTCATCAGGATCAGCGGCTTGCGGAAGTCGCGTTTCAGCTGCCGGCGCAGGATGTGGAAGTAGTTGGCCGGCGTGGTGCAGTTGGCGACCTGCATGTTGTCTTCCGCGCACATCTGCAGGAAGCGCTCCAGGCGCGCCGAGGAATGCTCCGGCCCCTGGCCCTCGTAGCCGTGCGGCAGCAGGCAGACCAGGCCCGACATGCGCAGCCACTTGCGCTCGCCCGACGAGATGAACTGGTCGAACACGACCTGCGCGCCGTTGGCGAAGTCGCCGAACTGCGCCTCCCACATGGTCAGCGCCCTCGGCTCGGCGAGCGAGAAGCCGTACTCGAAGCCGAGCACCGCCTCCTCCGAGAGCATCGAGTTGATGACCTCGTAGTTGGCCTGCTGCGGGCCGAGATTGTTGAGCGGGATGTAGCGGTTCTCGTCGCGCTGGTCGTAGAGCACGGAATGGCGCTGCGAGAAGGTGCCGCGCTCCGAATCCTGGCCGGAAAGGCGGATCGGGTTGCCTTCCATCAGGATCGAGCCGAAGGCCAGCGCCTCGGCGGTGGCCCAGTCGATGCCCTCGCCGGTCTCGATCGCCTTGCGGCGGTTGTCGAGGAAGCGGGCGATGGTGCGGTGGACCTCGAAGCCGGCCGGAACCTCGGTCAGCTTCCTGCCGATCTCCTTCAGCGTCTTCATCGGCACCGCGGTCTTGCCGCGGCGCTGCTCGTCCTGGTTGTCGGCGGTGCGCAGGCCCGACCACGCGCCGTCCAGCCAGTCGGCCTTGTTGGGCTTGTAGGCCTGGCCGGCCTCGAACTCGTTCTCGAGGTGCTCGCGCCAGTCGGCGCGCATCCTGTCGATGTCGGCCTCGGTGACCAGCCCCTCGGCGATGAGCTTCTCGCCGTAGAGCTGCACCGTCGTCTTGTGGGCGCGGATAGCGCGATACATGATCGGCTGGGTGAAGCCCGGCTCGTCGCCCTCGTTGTGGCCGAAGCGGCGGTAGCAGAACATGTCGACCACCACCGGCTTGTGGAACTTCATCCGGAATTCGATGGCGATCTTGGCGGCGTAGACCACGGCCTCGGGGTCGTCGCCGTTGACGTGCAGGATCGGCGCCTCAATCATCTTGGCCACGTCCGACGGATAGGGCGAGGAGCGCGAGAAGCGCGGGTTGGTGGTGAAGCCGATCTGGTTGTTGATGATGAAGTGGACCGTGCCGGCGACGCGATGGCCGCGCAGGCCGCTAAGGCCGAGAATCTCGGCCACCACGCCCTGGCCGGCAAAGGCGGCGTCGCCGTGGAGCAGCAGCGGCAGCACCTTGGCGCGCGCCTCGATCGGCACGACCTCCTCACGGGTGCGGCCGAAGATCTGGTCCTGCTTGGCGCGGGCCTTGCCCATCACCACGGGGTTGACGATCTCGAGATGCGACGGGTTGGCGGTCAGCGACAGGTGCACCTTGTTGCCGTCGAACTCGCGGTCCGACGAGGCGCCGAGATGGTACTTGACGTCGCCCGAGCCCTCGACGTCGTCGGGCGCGTAGGAGCCGCCCTTGAACTCGTGGAAGACGGCGCGGTGCGGCTTGGCCATGACGTTGGTGAGCACGTTCAAGCGGCCGCGATGGGCCATGCCAAAGACGATCTCCTTCAGGCCGAGCGCGCCGCCGCGCTTGATGATCTGCTCCAGCGCCGGGATGAGCGATTCGCCGCCGTCGAGGCCGAAGCGCTTGGTGCCCTTGTACTTGACGTCGATGAACTGCTCGAAGCCCTCGGCCTCGATCAGCTTCTGCAGGATGGCCTTCTTGCCGTTCTCGGTGAACTCGATGCCCTTGTCCGGCCCCTCGATGCGCTCCTGGATCCACGCCTTCTCCTCGGGGTTGGAGATGTGCATGAACTCGACGCCCAGCGTCGAGCAATAGGTGCGCTTGAGGATGTCGAGCATCTGCCGCACGGTGGCGTATTCGAGCCCGAGCACATGGTCGATGAAGATCGGCCGGTCGTAGTCCTCCTCCATCATGATCGCGCGGACGGAGTCGCGGGTAGCCCGCAGCACGTCGGCGTCGGAGAGTGCGTCGCCGGTGGCGGCCGCCTTTTCCTTCACCTTCTTCTCGAAGTGCTTCTCGACCGTGCCCCAGTCGCCGTCGAGCGCGGAGACGAGCTCGCCATTGGCCGCGAGCGGCCAGCCCGGCTTCCGCCACGACGCGCCCTCGGCGTTCTTGCGCACGTCGCCGGCGTCGTCCTTCAAGGCGGCGAAGAAATCGCGCCACTCGGGATCGACCGACTGCGGATCGTCGAGCCAGGCGGCATGCAGCCTTTCGATGTAGTCGGCATTGCCGCCGTAGAGGAACGAGGTGAGCGAAAAGAGGTCGTTGGCCTGATCCTGCCGCGCCATCGCAATCATCGGAGCGCTTCCGCTCCGTCTCCTTGGTTCTCAAGCGGCCGCGCCGCGTTACGGGCGCCGCCGCGCCCCGGTGTTCCCCCCTGACGGGGCGGTTATCTCCGCCCTCATGTCAGCCGATTGTGCCGGGCGGATGACCGCCGGGCACGATATTCAGGCGATCCGCTATCGGGATCGCTTCGCCGGCCCTCGGCTTTGGCCTCGGGCGTTCGAACCCTTCGAAAGGTCCACTGGACCTTTCGATCCGCCTGCGGCGAACCGGGTTCTCACCCCTTGATCGCCTCGACCAGGGTCTTGCCGAGCCGGGCCGGGGACGGGGAGACGCGGATGCCCGCCTCCTCCATCGCCGCGATCTTGTCCTCCGCGCCGCCCTTGCCGCCGGAGATCACGGCGCCGGCATGGCCCATGGTGCGTCCGGGAGGGGCGGTTCGTCCGGCGATGAAGCCCGCCATCGGCTTCTTGCGCCCGCGCTTCGCCTCGTCCTTGAGGAACTGCGCCGCGTCTTCCTCGGCCGAGCCGCCGATCTCGCCGATCATGATGATCGACTGGGTCGCGGGGTCGGCCAGGAACAGCTCGAGCACGTCGATGAACTCCGTGCCCTTGACCGGATCGCCGCCGATGCCCACCGCCGTCGTCTGGCCGAGGCCTTCGTTGGTGGTCTGGAACACCGCCTCATAGGTAAGCGTTCCCGAGCGCGAAACAACGCCCACCGAGCCCTTGCGGAAGATGTTGCCGGGCATGATGCCGATCTTGCACTCGTCGGGCGTGACGATGCCGGGGCAGTTCGGGCCGATCAGCCGCGACTTCGACCTGTCGAGCCTCGCCTTGACCTTGACCATGTCCATCACCGGAATCCCCTCCGTGATGCAGACGATCAGCTCCATCTCGGCCTCGATGGCCTCGATGATCGCGGCGGCGGCACCCGCCGGCGGCACGTAGACGACCGAGGCGGTCGCGCCGGTCTTGTCGCGCCCTTCGGCGACCGAGGCGAAGATCGGCAGGGTCTCGCCCTTCGAGCCGGTCCACTTCTCGCCGCCCTTCTGCGGATGGATGCCGCCGACCATCTGCGTGCCGTGATAGGCCAGCGCCTGCTCGGTGTGGAAGGTGCCGGTCTTGCCGGTCAGACCCTGAACCAGAACCTTGGTGTTCTTGTCGATCAAGATGGACATCTGGCTCAGTTCCCCTTCACGGCCTTGACGATCTTCTGGGCGGCATCGTCGAGGTCGTCGGCGGAAATGACGTTCAGCCCGCTCTCGTCGATGATCTTCTTGCCCAGCTCGACATTGGTGCCCTCGAGGCGGACGACCAGCGGAACCTTCAGCCCCACCTCCTTGACCGCCGCGATGACGCCCTCGGCGATCACGTCGCACTTCATGATGCCGCCGAAGATGTTGACGAGGATGCCCTTCACGTTCGGGTCGGCGGTGATGATCTTGAACGCCGCCGTGACCTTTTCCTTGCTCGCGCCGCCGCCGACGTCGAGGAAGTTCGCCGGCTCGGCGCCGTAGAGCTTGATGATGTCCATCGTCGCCATGGCGAGGCCGGCGCCGTTGACCATGCAGCCGATGTTGCCGTCGAGCGCGACATAGGCGAGGTCGTATTTCGACGCCTCGATCTCCTTGGCGTCCTCCTCGGTGGTGTCGCGCAGCTCGACGATGTCGGGATGGCGGAACAGCGCGTTGTTGTCGAACGACACCTTGGCGTCGAGGACGCGCAGGCGGCCGTTCTCCATCACGATCAGCGGGTTGACCTCGAGCAGGCTCATGTCCTTCTCGGTGAAGGCCTTGTAGAGGATCGGGAACAGCTTCTTCCCGTCCTCGGCGGCTTCGCCGGTCAGCTGCAGCGCCTCGTTGAGCTTGGCCACGTCGGCGTCGGTGACGCCGGCCTCGGGGTCGATCGCCACGGTGACGATCTTCTCCGGCGTGGCTTCGGCGACGGCCTCGATGTCCATGCCGCCCTCGGTCGAGACGACGAAGGCGACGCGGCCGACCGAGCGGTCGACGAGGATCGACAGGTAGAGCTCGCGGGCGATGTCGGCGCCGTCCTCGATATAGAGGCGGTTGACCTGCTTGCCGGCCTCGCCGGTCTGCTTGGTCACCAGCGTGTTTCCCAGCATCTCGTTGACGTTGGCGACGACGTCCTCGACGGACTTCGCCAGCCGGACGCCGCCCTTGGCCTCGGGCGAAAGCTCCTTGAACTTGCCCTTGCCGCGGCCGCCGGCGTGGATCTGGCTCTTGACCACGTAGAGCGGGCCGGGGAGCGCCTTGGCTGCCTTCTCCGCCTCGCCGGCCGAGAAGATCGCGACGCCCTCGGCGACCGGGGCACCGTAGCCCTTCAGAAGTTGCTTTGCCTGATATTCATGGATGTTCATGCGTGCCTGCCTCCCTTACTGCTTCAGGCCGGGTGCGATCTCGGCGCAGGCCTGGCAGAGCGATTCCACCGAGGCGACCGACTTGTCGAACATGCCCTGCTCGTTCTTGTTGAGCTCGATCTCGATGACGCGCTCGACGCCGCCGGCGCCGATCACCACCGGCACGCCGACATAGATGTCCTTCAGACCGTACTGTCCCGACAGGTGCGCGGCGCAGGGCAGCACGCGCTTCTTGTCCTTGAGGTAGGCCTCGGCCATCGCAATGGCGGACGAGGCCGGCGCATAGTAGGCCGAGCCGGTCTTGAGCAGGCCGACGATCTCGGCGCCGCCGTCGCGGGTGCGCTGGACGATGCCGTCGAGCTTCTCCTGCGAGGTCCAGCCCATCTTGACGAGGTCGGGCAGCGGGATGCCGGCGACGGTGGAATAGCGCGTCAGCGGCACCATGGTGTCGCCGTGGCCGCCGAGCACGAAGGCGGTGACGTCCTCGACCGACACCTTGAACTCGTCGGCGAGGAAATAGCGGAAGCGGGCCGAATCGAGCACGCCGGCCATGCCGACCACCTTGTTCTTCGGCAGGCCGGAGAACTTCTGCAGCGCCCAGACCATGGCGTCGAGCGGGTTGGTGATGCAGATGACGAAGGCGTCGGGCGCGTACTTCGCGATGCCGGCGCCGACCTGCTCCATGACCTTGAGGTTGATGCCCAGGAGGTCGTCGCGGCTCATGCCCGGCTTGCGCGGCACGCCGGCGGTGACGATGCAGACATCGGCGCCCTCGATGGCGGAATAGTCGTTGGCGCCGGTGTAGCGCGCATCGAAGCCGTCGACCGGCGAGGACTGGGCGATGTCGAGGCCCTTGCCCTGCGGGACGCCTTCGGCGATGTCGAACAGCACGACATCGCCGAGTTCCTTGAGGCCGATCAGATGGGCGAGCGTACCGCCGATCATGCCGGAGCCGATGAGGGCGATCTTGTTACGAGCCATGGATTGGTTCCCTTGCGAGTGCCGGTCTGTCACCGCGCCGGCATGAACAGAATTTGCCGAGACGTTCTCATCCGGACACGGGAGGCCGTCCGGATCGGGCTTCGCATAGACGTATCGGGCATAAAACTCAACCGATTCTTACCATACGAGCATTTTCAACTGTTTAAGTGGTTTTTGTCTTACGTAAACGTAAGAATTCGGTGCCCGGCTAGCGATCCGTCAGCCTAGGCGCTTCCCCAGCGTCAGGAGGAGCGGAACGGAGGCTGCGAGCAGCGCCAGCCCGGCCGCCGTCCATGCCAGAAAAGCCATGTCCTGCATGCGGTTAGACGCATCGACCGCGATGAGATAGGCGCATGCGGCCGGCACGACGAGAAGGAGGCCGGTGGCGGTGCCCGGATGGTAGCGGTGCAGGACGACGATGAGGCCGAGATGCGGGACGAAGGCGTTGAGGATCATCGCCAGGGCGAAGCCGGCCACGACCGGCTCGGCCGGCAGCCCGGCGGCGAGCGCCAGCGCCGCGGCCCAGAAGACGAGCGCGACGACGACGGCCGCGAAGCGGAAGGCGCGGGCCGGGACGTCCCACCTGAGAGCCGGCGGATGGGGAAAGGCCGGCAGCCAGATCATCTCCTCGACATTGTGCGCCGTGACCGCCAGGGCCAGCAGCATGGCGGCGGCGGCAGGGTCGAAGCTCATCGGCCGGGGCTCATCGGCGGGGGCTCATTGAGCCGCGTCCTGCTGGCGGGCGCCGTCGAGCCATTCGCGGCTTTGCATCTCGGTCAGGCGCGAGGCGGTGCGGGCGAACTCGAAGACCTCCACCCCGGTCGTGCCGCGATAGAGCGCTTCCGGCGCGGCCTCGGCGCTGGCGACGAGCCGCACGCGGTTGTCGTAGAGCGTGTCGACGAGCAGGATGAAGCGCTTGGCCTCGTTGCGCCTGTCCTGGCCCATGACCGGGATGTGGTCGAGGAACAGCGTGTCGAAGCGGGCGGCGACGGCGAGGTAGTCGCGCGCGGCGAGCGCGGCCCCGCACAGGTCCTCGAAGGCGAAGCGGGCGGCGGTGCCGGCGGCGCGCGGCACCACGACCTCGCGGCCCTTGACCGGCAGCCGCTCCTCGTGGACGGCAAGGCCCGCCGTCGCCGCGGCCCACGCCTCGTCCATCTGCCGGTCGGCCTCGGGGCCGAGCGGCGTGATGTAGACCTGCATCCGTTCCAGCCTGCGGCGGCGGTGGTCGGTCGGGCCGTCGAGGTTCAGCACCTTGGCGTGGCGTTCGAGGATGCCGATGAACGGCTCGAACAGGCTGCGGTTCAGGCCGTCGCGGTAGAGATCGCGCGGTGCGACGTTGGAGGTGGCGACCAGCACCACACCCTCGTCGAACAGGGCCGAGAACAGCCGCGACAGCACCATGGCGTCGGCGATGTCGGTGACGGTGAACTCGTCGAAGCACAGCACCCAGGCTTCCTCGGCAAGCGCCCTGGCGACCGGCGGGATGGGGTCCGTCTCCTTGGTCTCGCCGCGCTTCAGGCGCTCGCGATGCTTCTGGATGCGGTCGTGGACGTCGGCCATGAAGTCGTTGAAATGGGCGCGCCGCTTGCGCCGCACCGGGACCAGCTCGAAGAACAGGTCCATCAGCATGGTCTTGCCGCGGCCGACCTCGCCGTGGACGTAGAGACCCTTGACCGGCTCGCGCGCCGGCCGCCGCTTGGCGAACAGCCAGCCGAGCGCGCTCGATTTCGCGGCCAGCCGCTTGGCGGACAGGTCCTCGATCAGCCGGTCGAGCGCGTCGACCACGGCCATCTGCGCCGGGTCGCGGCCGATGGCGCCGGTCTCCTCCAGATGGTCGTAGGCCTGACGGACGGTACGGGAGGGCGACAGCCCGTCATGCGGGGACATCGGTGCGGGGCAATCCTGATATGCCGGCCGGGGCTGATGCGCCGGGCCGGGCGGCCGGGTTCGAAGCGGTGCCGGGCGGCATGAAGCGGGGTTCCGCCCGGAACTGCGTAGCCAAAGACACGGGCCGTTTCAACGGGTCCGTGACGTCGCGAGGGAGTCTAGCGCGACAGCGAGACGGGCTGGCCGCTGCTGGTCTGGCCGTCGAAGCGGTTGCCGCTGGACGAATAAAGCCGCGCCAAAACGTTGCCGCCCTCGTCGTAGAGCGCGAGCTGCTTGCCGGAGACGTTCCACGACTTGACGCCGTCGAGCGGCGCGGGGCAGCGCAGCGGCCCGGCGCGGAAGCCCTGGCCGAAGCGCGTCTGCGGCGTGGCCACGCGGCAGCTCTGGCCGGATACGGTGGCGTTCCATACGCCGGCGACGCTGCCGGCGGAGATGTCGGCCGCGCTCTGCTCCAGCGACGCCATCTGGGTGGGATCGCCGGGCTGCGTACCGCCCGCGCCCGGCGCTTCCGGGAACTGCGAGGGATCGGTGGTGCCGGGCTGGACGGGCGGCGGCAGCTGGCCGGCCGTCACCGTACCCGCGGGCGCCGCGGGCAGCGGCGCCGGGCGCGAGTCGAGGCGCGAGAAGCGGTCGCTCTGGCAGCCGGCCAGAACGAGCGCCAGAAGCGACGTTGCGGCGATGACGCCGCCAATCCTGAAACCCATCCATTCCCTCCGTCGAGGCGGGTGCGCCCCGCAGGTCGTAATCGAATCCCTTCAATCGCCAGAATAATGGCGATCTTTTGGAGAATCCAACGCGCAGGGTTAATAAAGCGTTCCATGGCGGGCCGGCCGCGACACTGGTAATCGACCGGCATTTCCGCCATATAGCTGCGCATGAGCGCGCGCGTCCCCTTCGCCAAGATGAACGGCATCGGCAACGAGATCATCGTCGCCGACATGCGCGGCCGTGCCGGCCGCGTCGCGCCGCCACGCGCTTCGACCAGATCATGGCGGTCCACGATCCGAAGACGCCGGGCACGCAGAACTATATCGAGATCCTGAACTCCGACGGCTCGCCGGCGCAGGCCTGCGGCAACGGCACGCGCTGCGTGGTGGCCGCCCTTGCGGCCGAGACCGGGCGCAGGGATTTCGTCTTCGAGACGGTGGCCGGCCTCCTTGCCGCGGTCGAGCACGAGGACGGGTCGATCTCGGTCGATCTCGGCCGGCCGCGCTTCGGCTGGCAGGACATTCCGCTGGCCGAGGAATTCCGCGACACCCGCGCCATCGAGCTCCAGATCGGCCCGATCGACGCGCCGGTGCTGCATTCGCCCTCCGTCGTCTCGATGGGCAACCCGCATGCGGTGTTCTGGGTCGATCGCGACGTGTGGTCCTACGACCTCGAACGCTTCGGGCCGCTGCTCGAAAACCATCCGATCTTCCCCGAGCGCGCCAACATCACCATCGCGCAGGTGACGTCGCGCGAGGCGATGACCATCCGCACCTGGGAGCGCGGCGCGGGGCTGACGCTCGCCTGCGGCTCGGCCGCCTGCGCGGCGGCCGTCTCGGCGGCGCGGACGGGGCGCACTGGCCGCACCGTGACGGTGACGGCGCCGAGCGGCGGCCGGCTCGTCATCGACTGGCGCGCCGACGACCATGTCGTCATGACCGGCCCGGCCGAGTGGGAGTTCTCCGGCCGCTTCGACCCCGAGACCGGGGCATGGCAACGCGACATCGAGGGCGCGGCATGAGCGGGGCCAGGGGGAGCGAGCCGGGCATCGACATCGTCACCTTCGGCTGCCGGCTCAACGCCTACGAGTCGGAGGTGATGCGCCGCGAGGCCCACGCCGCCGGGCTCGATGCGCTCGAAGGCGGGGCGATCATCGTCAACACCTGCGCCGTGACCGGCGAGGCGGTGCGGCAGGCGCGGCAGGCGATCCGCAAGGCGCGGCGCGAGAACCCGGCCGCGCGCATCATCGTCACCGGCTGCGCCGCCCAGACCGACCCGGCCGGCTTCGCGGCCATGGACGAGGTCGACCTCGTGCTCGGCAACAAGGAGAAGCTCAGGGCCCACAGCTATCGCGCGCTGCCGGATTTCGGCGTCAATCTTTTCGAGAAGGTGCGCGTCAACGACATCATGGAGGTGCGGGAGACCGCCTCGCACATGGTCGACGCCATCGAGGGCCGGGCGCGCGCCTTCGTGCAGGTGCAGAACGGCTGCGACCATCGCTGCACCTTCTGCATCATCCCCTACGGCCGCGGCAATTCGCGCTCGGTGCCGATGGGGGGCGTGGTGGAGCAGGTGAAGCGCCTCGTCGGCAACGGCTTTCGCGAGGTGGTGCTGACTGGCGTCGATCTCACCAGCTATGGCGGCGACCTGCCGGGAAGCCCGCGGCTCGGGCGGTTGGTGAAGACGATCCTGAAGCAGGTGCCGGACCTTGCGCGGCTGCGCCTGTCCTCCATCGATTCCATCGAGGCCGACGGAGAGCTGATGGAGGCGCTGGCGGGCGAGACGCGGCTGATGCCGCATCTGCATCTGTCGCTGCAGGCCGGCGACGACATGGTGCTGAAGCGCATGAAGCGGCGGCACCTGCGCGACGATTCGATCCGCTTCTGCGCCGAGGCGCTGCGGCTTCGGCCCGACATCGTGTTCGGGGCCGACATCATCGCCGGCTTCCCGACCGAGACCGAAGCGATGTTCCAGAACTCGCTCAGGATCGTCGAGGAATGCGGGCTGACGCATCTGCACGTCTTCCCGTTCTCCCCGCGCGAAGGCACGCCGGCGGCGCGCATGCCGCAGGTCGACCGCCGCACGGTCAAGGAGCGCGCGGCGCGGCTGCGCGAGGCGGGCGAGCGCGCCTATCGCCGGCATCTCGACGGCCTCGTCGGCACGCGGCAGCGCGTGCTGGTCGAGCAGGACGGCATCGGCCGCACCGAAGGTTTCGTCGTGGCGGCGCTCGGCACCGGCCGTCCGGGCGAGATTGTGGATGTCACGGTTTCCGGCCATGACGGCGACAAGCTGCTCGCCGCGGGCAGCGCGGCGCGGGCGGCCTGACGCGAGGAACGGCAAGGCATGGCTTTCGGCTTCATCAAGAAGATCTTTTCCTTCGGCGACAAGAAGGTGGTCGAGGAAGGGCAGGCCGCAGACGTGTCGGCGGAGACCGCCGTCCAGCCCGCTGCCGAAGCGCCGCCGCCGCCGGCCCCGTCGCCGGAGCCGCCGGTGGAAGGCCCGGTCCCGGATTTCCTGCTCCGGCCCGACGAGGAGACGGCCGCGCCCGCCAAAGCGCCGGCTGCCGCGCCCGAACCCGAAATTCCGCCCGTCGCGGAGCCGCGCCCGGTGCCGGAAGTTCCGGTTGAAGTGCCGGAGCCGCCGCGCGATCCGCTTCCCGAGCCCGAGCCCGAGCCCGAGCCCGAGCCCGAGCCCGAGCCCGAGCCCGAGCCCGAGCCCGAGCCCGAGCCCCCGTCCGTCGAGGATGTCCCTCATCCGCCTGCCGGCGAGGATGACGTTGCGGCGCCGACGCCACCCTCTCCGCCTGAGCAGGAAGCGGGTGGGGAGCGGGAGACAGCGTCTGCGGAGGCGGAAACTCCGTCTCCGGCCAGGGTCACGGTGACGAAGGCGGTCGAGAAGAAGGCCGAGCCCGTCGCGCCGGCTCCGGCGCCCGCGCCGAGGACGCCGTGGTTCCAGCGCCTCACCCAGGGGCTGTCGCGGTCGTCGCGCGAGCTCAGGGATTCGATCTCCGGCGTCTTCACCCGCCGCAAGCTCGATGACGACACGCTGCAGGACCTCGAGGACGTGCTGATCCGCGCCGATCTCGGCATGGAGACGGCGATCCGCGTCACCGATGCGCTGGCGTCGGGCCGCTACGGCAGGGACATCTCCGACGAGGAGGTGCGTACGGTGATGGCGGCCGAGATCGAGAAGGTGCTGACGCCGGTGGCGCTGCCGCTCGAGCTCGATCTTTCCCACAAGCCGCATGTCGTGCTCGTCGTCGGCGTCAACGGCACCGGCAAGACCACGACCATCGGCAAGCTCGCCGCCAAGCTGACCGCCGGCGGGCTCAAGGTGACGCTGGCGGCCGGCGACACCTTTCGCGCCGCGGCCATCGAGCAGCTGAAGATATGGGGCGAGCGCACGGGCTCCGAGGTGGTGGCCTCGAAGCTCGGCGCGGATGCGGCCGGCCTCGCCTTCGACGCCTACGAGAGGGCCAGGGAAGCCGGCTCCGACGTGCTCATCATCGACACGGCCGGGCGGCTCCAGAACAAGACCGAGCTGATGGCCGAGCTCGAGAAGATCGTGCGCGTCCTGGGCAAGCACGATCCGGACGCGCCGCACACCGTGCTCCAGACGGTCGATGCGACGACGGGCCAGAACGCGCTCAGCCAGGTCGAGATCTTCCGCAACGTCGCCGGCGTCAACGGGCTGGTGATGACCAAGCTCGACGGCACGGCGCGCGGCGGCATCCTCGTGGCGATCGCGGCCAAGCACAAGCTGCCGGTCTATTTCATCGGCGTCGGCGAGGGCATCGACGACCTCGAACCCTTCGCGGCGAAGGATTTCGCGCAAGCGATTGCGGGAGTGAACTGATGAGCGAGCCGATCTTCGAGCGCGACCCGTCCGACCCCAAGAAGAAGGAGGTCGCCCCGCTGCTCAAGCTGGCGCTGGAGCTCGGGCCGCTGCTCGTCTTCTTCTTCGCCAATGCGCGCGGCGAATGGCTGGTCGGGACGTGGCCCGTGCTCGGCGCGTTCGGCGGGCCGATCTTCCTCGCCACCGGCCTGTTCATGATCGCCACGGCCGTCGCGCTCACCGTGTCGTGGCTGATGACGCGCTCGCTGCCGATCATGCCGCTGGTGTCGGGCGTGGTGGTGTTCGTGTTCGGCGCGCTGACGCTGTGGCTTCAGGACGATCTCTTCATCAAGATGAAGCCGACCATCGTCAACTCGCTGTTCGGGGCGGTGCTGCTCGGCGGCCTTTTCTTCGGCAAGGCCCTGCTCGGCTACGTCTTCGAGTCGGCCTTCCGGCTCGACGCCGAGGGCTGGCGCAAGCTCACGCTGCGCTGGGGGCTGTTCTTCTTCTTCCTCGCCGTCGCCAACGAGGTGGTGTGGCGCAATTTCTCGACCGATTTCTGGGTAGCGTTCAAGGTGTGGGGCATCATGCCGATCACGCTTCTCTTCACCTTCACCCAGATGCCGCTGATCATGCGCCATTCGCTCGACGGGAAGCCTGCCGAATAGGGTGACGGGTTGGACTTGCCTTCGGGTCTCGGCCGCGGCGGATATTCTCCGGCCGTGACGACTTGATGCCTGCCGGACACATAAAATGTGTCGCGGGTGTTGGGAAATTCGCAACGACAGCCTTGGACGACCGCGTCAAACTTAGCCTGCCTGCATAGTACCTTCAGATTGCAGGCTGTAACGAACCCCATAGTGCGCTCGATCCCTGGCAGTTCCGGAACAGGCTAGACCCAAAGCGAGGACTTTCCAGGGGAGCACATCACCGGCGAGGGGAAATGATTCTGCAACCAATCCCGAGTACTTTCGGTCACCGAAAAGACGGAGAGTCTCGATGATTATGCTGGCGGTGAACTCGTTATTCATGGTTTTTGCTTTTCGTGGTTATCCATGGTTAACACTTGTCTTGGCCATACCTTTGGTAACACTGGCCGGTCTGCTAGATACGCCGCCCAATCTGGAGCACCTGAACGTATTTGCCAGCGACGTCGCAAAGGTGCTGACGAAAGCGGTGTTCGTAAGCATCGCCGGCTACGCGATCGGTAGATTTATTGGGCGTCTCTTTCGGAGATAGCACGTCGTATTGTCGCGAAAATCCTAAAACCCGCGACGAATCCATCACCCACGGAATCTCGGGAGTCTTCGTGTCGCATATCTTTGTCGCAAGCGGCAAAACACCTGCGACATGATCCGCGCCGGCTCAGGTCCGGCGCGCCACCATCATCTTCTTGATCTCGGCGATGGCCTTGGCCGGATTCAGGCCCTTGGGGCAGGCCTGGGTGCAGTTCATGATGGTGTGGCAGCGGTAGAGCCGGAACGGGTCCTCGAGATTGTCGAGGCGCTCGCCGGTCGCCTCGTCTCTCGAGTCGATCAGCCAGCGATAGGCCTGCAGGAGCACGGCCGGGCCGAGATAGCGCTCGCCGTTCCACCAGTAGGACGGGCACGAGGTCTGGCAGCAGAAG
>JALHFU010000163.1:0-6638 GCA_022838525.1 Hyphomicrobiales bacterium | reverse complement strand
AACGGCGCGCGAGGATCGCCTCCTCGAACACGCTTTCCATCGCCGCTGCGCTCTTCGCCCAGTCGAAGCGGGAGGCGTTGGCTCTGGCGCGGGCGGCGAGGCGCGCGTGTTCGTTGTCGTCGCAGGCGAGCCGCTCCAGACCCGCCGCGATCGAGGAGACGTCCAGCGGGTCGACCAGAAGGGCCGCATCGCCGGCGACCTCCGGCATCGAGGAGGTGTTCGAGGTCAGGACGGGGATTCCCGCGGCATTCGCCTCGATGATCGGAAGCCCGAAGCCTTCGTAGAGCGACGGCATGGCGAGGAACCGCGCGCCCCGGTAGAGGGCGTGAAGCTCGGCGTCGTCGACGTAGCCGGTCAACCGCACGGAACGCTCGATGCCGAGCCGGCGCGCGATGCTGCCGGGATCGGTGAAGCCCCAGCCCTGCCCGCCGGCGAGCACCAGCGGCAGGCGGGCCCTGATCTCCTCCGAGAGCGAGGCATAGGCGCCCAGAAGCCGCTTCAAATTCTTGCGCGGCTCGAGCGTGCCGACGAAGAGCATGTAGGGCGCCTCGACGCCGAGGCGCGACAGGATCGGGGACGGTCCCGAAGGACCGGCCGCGATGGCCGAAAGCCCCGGATAGACGGTCCTGATCCTCGCGCGGGAGGCGGGGAACTCGGCGGCCACGGCCTCGGCGGTGGCGGTGGAATCGGCAGCGATCCTGTCGGCCGCCTCTACGGCGCCGCGCATCAGCAGGCTGTCCGCCAGCAATCCGCGCCAGCGCATCGACGAGGGTGCATGGCGCCACGTCAGATCGTGAATGGTGACCACCCGGGCCACGGCCGGGTCCAGACGCCGGGGCAGGCGGTGCGCCGGCCCCCAGAGCACGTCGACGCCGTCGCGCGCGGCGAGGCGGGGCAGCACGGTCTGCCCCCATATCAGGCGCCGCAGCGCGCCCGGATGGTGCGATGTCCTCAGCTCGGCCCCGTCGATGGCGGGATAACCGGGATGGGCCTTCTCGGGCAGGTAGAGGACGAGGTCGTGGCCGCGCAGCGCCAGATGACGGCACATCTCCAGCACGTACCGGCCTATGCCGGTCATGTTCGAGACGAGATTGCGCGCATCCACGCCGATCTTCACGGTCGCCACCGCCTTCGCTCGGCCGGGGCGGCCGCGGGCCGGCGGCAATCGATGCCGGATTCCATGTCTGCGACCTTGCTCCTTCGTCCTATCACGCTGCCGGTGTCGTCCGGGGTTGGCGGGACCCTGCACGCGAGGAAGGGCCGGTGTCGAGTGTTCCGCGCCATAATATTTTTTAAAGACGTGTCCGCTTCCGTGAGATCACGCCCCGCCTGGCCCCGGATACCGGCGGTCGGGCCGCCTTCCCGCTCGCGAGCGCGATTGCCGGCGCGGGTTGACGCGGGTGGGTGGGGGGTGCATGTCCGCATCGTTCCGCGTGCGCCGTCGACAGGCAGGGTCCCGCCTTGAAAGTTCTGCATGTCTACAAGACCTATCTGCCCGAAGACATCACGGGCGTGCCGAGCGTCATCCGCACCCTTGCCGAGGGGCTTGCCGATCACGGCGTCGAAAGCCACGTGATGGCCGTCTACGACGATGCGGCGGCAGCGCCGGCGCGGATCGGCCGCCACCACGTGCACCCGATGAAAACCAGCTTCAACCTTGCGTCGAGCAGCTTCTCGCTGCAGGCGGCACGCGCGTTCGGACGCCTCGTCGCGCCGTTCGACGTCGTGACCTATCATTTTCCCTGGCCGTTCGCGGATGTGCTCTATTTCCTGCATGGCCGCGCGAAGCCGTCGGTGGTGGTCTACCATTCCGACATCGTCCGGCAGCGCCGTCTGCTGCGCGTCTACAGGCCGCTGATGGACGCCTTCCTGCGGCGCGTAGACGCCATCGTCGCCACCTCGCCCAACTATGCCCGCACGAGCGAGACGCTTCTTCGCCACAGGGAAAGGGTCGCGGTGATCCCGCTCGCCCTCGGGGAGCGCGAGCCGCCGCCGTCCGCCCGCGTCGAAGAGTGGCGGCAACGGGTGGGCTCTGGCTTCTTCCTGTTCGTCGGCTCGGCGCGCTACTACAAGGGCCTGCCGTTCCTCGTCGAGGCCGCGCGGCAGACCGGCCTTCCCGTGGTCATTGCCGGGGCGGCGGAGCCGTCGGCTTTCGCGGGCCTTGCGATCCCGCCGCATGTCCGCCTCGTCGGCGCGGTGTCGGAGGAGGACAAGGAGTGCCTGCTCGAACTCTGCCGGGCCTTCGTGCTGCCGTCCCACCTGCGCTCGGAAGCGTTCGGCGTCGTGCTGCTCGAGGCGGCGAGGGCGGGCAGGCCGATGATTTCCTGCGAGATCGGCACCGGAACCACCTATATCAACCTCGACGGCGAGACCGGGTTCGCGGTGCCGCCGGCCGACCCGGCGCGTCTCGGCGAGGCGATGCTGAGGCTGGTGCAGGACGAGGCGCTTGCGGCCCGGCTGGGGGCGAACGCCCGTGCCCGCTTCTCGTCACTGTTTCGTGCCGAAACCATGTGCGAGGCCTATCTCGACCTCTATCGGCAGGTGCTGCAACGGCATCGCGTCCGGGATAGGACCGGCGGCTGAGGCGGTCCCGCAGGAGAAAACCACGATGGCGAGCGTGTGAAGCATGGCAACGGATCTGAAATTCGGCACGAGCGGCCTGCGCGGCCTGGTCAGCGAGCTCGACGGGCCGCCGGCGGAAAGCTGGACGCGCGCCTTCCTCGCCTTGCTCGAACGGCGCGGCGACATCCGGCCCGGCGACGGCGTGCTGGTCGGATACGATCTGCGCGCGTCGAGCCCGGCCATCGCCGGCCGCGTCCACGGCGCCATACGGGCAGCGGGCTTCGACGCGCTCGATTGCCGCGCCGTGCCGACACCGGCGCTGGCGCTTCGCGCCATGGAACAGGGCCTGCCGGCGATCATGGTCACCGGAAGTCATATCCCCGAGGACCGCAACGGGCTGAAATTCTACCGGGCCGACGGCGAGATCGACAAGCGCGACGAAACCGGGATCGTGGCGATCCATTCCGGGCCGCCGCTGCCGGATGCGCCGCGGCGCGGCGAGCTGCGCACCCTCCCGGATATCCTCGGCCGCTACTCGGCCCGCTATCTCGACTTCTTCGGCCGCGAGGCGCTGACGGGGCTGCGCGTCGGCGTCTACCAGCATTCCTCGGTGGCGCGCGACTTGATCGTCGACCTGCTGTCGGCGCTCGGCGCCGAGGCCGTTCCGCTCGGCCGGGCGCAGGCCTTCATTCCCGTCGATACGGAGGCGCTGCGGCCGGAGGACGTCGCGCTGCTGCACCGCTTCGCGGGCGAGGGCGGCTTCGACGCCATCGTCTCCACCGACGGCGATGCCGACCGGCCTCTGATCGCCGACGAGACCGGCCGCTTCGTCCGCGGCGATCTCGTCGGCGCCATGACCGCCGCGCGCCTGGAGGCCGATGCGGTGGTGACGCCCGTCACCTCCAACTCGGCGCTGGAGGCATGCGGCCTGTTCCGCGAGGTCGTGCGCACGCGCGTCGGCTCGCCCTATGTCATCGAGGGCATGGCCGCCGCAGTGCGGTCGGGGGCGGCGCGCGTGGTCGGCTTCGAGGCGAATGGCGGCGTGCTGCTCGCGTCTCCCGTGGAGGGCGAGGGCCGGCGGCTTGCGGCACTTCCCACCCGCGACGCGATGCTGCCGATCGTCTGCGTCCTCAGCGACGTCGCGCGCAACGGCATGCCCCTGTCGCAGCTTGCCGCCCGCTTGGGCTTCCGCGCCACCGCCAGCGACCGGCTGCGCGAGGTGCCGAGCCGGGCGAGCGCGCCGTTCCTCGACAGGCTGGAGCATGACGACGCCTACCGGCGCGAATTGCTCGCCGATCTCGGCACGATCGACAGCGTCGACGCCCGCGACGGCGTCCGCGTCCTGTCCGCCGACGGCCGCACCGTTCACTTCCGCGTTTCCGGCAACGCGCCCGAGGTGCGGTGCTACGTGGAAGCCGCCGACGACGGGCAGGCCGCAGCCCTGCTGCGCTGGGGCCTCGGCATCGCCCGCGCGGAGATCGACAAGCTCATGACGGTGTAACGGCCATCACAACCCTGCATTTCGCGAAGGCATCGGCGGAAGGTGGGTAAGCGTGTGTCGGCGCGCCGGCAGCCGGCATCGCGCGTGGTGATCGACATCCATGGGGAAAAGCGGAACTGCCGCCAAGTCCTTGATGGTCAATGGCACGCCCAACGGGACTCGAACCCGTGTTTCCGCCGTGAAAGGGCGCGCTCAATTTGTTGAAAACGTTCCCTGTCGTTTATCCAGGTTCATAAAAATCAACAGGTTATAGCAAATACGTTCACCATTGTTCAAAACCGTCCAGTCATGTATATTACACGGATATTACACGGTTTGGGGATTTGGCAGCATGGCGAAGACGCTGGAAGAGGCTTCCATCACGACCCGCGCGGCGCGGGCTAGTCTCCCGGCCGGGCTGCATTGGCGGGGCATAGATGCCCAGGTGCATCTTGGATATCGGAAGGGAAAGAGCGGCGGCGTGTGGATCGTCCGATGGCGCCACAAGGCCGGATATCGCCGCGCCGACGTCGGGACCGCCGACGACCATTTGAAGGCCGGCACGTTGGATTACGACGCTGCGGTGCGGAAAGCGCGGAAGCTGGTCGATCAAGCACGGGCGGAAGCGCAAGCCGCTGCCGAAGGCCCCGCGCTTTCTGTCGGGCTCGCAGTCGCCGCCTATGCTGCCGAGCGTGACGCGCGCGACTCGCGCCGCAAAGGCAGGCCGGTTCGTTCCGACGCATCGCAGCGCCTTGGGCGGTATGTGGCAGGCCAGAAGGCGCGAGGGAAGCAGGAAGCCATTCCCGCGGCTCCGCTTGCGGAGATCGGCCTACATGCTTTGAAGGAAGCCGACCTCCTCGCATGGCGTGGCAATCTTCCCGACACGATGAAGGCCACGACAAAGCAGCGGCTCATCAATGATCTGAAAGCCGCGCTTAATGAAGCCTATTCCGCGAACCGCGAAAGGCTCAGTCCGACCATCCCGGCCGTTATCAAGCATGGGCTGAAAGCCGATCGCTTGGAAGATGATGACGCGGTGCCGGTGGCGCGGGAAAACCAGATATTGACCGATAGCGCGATTGCCGCACTGATCCGCGCAGCACGAGAGATCGACCACGAAGAGGAATGGGAGGGCGACCTGTTCCGCTTCGTTGTTGTGCTTGCGGCGACTGGTGCGCGGTTCTCGCAAGTCGCGAGAATGCGCGTTGCCGATTACCAGCGGAAAGAGGCGCGGCTCATGGTGCCAGCGAGCCGCAAGGGCAGGGGAGGCAGGCGAAGCGCGATCCCGGTCCCTGTCGGCACCGACGTGCTCGATACGCTGCTACCGGCCACGGCAGGCCGTGATGCTGATGAACCGCTGCTAGAGCGTTGGAGGCATGAACAGACTGCCGGTGGCATTCGGTGGGAGCGCGTCAACCGCGGGCCGTGGAAGTCGTCGAGCGAACTTGGCCGATCGTGGGAGAATATCCGCACGAGGGCGAATCTGCCTGACGTGATCCCCTATGCTCTCCGCCATTCCAGCATCGTCCGCGGCATCCGCGCGAACCTGCCGATCCGACTTGTTGCTGCGCTGCACGATACCAGTGTTGCGATGATCGAGCGGCACTATGGCCGGTGGATCGCCGACGGGCTGGAAGAGCTTGCCGCGCGCGCCGTGGTGCCGCTGGTTCCCGAGGAGGGCGGCAACGTTGTGACGTTGCGGAGGGGGGAGGCATGATCGATCAACGCGATTTGGAGGTGGTCACGAACGCCGCCGTCGATGCGGCACGGGCAGCACTTGGCGGGACGCCTGGCGTTGATGCCGGCGCCATCGAGGAAGCATCCGGCAAGGTCGACAGTGCGGTGTTCCGTCTGTCCTTGAACGCCATTGTCGGGATTGAGGGGGGTAATTTCTCCGAAGGGCACGCGCGAACGGCAAAGCAGATTGCGGACGTGATGGCCGTGGTGCTTGTGGAACAAGAGCGTGTCGCCATCGGACCGAATGATGAAACATTCTGCGCAGATCGCCTTTCAGCCGAAGAATACGAAGCTCAGGCTTTGCAGTGGATAGCAGACCTCGAAACGACCTATCGTTGCCTGCACAGAATGTCCGCCTATTATCACGCGCTCGGCTCAAATCTCGGTCACTCGCACCAGCGCTTAAAGCGGGTGACGTCAAACGACCCGTGGCGCAAAGCGTTCTTTCGCGAGCTATTCGAGATCTATTGTGGCGCGGTCGGGAAGATCCCGGATGACGTTCCGTTGTCGCCGACGGCGGGACCGCGCACCTATCCCATGAACTTCATAAATGCCATTGCTGCCGCGGTCTTCGGCGATGATGCCTATGAAGACCTCCCCCGCGCGATCTATCGCGCCCTGCGCCCGCCGCGGAAAGTTATGCCAGCTTCACAATGAAATTGATTGGAAGTCGGCATATCAATCCGACTGCCTATGCTGAATTTAAGTGTCCGAACGCAACCAAGTGGAGCGGAGCGGACACATGCGAATACTCCCTGAAAAAGAAGTCTGTGAGCGGCTAAACGTTGGCCGTACGAAGCTATGGCAGTTGCGCCGGGCTGGAAAGTTTCTGTCAACGGCGGAGCAAAATCAGGCCATT
>JALHFU010000162.1:11202-22186 GCA_022838525.1 Hyphomicrobiales bacterium | reverse complement strand
CTATCGTTCCTTGCCGCCCTCGAACACCACCAGATGCCGGATGCGCCGGCCGCCGTCCGGCTCGCCGTCGATCATCGCCCGCTGGCGCGGGGCGAGCGGAGGCGCGCCGATCAGCGAGCGGCCGGGCAGGAAGAGCTTCTCCCGGTCGGGGTCGACGACGCGCAGCGTGTCGATCCTGTTCTCGACCACGGGGTCGGCGCCCAGCCAGTAGGGGCGGGTGAGCGGCGTGATCGCGCCGAGCAGGCGCGGGCTGTCCTTGCCGCCCTCGAGCGGCAGCAGCACCATCTCGAACGCGTTGGTCCTGCCGTTGCGGCTGACGCCGTCGAAGGTCACGACCACGACGGCGTTGTGGTGGAACGCCGAGAAGGCATGGCGGGAGACGATGCGCTGGTCGCGCTGCGACCACAGGAGAGGGAAGGAATAGCCTTTCAGCTCGCGGCCGTAGGTTGCGCACAGCCGGGTGCCGGCGAGACGGAAGATGGCTTCGCCGCGCGCGTCGCTCTCCAGGATGAAGGTGTCCGCCAGCAGCGACTTGATATCGACGGGCTCGATCTCGCTGCGTTGCGGTGCGGGCCGGGACCCGCGCAACCTGTTCCAATATTGGAACAACGCGATCGTTCCTTGCTGTTTCATGTCTCCACCGCCCCCTGTCCATCGCGGTTGTGTCATCGGCGAACAGAAGCGTCGTCCTTTGACCGTTACATGCAGCAACAAGCAGAAGCCGTGCCAGCCCCGTTAACCGTTATGCACGGCTTTCCGGTTTGTTAAGGTTAATGAATGGTTTACGTTGCCGGGGGCCGGAGGCTGTGGCATGTTCCGTTCCAGCCAAGAGGGGCGCGCGCCGCAGGCCGCGATACATCTCGGGAGATGAGCAGGGGGCTCGACCGGAAGCCGTCCGAGACCGTCCGGAAACGGATGGGCCCGGACGGCTTTTGATTTACTCGCGCTGCCGCCTCTGCTAGCCCGTCCGCGATGACGAACGACCGCGACCGATGACCGCGACCTCGCCGAGGCTCCGCCACCACCCGTCATGCGGGAAGCGCGGGAGCCGGTGTTCAATCTTCCCGGCGTGGTCATGGCGCTGGCGCTCGCCTGCATCGCCGTCCATCTCTACCGGACGTGGCTGCTGACGCCGCAGCAGGATTTCGACCTGATCCTGCGCTACGCCTTCTTTCCGCTGCGCTATTCGGGCGGCTACGCCCTCGACGTCTACGCCTTCCTCGCGCCGCTGACCTATGCCTTCCTGCATGGCGGCGTCGCGCATCTGGCGGTCAACACCATCTGGCTCGCCGCCTTCGGCTCGCCGCTGGCCAACCGCATCGGCGCGGCGCGCTTCCTGCTGTTCTGGGCGGTCACGTCGCTCGCCGCGGTGGGCCTGCACTACGTCCTGCATCCGGCGGACGCCGTGCCGCTGGTGGGCGCCTCGGGCGCGATCTCGGGCATGATGGGGGCGGCCGCGCGCTTCGGCTTCCGCATCGACCGCAACGAGGGCAGGGCCGCCTTCGCAGGGCGCGTCCTTTCGATCCCGGACGTGTTCCGCTCGCGCATGGCGGTGACGTTCCTTGCCGTGTGGCTCGTGGTCAACCTCCTGATGGGGCTCGGATTCGGCGCGCCGGACGACGGTGGCAGCATCGCCTGGGAGGCCCATATCGGCGGCTTCCTCGCCGGCTTCCTGCTCGTGCGCGCATTCGACCGGCGCCCCTGACACGCTCTTGAAAACCGCAGGGCTTGGGCGCACCATGCCACATGGCTGCGGGAGGCAGGCCGGTTCATGCGATAGTCGCCTGAGCCACCAACCGGAGGAGCGCGCAAATGACCGTGAAGTCTATTCTGGATGAGAAGGGCCGCGATGTGGTCACGCTCGGCCCCGATGCGACGCTGGCGGATGCGGCCGGTCTTCTGGCCGAGAAGCGCATCGGCGCATTGGTGGTGACCGACGGCGACGGCAGGATCCTCGGCATTCTTTCCGAGCGCGACATCGTGCGCGTCATCGGCCAGTCGGGAGCGACGGCCCTCGACAGAAAGGTGTCGGAGGTGATGACCGCCAAGGTCTCCACCTGCCGCGAGACCCACACCGTCATCCACGTCATGGAGGTGATGACGCGCGGACGCTTCCGCCATCTCCCCGTGGAGAAGGGCGGCCGCCTCGACGGCATCGTCTCGATCGGCGACGTGGTCAAGCGGCGCATCGAGGAGGCCGTGCGCGAGGTCGACCAGATTCGCGAATACATCGCCACCGCCTGAACCGGACGCCCGCCTTGTCGGGCGGGCGTCGCTGTTCAGCGGTTGTCGGGCCTCGCGCGCACCAGCGCGAGCCCGCGGCGCGTGATCCGATAGGGCCCGCCTTCTTTCGACGCGATGGCCCCGCGACGGCGCAGCCGCCGGAACAGCGCCATGTCGAAGGCCGCATAGCGCCAGTTGTCGCGGGTGTGGCAGTGGGCCCTTTCGATCCGCCCCTTTTCGTCTTTCTCGACGGCGATCCATCCGCCCTGTGCGAGCAGATGCAGGATGCGCTGTTCAGCGCGCGTGATGTCCATGATGAGAGTCCGGAAAAACCTGGCCGGTGACGGCCGTGACAAATCCAGCCGCCGCGGGAAGCGGCAGCGGTTCGGGTTTTTCATGCCCTGACGGTCGCTACGGAGCGTCAGGGCCTTAGCGGGACTCAAAAGTGTGCGGCAAAAGACACCTGTTCTTCGCCGCCGCCTATACCGGCACGGCGCGCAAAAGCCAAGCCCGGCGCGCGGACGGCCGCGGGCGCTTGCATGCGCGAGCGGTTTGATCTAGCGAAAGCCTTATGCCAAGGGGCCTGCCGGCCCGCTCCCAGAACAGAACCGGATTGCCATGACGATCATCGACACGCGCACGCCCGACCCCAAGCGCCTCGTTCCCGGCGCCACCGGCGACTGGGAGGTCATCATCGGCATGGAGGTGCATGCGCAGGTGACGTCGCAGGCCAAGCTGTTCTCGGGCGCCTCGACCGCCTTCGGCGCGGAGCCGAACGCCAATGTCAGCCTCGTCGACGCGGCGATGCCGGGCATGCTGCCGGTCATCAACGAGGAGTGCGTCCGGCAGGCGATCCGCACCGGCCTCGGCCTCAAGGCCAAGATCAACCTGAAGTCGGTGTTCGACCGCAAGAACTATTTCTATCCCGACCTGCCGCAGGGCTACCAGATCTCGCAGTTCAAGCAGCCGATCGTCGGCGAGGGCATCGTCATCGTCTCGGTCGGCCCCGACCGGCAGGGCAATTTCGAGGAGATCGAGGTCGGCATCGAGCGCCTGCATCTGGAGCAGGACGCCGGCAAGTCCATGCACGACCAGCATCCGACCATGTCCTATGTCGACCTGAACCGCTCGGGCGTGGCGCTGATGGAGATCGTGTCGAAGCCGGACCTGCGCTCGGCCGACGAGGCCAAGGCGTACCTGACCAAGCTCAGGACCATCGTGCGCTATCTCGGCACCTGCGACGGCAACATGGACGAGGGGTCGATGCGCGCCGACGTCAACGTCTCGGTGCGCCGGCCGGGCGAGCCCTTCGGCACGCGCTGCGAGATCAAGAACGTCAACTCGATCCGCTTCGTCGGCCAGGCCATCGAGTACGAGGCGCGCCGCCAGATCGGGATTCTGGAAGACGGCGGCAGCATCGATCAGGAAACCCGCCTGTTCGACGCGGTGAAGGGCGAGACGCGCTCGATGCGTTCGAAGGAAGAGGCGCACGACTACCGCTACTTCCCCGATCCGGACCTGCTGCCGCTCGAGTTCGACCAGGCCTATGTCGACGCGCTGGCGCAGGACCTGCCGGAGTTGCCCGACGACAAGCGCATCCGCCTGATCGAGAAGCTCGGCCTGTCGGCCTACGACGCCTCGGTGCTGGTCTCCGAGAAGGCGATTGCCGACTATTTCGAGAAGCTCGCCGCCGGCCGCGACGGCAAGGCCGCCGCCAACTGGGTCATCAACGACCTGCTGGGCGCCTTGAACAAATCGGGCAAGGACATTGAATCGACTCCGGTTTCGCCCGACCAGCTCGGCGCGATCATCGACCTGATCAAGGAAGGCACGATCTCCGGCAAGATCGCCAAGGACCTGTTCGAGATCGTCTGGAACGAGGGCGGCGACCCGCGCCGGATCGTCGAGGCGCGGGGCATGAAGCAGGTGACCGACACCGGCGCCATCGAGAAGGCCGTGGACGAGGTGATCGCCGCCAATCCCGACAAGGTGGCGCAGGCGAAGGAAAAGCCGACGCTCGCCGGCTGGTTCGTCGGCCAGGTGATGAAGGCGACCGGCGGCAAGGCCAACCCGCAGGCCGTCAACGACCTCGTCAAGGCGCGGCTGGCAAGGCGCGGCTGGGCATCGAGTAGCGCCATGTTCGTGCGCACGGCTTCGGCGCGCGACCTGCCGGCGATCCGCGCGCTGCTGGTCGCGACCTGGCACGACACCTACGACGCGATCTACGGCCCGGACCGGGTGAGGGCGATCACCGAGGAGTGGCACTCGCTCCCGGCGCTCGAGGCGCGGCTTGGTACGCCCAATTCCGAATTCCTCGTCGCGGACGACGGCGAGCGCATCGGCGGTGTGGCCTTCGCCTCCGTCGCCGACGGCGGCGCTACCGTCCTCCTGCGCCAGCTCTACGTGCTGCCGCAGTTGCAGGGCAGGGGCATCGGCGGCCTGCTGCTCGACGAGATCGAAGGCTGCTTTCCCGAAGCCGAACGCGTGCGGCTGGAGGTCGAGGAGAAGAACCTCAAGGCCGTCGCCTTCTACCGCGCGCAGGGCTTCGCGGAGGTGGGGCGCACGGCCAATTGCGGCAGCAGTGAATCCGGCATTCCCGCGCTCGTCTACGAGCGCCCCATCGTCTGGGCCGACTGAGCGTGGAATGTGCCGCATCCGAACGCATTCGCCGCACCGGCGCCGCTTGCAAAGCCGGTCCCGTGGCGGCATAAGGCACTGGCGGCGGCTGGACAGCCGGAGGAATCGATGAAGGCCTTTCTTTTGCAGTTCTTCACCTGGTGGAACGGGCAGACGCTCGGCACACGCTTCCACACCTGGCGCTCCGGCGAGCGCGTGGGCGAGGACGAGTTCGGCAACGTCTACTATGAGGGCGGCAAGGATTCGGAAGGCCGCACCCGCCGCTGGGTGATCTACAACGGCTATGCGGAAGCCTCCGCCATTCCGCCCGGCTGGCACGGCTGGATGCACTATCGCACCGACACGCCGCCGAGCAAGGAAGACTACAAGCCGCGCGAGTGGCAGAAGCCGCACCGGCCCAACCTCACCGGCACCGGCGCCGCCTATCGTCCCAAGGGCTCGGTGCTCGCCGCCGGCGAGCGGCCGCGTGTCACCGGCGACTACGACGCCTGGACGCCGTCCTGACCGGTCGCTTCGCCGTGCGGGCGGGGCTTTTGTCGCCACAATTGCCGTCTAACCGGTAGCGACCGACTGCCGAACAACCGGACCCGCCGCCGCATGGGCAACCGCCTTGGAATCATGACCCGCCCGCTTTCGCTGCCGCATCGCGCCGTGATGGCCGTCGCCGCCTCGGGGCTTCTTGCGCTTTCCGCCGTCCCGGCGCTCGCCGAGCGCATCAGCAATCCGGTGGCCGAGTTCACCGGCGTCGACAAGATCACCGGGCGAATCATCACCTTCGACGTCTACATCGACGAGACCGTGCAGTTTGGCGCGCTCCAGGTGACGCCGCGCGTGTGCTGGTCGTCGCCCGAGACCGAGGAGCCGAAGACGGATTCCTTCGTCGAGGTCGACGAGATCACGCTCGACCGCAAGATCAGGCGCATCTTCACCGGCTGGATGTTCGCGGAAAGCCCCGGCCTCAATGCCGTGGAGCACGCCGTCTACGACGTGTGGCTGAAGGCCTGCAAGCAGGAATCGGACGTCCCGCCGCCCGAGACGGCCGGAAACTGAGCGGTCACGGCGCGAAGGTCGCCGTGCCCTCCAGAGCCTCCTCCAGAAGCTTCTCGTAGCGGTTGCGCGGCACGTCGATCGCGCCGAAGCGCTTCAGGTGCTCGGTGGTGAACTGGGTGTCGAGGAGCGCGAAGCCCCGCTCCTTCAGGCGCTGCACGAGATGGACGAGGCAGACCTTGGAGGCATCCGTCTCGCGCGAGAACATGCTTTCGCCGAAGAAGGCGAGGCCGAGCGTCACCCCGTAGAGCCCGCCGACGAGCCGGTCGTCGCGCCACGCCTCGACCGTGTGGCAGTAGCCGCGCGCGAACAGCTCGCCATAGGCTTCGCGGATCGGCTGATTGATCCAGGTCGAGGGGCGCCCCTCGCGCGCCTCGGCGCAGCCGTCGATGACGCCGGCGAAATCCGTGTCGAAGCGGATGTCGAACCGGCCCTGCCGCAGGATCTTGGCAAGGCTCCTCGGCACGTGGAAGCCGTCGAGCGGGATGATGCCGCGCATCTCGGGCCGCACCCAGAACACTTCCGGGTCGTCGGCGCTCTCCGCCATCGGGAAGACGCCGGACGCATAGGCGCGCAACAGCAGGTCGGCCGGGATGCGGTCTCCGGGCGCGAGCGGTCGGGTCATCGCGCCCCCTGTCTCTTACTCGCCCTCGGCGAGGTGTTTTTCGAGCCAGTGGATGTCGTAGTCGCCATTGGCGATGTCGGAGTTGCCGATGAGGTCGCGGAACAGCGGCAGCGTCGTCTTGATGCCGTCGACCACGAACTCGTCGAGAGCGCGGCGCAGCCGCATCATGCATTCGACCCGGTTGCGCCCGTGCACGATCAGCTTGCCGATCAGGCTGTCGTAGTAGGGTGGGATTTTATAGCCTGAATAAACCGCCGAATCGACGCGGATGCCCAGCCCCCCCGGCGTGTGGTAGTGCGTGATGGTGCCGGGCGAGGGCGTGAAGGTCTTCGGGTCCTCGGCATTGATGCGGCACTCGATGGCATGGCCGTGGAAGCGGATGTCCTCCTGCCGCACCGAAAGCCCGCCGCCCGAGGCCACCCGGATCTGCTCGTGCACCAGGTCGATGCCGGTGATCGCCTCCGTCACCGGATGCTCGACCTGAAGCCGCGTGTTCATCTCGATGAAGTAGAACTCGCCGTTCTCGTACAGGAACTCGATGGTGCCGGCCCCCGAATAGCCGAGATCGGCGATGGCGCGGGCGCAGATGCCGCCGATCCTCTCGCGCTCGGCCGCGTTCAGCGCCGGCGAGTTCGCCTCTTCCCACACCTTCTGGTGGCGGCGCTGCAGCGAGCAGTCGCGCTCGCCGAGATGAATGGCGCTGCCCGCGCCGTCGCCGACGATCTGCACCTCGATGTGGCGCGGCTTCTCCAGATACTTCTCGATGTAGACGGCGTTGTCGCCGAAGGCCGCGCCCGCCTCCGAGCGCGCCGTGGCCAGCGCCACGGCAAGGTCGGCCTCCGAGCGCGCCACCTTCATGCCGCGCCCGCCGCCGCCGGCCGACGCCTTGATGATGACGGGATAGCCGATCTCCGCGGCGATGCGCTTGGCCTCGGCCTCGTCGGAGACCGCGCCCTCCGAGCCCGGCACCACCGGGATGCCCAGCCGCTTGGCCGTGCGCTTGGCCTCGATCTTGTCGCCCATGATGCGGATATGGTCGCCCGAGGGGCCGATGAAGACGATGTTGTGGGCGGCGAGGATGTCGGCGAACTTGGCGTTCTCCGACAGGAAGCCGTAGCCGGGATGGATCGCGTCCGCCCCGGTGATCTCGCAGGCCGCCACGATCTGGTGGATGTTGAGGTAGGAGTCGCGCGAGGGCGGCGGGCCGATGCACACGCTCTCGTCGGCCAGCCGCACGTGCATGGCGTCGGCATCGGCGGTGGAGTGGACCGCCACCGTCTTGATGCCCAGTTCCTTGCAGGCGCGCAGCACCCGGAGCGCGATCTCGCCGCGATTGGCGATGAGGATCTTGTGGAACATCGGGGCGCCTGTCATTCGATGACGACAAGCGGCTCGCCGAACTCGACGGGCTGCGCGTCCTCGAACAGGATGGCCGTCACCGTGCCCGAGCGCGGCGACGGAATCTGGTTCATCGTCTTCATCGCCTCGATGATCAGCAGCGTCTGGCCTTCCCTGACCGTCTGGCCGACCTCGATGAAGGGCTTGGCCCCCGGCGCCGGCGCGCTGTAGGCGGTGCCCACCATCGGCGACGGCACCGCATTCCGGGACGTGTCGGCCGCAGCAGGCGCAGTGGAAGCGGGAGCAGCCGCGGCGGCGGCCGGCGCAGGAGCGGCAAAGGCGGGCGCGGGGGCATAGGCCTGGACCGGTGCCGGCGTGCGCGAGACGCGAATGCGCAGATCGTCCTGCTCGACCTCGATTTCCGTCAGGTTGGTCTCTTCGAGGATGCCCGCGAGGTCGCGGATGAGCTGCTGGTCAATCCCGGCTTTTCTGGTCGACATCTTCGTCCCGTCCCTTGTGTTCTTCTCCGCCGGTCAGGTCCGGGCGGCTGGCGCGTCGTGCGCCTGTGTCATGCCTTGGCTGCCGAGTTCGTGGATCGCGCCGCCAACGGCCGCCTCCGCCCCGGTTGCCTGAGCCGGGCATGGAAACGCTGGGCCGTCCGGGGCGTACACGATATCGGGCATCTGTGGTTCCTGCGCGCCGCGCACCTCTATAAAGGGCATAGGCGGCGACGCAAAGAGCGCAAGTGCGTTCTTTTCATGTCCACAACGGATGTTCGGAGGGGGTGTCGCTCAGTCGCCGGCGCGGGCAAGCTCGACCTTTTCCTTCAGCACCGCCTGGCCCAGCGCGCCGAACACGACCTCCTGGCCGATGACGTAGGAGGGTGTGCCGGTGATGGCGAGCTTCTGGGCGAGCTCGTAGGTCTCCTGGAAGGCGTCGGCGATGGCCGGGTTCTTCATCTCCTCGCGCAGCGCCGCCTCGTCGACGCCGAGCCCGACGGCCGCCGCGATGGCGGTCGCCTCGGTGGCGCGGCTGCCCAGAAGCAGCGTGCGGTGGAACTCGGCATACTTCTCCGGCGCCAGCGTGCGGAAGGCCATCGACACGATGTGCGCCCGCTGCGAGTCCGGCCCGAGGATGGGGAACTCCTTGAGGACGAAGCGCAGGTCGTCGTCCTCGGCCACCATCGCGGCCATGTCTTCATAGGCGCGCTTGCAGAAGCCGCAATTGTAGTCGAAGAACTCGACCACCGTGGTCGATCCTTCCGGATTGCCGACGACGCCGTCATAGGTGGCGTCGAAGATGGCGTCGGAGGAGGAGCCGATCGCGTCGAGCACGGCGAGCCGCTGCTCCTCGCGCTGGCGATCCTCGAGCACGATCTGCATCTCGGTCAGGATTTCCGGGTTCTCGATCAGGTAGCTGCGGACGATGGCCTCGACATCGGCCCGGCTCGTCACCTGCGCCAGCGAGGGACGGGCGCCGTCGGCACCGCGGGGCGCGGCGACGAGGTCGCCGCGGCTGCCGGCCAGGAACCCCGCCGCCAGCATGGCGAAGGAAACGGTGACGCCGGCGATGCCGAGAGCGATGGCCTTGCTCATGAATGGTTCCTCGGTTGGTACGGCCGTCAGCGGCGGCCGGGTTGTCTGTAGTTGATGATGTCCTGCGCCCGCAGCCATGCCGGCGTGCCCCTGGCCAGCTTCTGCTGGGCGCGGGCGGCGAAGATCTTCGCCTCGCGGTAGTTGCCGGAATAGAAATGGCCTTCGGCCGTGGTCAGCTCGGCCTCGGCGACGTTGCCGAGCTTGCCGTGCGCCTGCGCCAGATAGCGGTAGCCGGCGGCGTATTCCTTCGCCCGCGAGAGGCCGGACTGCAGCTCGACCACGGCCTTGCGCACGAGGTCGGGCTTGTCGGTCGCCATCAGCGCCTGCCCGTAGCCGATCTGGATGATGCCCGACTTGTGCGGATCGAGCCTGAGCGCGGTCGCGAACGCATCCGCCGCCTCTGCGGGTCGCCCCGCCTTCATCAGGATCTCGCCGCGCATCTCGTGAAAGTACGGGTTCTTCGGCGCGGCCCTGACCAGCGCGTCGATCTTGCCCACGGCGGCGCGGGCGTTGCCCGACAGCATCGAGCCGATGGCGTCGGCATAGAGCGCCGGCACGCTGCGCGGGTCGCGCGCGAACATCCGCGCCGCGGCGGCCTGGCCCTGCGTGTAGGCCGCGATCTTGGCGCGCATCAGGTTATGGCGCTGCTGCAGCACCGGAGGATCGGCGCGCTCGAAGTTCTTGCTGCCGCGCGCCAGCGTCTCCAGATTGGCGATGCGCTCGCGCGGCATCGGGTGGCTGATCTGGTAGGGATCGACCCGCACGCCCGCCAGCGCCATCGAGCCGGCCAGCCGCTCGAACGTCTTGAGCATGCCGCGCGCCGACTGGCCCGTGCGCTCCAGATAGGTGATCGCGGCGCGGTCGGCCGTCGTCTCCTCGGTGCGCTGGTAGGCGAGCACCGAGCGCCGCGCGGCCTCCATGCCGCCCGTCGCGATGCCCGCGCCGCCCTGGGCGAGGCCGTCCGTGCCCGTCGCCGCGCCGGCCGCCGCCGCACCCGCACCGAGAAGCGTGGCGATGACCGCCATGGTCTGCGCCCGGGCAAGCTGCTCGCGCAGCCGCTGCTGGTGGCCGCCGGCGATGTGGCCGGCCTCGTGCGCCAGCACGCCGATGATCTCGTTCGGCGTCTCGGCCATCATCAGCGCGCCGGTGTTGATGAAGATGCGCCGGCCGGTCACGAAGGCGTTGAAAGACGGATCGTTGACGAGCACGATCTCGATGCCGGACTTGCCGAGGCCGGCGGCGTCGAGGATCGGCCGCGCATAGTCGGCGACGAGCGCCTCGATCTCCGCGTCGCGCACCACCGACAGGCTTCGCTGCGCTGCGGCCGGGGCGGCCGGCGGCAGGGCGAGCGCGGCCGCGAGCGCCGCAACGGCAAGGAGGCGGCCCGGCAGGACCCTGGAAAGAACCGAACGCATGGCAGACACAGCTACCCGACCGGCGGCGGGGTGAAAAGGGAAGACGTCGACGTTCATGAACTTGTGATCCCCATATCTTTCGGGCATTTGTGCGGCGCATCCGG
>JALHFU010000162.1:5429-11131 GCA_022838525.1 Hyphomicrobiales bacterium | reverse complement strand
AGGCCATCCGGTGGTGTCGCTGGCGGTCGGGCAGCCGTCCGATCCGGCGCCGCAGATCGTGCGCGAGGCGGCGGCCGCCGCGCTCGCCGACGGCCGCATCGGCTACACCGACGCGCTCGGCACGATGGAGCTGCGCCGGGCGATCTGCGCCCATTACCGCGACCGCTACGGCGTCGAGGTCGCGCCGGAGCGCATCGCGGTCACGACCGGCTCGTCGGCCGGCTTCAATCTCGCCTTCCTCGCCATGTTCGATCCCGGCGACCGCGTCGCCATCACGGTGCCCGGCTATCCGGCCTATCGCAACATTCTTCTGGCACTGGGGCTGGAGCCGGTGGAAATCCGGCTGGAGGGGGAAGGCTACCTGACCGCGGCGCTGCTGGAGCGGGCGCACCGCGAGCGGCCGGTGAAGGGCGTGCTCTTCGCCAGCCCCGCCAACCCGACGGGCGCGGTGATTCCCGCGGTCGAGCTTGCCCGTCTGGTCGAGGCCGCGCGCGGGATGGGCATCGCGGTCATCTCCGACGAGATCTATCACGGGCTCTCCTACACCGCCGCCGACGTCACGGCGCTGTCGCTCGGCGACGACGTGACGGTGATAAACTCGTTCTCCAAATACTACTGCATGACGGGCTGGCGCATCGGCTGGATGGTGCTGCCGCAGGCCCTGGTGCGGCCGGTCGAGCGCATCGCCCAGAGCCTCTACATCTCGGCGCCGGAGCTGTCGCAGGTGGCGGCCGTCCATGCCTTCGCGGCGACCGGGGAGCTCGAGCGCGTCAAGGAACGCTACCGCGCCAACCGCGCGCTGCTCGACAGCGCCCTGCCGGAGCTCGGCCTGCCGCTCGCCGCACCGATGGACGGCGGCTTCTACGCCTATTGCGACGTGTCGCGCCACACCAACGACAGCATGGATTTTGCGAAGCGCCTGCTCGCCGAATGCCACGTCGCCGCGACGCCCGGCCTCGACTTCGACACCTCGGAAGGCCATCGCTACCTGCGCCTGTCCTATGCCGGCAGCGAGGCCGATGTTGCCACCGCCATGGACCGTCTCAGACGCTGGCTTTGATGCCCGACATGAAAAAACCGGCGCAAAGGCCGGTTTCTTCGTGAGTATCAATCGCCAGGGACCCTTCTCAGAAGAAGCCCTTGCGCTGCCACCAGCCGCCCTTGCGCGGCTTTTCTTCCTCGCCTTCGCCCGCCGGCCTGGATGAGGTGAGGACCGGGCCGCTCGGCCGGGTTTCCGCGGCGGGTGCGGCGGGCTCGGGCTTCGCTTCCTCGGCCTCCGGAGCCTCCGCGGTTTCGGCAACCGCCTCGACGGCTTCGGCAACGGCGTCCGTCTGGGTGGTCTTCGCCGCCGCATTGCGGCGCGGCGCGCGCTTCGGCTTCGCCGCCGGCGCTTCCTCCGCGGGCGCGGTGTCGAGCGCGGCGACCGCTTCGGCGACTTCCGGCTCGACCGGCTGCTCCGCCTCCTCCGCGGCCTTCGCCTTCTTCGTCCGGCGCGCCGGCTTCTTCTTCGGCGCTTCCTCGACCACCTCGACGGCTTCGGCCTCGGCGACCACTTCCGGCTCGGCGGCGGTATCCTCGACCGCAACCTGCGCGGCCTCGTCGACCACGGCCGCAGGCTCTTCCTCTATTGCGGCCGCGGCGTCGTCCTGAGCGGCTTCGGCCTCGTCCGTGGACTCATCGCGGCGGTTGCGGCGGCCGCCGCGCTTGCCGCGCCGCCGCTTCTTGGGCTGCGCTTCGGACTCGGCCTGCTCGGCGTCGCCTGCGGCGACCGCCTCGTCCTCGTCCTCATCGTCGGCATCGTCGCCGGCGGCTTCGGAGACGCCGTCGCCCTCGAAAGCCGCGCCTTCCGCGACGCCGTCGCGGTCGCGACCCTTGCGCCGGCGCCGGCGGCGCTTGCGCTTGCGCTGGCCGTCGCCGTCGTCCTGGCGCGCGGCCTGCTGCGGGCGGGCTTCCTCCTCGTCCTCGTCGGCTTCCTCGACGATCTCCTCGACCTCGTCCTCGATCGCCGGCTCATAGACCGGCGGGGCGACCGGGACGAAGCCTTCCGGCCGCTCGGCCGGCGCGCCCTTGGCGATGGCGTAGTGCTGGGCGCGCACGCTGTCGTCGGCCTCGATGGTGATGGTCAGGCCGAAGCGGTTCTCGAGGTCGTTGAGGTTGGCGCGCTTGTGGTTGAGCACGTAGATCGCCGTCGAGACGGGCGTGCGCACCGTGATGTGGTTGCGCGAATCCTTGAGCAGGAACTCCTCGATCGCGCGCACGACCAGCAGCGCCACCGAGGATTCGGAGCGGACATGCCCCGTGCCGCCGCAATGCGGGCAGGTCTGCATCGTCGATTCGAGCACCGAGGCGCGCAGGCGCTGGCGCGACATCTCGAGCAGGCCGAAATGCGAGATGCGGCCGACCTGGATGCGCGCCCGGTCGTTCTTCAGGCAATCCTTGAGCCGCTTCTCGACCGCGCGGTTGTTGCGGTTCTCCTCCATGTCGATGAAGTCGATGACGATCAGGCCGGCGAGGTCGCGCAGGCGCAGCTGGCGGGCGACCTCCTCGGCCGCCTCCAGATTGGTCTGGAGCGCGGTGTCCTCGATCGAGTGCTCCTTGGTCGAGCGGCCGGAGTTGACGTCGATGGCGACCAGCGCCTCGGTCTGGTTGATGATGATGTAGCCGCCCGACTTCAGCGTCACCTGCGGCTGCACCATGCGGTCGAGCTGGGCCTCGATGCCGTTGCGGGCGAAGATCGGCACCGTGTCGCGATAGGGCTGCACGACCTTGGCATGGCTGGGCATCAGCATGCGCATGAAGTCCTTGGCCTCGCGATAGCCTTCCTCGCCGGCGACGAGAATTTCGTCGATGTCCTTGTTGTAGAGGTCGCGCACCGAGCGCTTGATGAGCGAACCTTCCTCGTAGACGAGGGCAGGGGCGGTCGACTTCAGCGTCAGCTCGCGGACATTGTCCCACAGCCGCATCAGATATTCGTAGTCGCGCTTGATCTCGGCCTTGGTGCGGCTTTCGCCGGCCGTGCGCAGGATCACGCCCATGCCCTGCGGCACGTCGAGGTCCTTGACCACGTCCTTCAGCCGCTTGCGGTCGGCGGCGTTGGTGATCTTGCGCGAGATGCCGCCGCCGCGCGCCGTGTTCGGCATCAGCACGGAATAGCGGCCGGCGAGCGACAGATAGGTGGTGAGTGCGGCGCCCTTGTTGCCGCGCTCCTCCTTGACGACCTGGACGAGCAGGATCTGCCGCCGCTTGATGACTTCCTGGATCTTGTATTGCTTGCGCGGCGGCCGGCGGCGCTCATGCACCTCCTCGAGCGCGTCGCCGGCACCGACCGAGACGACCTCGTCGTCGCCGTTGCCGTTCTCGTCGCCCCCGTTGTCGTCGCTGTCGGCGTCCTCGGCCTCGTCCTGCGCGGCTTCCGGCGCGTCCTCGGAGATCACGTCGGCCGCGACCGCCTCGGCGATTGCCGCCGGAGCCTCGTCCTCGCCGCCGTCCGAATCGGCGTCCGCCGCGGCTGCGTCATCTCCGGCGCTCTCCGGCGCGGTCTCGGCGAAGCCGTTCTCCGCCGACGCCTTCTTGCCGTCGCTGGCGCGGCCACGGCCGCGTCCACGCCGCCGGCGGCGGTTGCGGCGCTCCTCGTTCTCCTCGTCCTCGTCCTCCTCGGCCCGCGCCTCCTCGGCGTCGGCCCGCAGCAGCGCCTGACGGTCGGCGACCGGGATCTGGTAGTAGTCGGGATGGATTTCCGAGAAGGCGAGGAAGCCGTGGCGGTTGCCGCCATACTCGACGAAGGCGGCCTGCAGCGACGGCTCCACCCGCGTTACGCGGGCGAGGTAGATGTTGCCTTTGAGCTGCTTCTTGTTCTCGGATTCGAAATCGAATTCTTCGATGCGGTTACCGCGGACGACGACAACGCGCGTTTCCTCCGGGTGGGAGGCATCGATAAGCATTTTGTTGGGCATAATTTATTGTCTCCCCAGCGCACGGGGGCACGCGCGGCCGCGACGATGCGCGGCCTTGTCGGGCCGTTCCGAGAATGACGCCGGATGATAGTGTGTCCGCCTCGCGCGGCCGGGACCGGCCAGCCGCTCCGGCCGCGGCCGTGACGGCGCGGTGTCTTCCGGGCTGGGGTATGGTCGGGCTTGCGATCATCGCGCTACATGCGGAACCGTTTCTGAACCAAGGCCCGCTCCGACGGGCCCGCTGATTTGCTCGTACCGAGCCGGCGAGGCCGAGGCCCCTGCCGTTTTCCTCACGCCAGGCGCTCCGCCTGCGCGGAAGCGGCCTGCAAGAAAATTCGTCGGAAACACCTGTACCGCGATCGGCCGGGCCTTATTGCCGCGTTGCACGTCTTCTGCCAGGGCGAGGGGCATGCGGCAGGCTGGAACGATCACGAACATGACGGTGATCCAGTGTCGCTTTTATGATCTGACGCACGTCGTGGCAACCCTGATTTCTTTTAGGGGGATAAGGGCCGGCTGCGTCATCATGATGTATTGTGGCGGTGACGGGGGCAGGTAAAGAGTTGCTTAACCATGCCCGATTACCACTCCTTAAGAACAGGAATATCGAGTCAGCACGCCAACCAGCCGACAGGACGCCATGCAGCCGAATCTTCGCCGGTCGCGTCGCGCAGACGCCCTTCGAGCCTGGCTTGCGGCTCTGTTCCTTGCCGTTCCCGCCCTTCTTCTGTGGGCGGGCGGCGCGCAGGCGCAGGACGTGCTTCAGGCGCGCGGCTACAAGATGGCCGGCGACGTCTCGCGCATGCGCATCGTCGTCAACTTCGACCGCGACCCCGAGTTCCGCTGGTATCTGCTGCGCGGCCCGCATAGGCTCGTCATCGACCTGCCCGAGGCCGGCTTCGCCTTCGCCGAGGAGGAGCTTGCCCCGCGCGGCATGGTGACGACCGTCCACTACGGCAATCTCGACCAGGGCCGCTCGCGCATCGTCCTGTCCTTCGACGGCCCGTTCGCGGTCGAGCGGATCGACATGCTCGCCAACGAGAGCAGCGAGGGCGTCCGGCTCGTCGCCGACATCGTCGCGACCTCGGAAGCCGCTTTCGAGAAGGCGATGGCCGACCAGGTCGAGACCACCGCCGCCACCACGACGCCGAAAGCCGACCGGCTGGGCAAGGTCGTCGCCAGCCCGCAGGACAGGCCGTTCCGCGTCGTGGTCGACGCCGGCCACGGCGGCATCGATACCGGCGCCGAGGGTCCTTCGGGCACGCTGGAGAAGACCATCACGCTCGCCTTCGCGCTGGAACTGAAGAAGAAGCTCGAGGAGACCGGCCGCTTCGACGTGTTCCTGACGCGCGAGCGCGACCTGTTCCTGCGGCTCGACGAGCGCGTGCGAATCGCCCGGCAGCACGAGGCCGACCTCTTCATCTCGATCCACGCCGACGCTATCCGGCTGAAGAACGTGCGCGGCGCCACGGTCTACACCGTCTCCGACAGGGCGTCGGACGCCGAGGCGGCGGCCAAGGCGATCCGCGAGAACCTCGCCGACGAGATCGCCGGCATCACGGTCGAGGAGGAGCATCAGGAGGTCGCCGACATCCTCGCCGACCTGATCCGCCGCGAGACCCAGAGCTTCTCCATCCGCTTCGCCCGCTCGCTGATCGGCGAGCTGTCGAGCGCGATCCGCATGATCCCGACCAATCCGCACCGATTCGCCGGCTTCCGCGTCCTGCGCGCGCCGGACGTTCCCTCGGT
>JALHFU010000162.1:0-5415 GCA_022838525.1 Hyphomicrobiales bacterium | reverse complement strand
GCCAGGGCCGCCGACGGGATCGCCGCGGCGATCGGCCTGTTCGCGCAGGCGCGGCAGGGGGCCGGGGGGTGATGAGGCCGGCCGGCGCGGCGGCATTCTCGTTGCAACGGCGCCACGGGCGGTATTTAATTGCAGGAATCGCGACGAGGCGCTTTTTTCCCGCCGCAATTTGCCCACAAGGGCGACCGAAAAGGGTAGCGGACGGAGAAGGGCGCGCGCCTCGGCGCTGTGCCGCTTCGAGCCTCGAACTGGAGTGGGCATGATACGGCTTATCGGATATTTCTTCGGCGTCGGCGTCGCGCTTGCGCTCGTCGCGGCGGCGGGCGTGGCGATCTACGTCTCCTCGCTCGGCAAGGATCTGCCCGACTACGAAGTCCTCGCCCGCTACGAGCCGCCGGTGACGACCCGCGTCCATGCCTCCGACGGCTCGCTGATGGGCGAGTTCGCGCGCGAGCGCCGCCTCTACCTGCCGATCCAGGCCATCCCCGACCGCGTCAAGGCCGCCTTCCTCTCCGCGGAAGACAAGAACTTCTACCATCATCCCGGCATCGACCTGACGGGTCTCGCCCGCGCCGTCATCACCAATGTCCAGAACCTCGGTTCCGGCCGCCGCCCCGTCGGCGCCTCGACCATCACGCAGCAGGTGGCGAAGAACTTCCTGCTCTCGTCGGACCAGACCATCGACCGCAAGGTGCGCGAGATGCTCCTGTCGTTCCGCATCGAGCAGGCTTACTCCAAGGACCGCATCCTCGAGCTTTATCTCAACGAGATCTTCTTCGGCCTCGGCGCCTACGGCATCGCCGGCGCCGCGCTGACCTATTTCGACAAGTCGGTGAACGAGCTCACCGTGCCGGAGGTTGCCTATCTCGCGGCGCTGCCCAAGGGCCCGTCCAACTACCATCCCTTCCGCCAGACCGAGCGCGCCATCGAGCGCCGCAACTGGGTGATCGACCAGATGGTCGCCAACGGCTATGTCGAGCCGGAGGAGGCGGAGAAGCACAAGGCGCTGCCGCTCGGGGTCAATCCGCGCCGCAGCGGCACCTATCTCTTCGCCGGCGAGTATTTCACCGAGGAGGTGCGCCGCGCCATCATCGCCCGCTATGGCGAGGATGCGCTCTACGAGGGCGGCCTTTCGGTGCGCACCACGCTCGACCCGGTCATGCAGGTCAAGGCGCGCAAGGCGCTGCAGCACGGCCTGCTGAAATACGACACGCTGCGCGGCTATCGCGGCCCCGTCACCACCGTCGACGTCTCCGGCGACTGGGGCGTGCCGCTGGGCGAGGTGCCGCGGCTTTCCGACGTGCCGGAGTGGCGGCTGGCGGTCGTCCTTGAATCCGGCAAGGACGGCCTGCGGATCGGTCTCCAGCCCGGCCGCGAGGTCTCCGGCGCGCTGTCGGCCGAGCGCGAGACCGCCTTCGTCGCCGCCGACGACATGAGCTGGGCGCTGCGCCACACCGTCGAGGGCCGCCGCGTCAAGGCCGATTCCCCGGCCGAGGTGCTGAAGCCCGGCGACGTCGTCTTCGTCGAGAAGAAGGAAGGCGAGGGTGACGGCTGGCTCCTGCGCCAGGTGCCGGAGGTTTCCGGCGGCATGGTCGCCATGGACCCGCATACCGGCCGCGTGCTGGCCATGGTCGGCGGCTTCTCCTTCTCGCAGTCGGAGTTCAACCGCGCGACGCAGGCGTGGCGGCAGCCGGGCTCGTCGTTCAAGCCGATCGTCTACGCCGCCGCGCTCGACAACGGCTACACGCCCGCTTCCGTGGTGCTCGACGCGCCGATCTCGATCCGCATCGGCAATCAGGTGTGGGAGCCGAAGAACTACGGCGGCGGCGCGGCCGGCCCCTCGACGCTGCGCGCCGGCATCGAGCGCTCGCGAAACCTGATGACCGTGCGCCTCGCCAACGACATGGGCATGAACCTCGTCGCCGAATATGCCGAGCGCTTCGGCGTCTACGACAAGATGATGCCGGTCCTCGCCATGTCGCTCGGCTCGGGCGAGACGACCGTCATGCGCATGGTCTCGGCCTATGCGATCATGGCCAATGGCGGCAAGCACATCGTGCCGTCGCTGATCGACCGCATCCAGGACCGCTACGGCAAGACCGTCTTCAAGCACGACCAGCGCGGCTGCGAGGGCTGCAACGCCACGGCCTGGCAGGGACAGGCCGAGCCGCAGCTCGTCAACGACGCCGAGCAGGTGCTCGACCCGATGACGGCATACCAGATCACCTCGATGATGGAAGGCGTCGTCCAGCGCGGCACCGCCGTCACCCTCGCCGAGCTCGGCCGCCCCATCGCCGGCAAGACCGGCACCACCAACGAGGAGAAGGACGCCTGGTTCGTCGGCTACACGCCGGACCTCGTCGTCGGCCTCTACATGGGCTACGACAAGCCGACGCCGATGGGCAAGGGCTCGACCGGCGGCGGCCTCGCCGCGCCGATCTTCAAGGAGTTCATGGCCGACGTGCTCAAGGACACGCGGCCGGTGGAGTTCCGCGTCCCCGAGGGCATGCGCATGATCGCGGTCGACCGCAAGACCGGCATGCAGGCCGAGGCCGGCGCGGGCGGCGCCATCGTCGAGGCCTTCAAGCCCGGCACCGGCCCGGCCGACAGCTACTGGGTCATCGGCATGGACGAGATCCAGGCCGCCGAGCGGGCGCGCGAGCTGTCGCCGCAGGCGAGCGAGGCGATCCTGCAGGGCGGCGGCGGCCTCTACTGAGGCGCCCGCGCGTTTCGTTTCCTGTCTTCTTTACATCCCCCGGCGCGGTCCCTATGGTCCGCGCCGATTCAATCTTTGTGAGGACACGACGCACGCCATGCGCGCCGAAACCGAGACGCTCGTCGACGAAATCAGGCAGGCCATAAGCCTGCTGAGGAGGCATCTTTGACTGGGATCAGGCCGTAAAGCGACTTGATTACCTGAACGCGCGCGCCGAGGACGCCAGCCTCTGGAACGATCCGCAGGAAGCGCAGAAGCTGATGCGCGAGCGGCAGGGCCTCGAGGACGGCATCAAGGCCGTCACCGAGCTGACCCGCGCGCTCGACGACAATATCGAGCTGATCGCGATGGGCGAGGAGGAGGGCGACCAGTCGGTCGTCTCCGATGCCGAAGCCGCGATCCGCGCCTTGCGCGCCGAGGTTCAGGCCCGCCAGATCGAGACGCTGCTCTCGGGCGAGGCCGACGCCAACGACACCTATCTCGAGGTCCATGCCGGCGCCGGCGGCACCGAGAGCCAGGACTGGGCCTCGATGCTCCTGCGCATGTATACGCGCTGGGCCGAGCGGCGCGGCTTCAAGGTCGAGGTGCTGGAGGTCCACGACGGCGAGGAGGCGGGCATCAAGTCCGCGACCATCCTCGTCAAGGGGCACAACGCCTATGGCTGGCTGAAGACGGAATCGGGCGTGCACCGGCTGGTGCGCATCTCGCCCTTCGATTCCAACGCCCGCCGCCACACCTCCTTCGCCTCGATCTGGGTCTACCCGGTGGTGGACGACTCCATCGATATCGCGGTGTCCGAATCCGACGTGCGCATCGACACCTACCGCGCCTCCGGCGCGGGCGGCCAGCACGTCAACACCACGGATTCGGCCGTGCGCATCACGCACCTCGCCACCGGCATCGTCGTCGCCTGCCAGGCCGAACGCTCGCAGCACAAGAACCGCGCCAAGGCGTGGGAGATGCTGCGCTCGCGCCTCTACGAGGACGAGCTGAAGAAGCGCGAGGCCGCGGCCAGCGCCACCGAGGCGTCGAAGACCGACATCGGCTGGGGCCACCAGATCCGCTCCTACGTCCTCCAGCCCTATCAGCTGGTGAAGGACCTGCGCACCGGCGTCGAAAGCACGAGCCCCTCCGACGTTCTCGACGGCGAGCTGGACGAGTTCATGGAAGCGGCGCTCTCCCAGCGCATCGAGGGCGGCGCCGGCCAACCGATCGCCGACATCGACTGACGCACCGAACGGAAAAGGGCAGGGCGCACGAACGCGCCCGCCCTATCTGTCCTTCACCGTCTCCATCGCCACATAGGTCGAGGTCTGTGCCACGTGCGGCAGGGCCGAGATGCGCTCGCCCAGCACCCGGCGATAGGCGGCGATGTCCTTCGTGCGCACCTTGAGCAGATAGTCGAAGCTCGCCGCGATCATGTGGCACTGCTCGATCTCGGGTACAGATAGAACCGCCTTGTTGAAGGCGTCGAGCGCGGCCGAGCGCGTGTCCGACAGCTTGACCTGCACGAAGGCGACATGGCCTTCGCCCATGCGCTCGCGGTCGATAATGGCGGCATAGCCGCGGATGTAGCCGTCGCGCTCCAGCCGGCGCACCCGCGCCTGCACCGGCGTCTTCGACAGCCCGACCTTTTCCGCCAGCTCCGCCATGGAAAGCCTGCCGTCGCGCGCCAGCGCGGCGAGGATGCTGCGGTCCATCCGGTCTATCTGGTCTTCTGGCATGGCAATGGCAGACAGTATGTTCTGATCGAGGGCCTTTTATTAGTCCGAACGATCCGAAAAGTCGACGGCTTTGGACATGGAGGCGTCCGCGGCCCATGATATTGTCCGTTTCCAGCGCCATCTCTCAATCTGACGGTCAGCCATGCCATCGAACACGCTCGAATCGCTCCGTGCCACCATCCGCGCCAACTACCTCCCCGACGAGGGGAAGGCGCTTGCCGGCCTCGTCTCGCTGGCGGGCCTTTCCGACGAGATGCGGGCGGGGATCTCGGAGCGCGCCGCCGGGCTGGTCCGCACCGTGCGCGGCGCGTCCAGCCCCGAGTTGATGGAGGTCTTCCTTTCCGAGTACGGACTTTCGACGCGCGAGGGCGTGGCGCTGATGTGCCTCGCCGAGGCGCTGCTGCGCGTGCCCGACGCCTCCACCATGGACGACCTGATCCGCGACAAGATCGCACCGCACGACTGGTCGTCGCATTCGGGCTCGTCCTCGATCTTCGTCAATGCCTCGACCTGGGCGCTGATGCTGACCGGCCGCGTGCTGGAGGACGGCGAGGGCGGCATCGAAGGCACGCTGCGCGCCATGATCCGCCGGCTGGGCGAGCCTGTCATCCGCAAGGCCGTCTCCGCCGCCATGCGCGAGATGGGCGAGCAGTTCGTGCTCGGCCGCACCATCGACGAGGCGGTGAAGCGCGGCCGTGACTACACCAAGAAGGGCTACCTCTATTCCTTCGACATGCTGGGCGAGGCCGCGCGCACCGAAGCCGACGCGCTGCGCTACCACCGCGCCTATGCCGACGCGATTGCGGCGCTCGCCGCGACCGCCAGGGACGACGACATCAGCCGCAACCACGGTATCTCGGTGAAGCTGTCGGCCATTCATCCGCGCTACGAGGTGGCGCAGAAGGAGACGATGCTGCCGGTGATGACGGAGCGGCTGCTGTCGCTGGCGCTCGCCGCGAAGAAGGCCCGCATGGG
>JALHFU010000161.1:0-6656 GCA_022838525.1 Hyphomicrobiales bacterium | reverse complement strand
GATCCAGGCCCAGCTCGACAGGATGGAGAAGACCCAGGAGCAGGACGACGAGTACATAAAGGATATCAGGGACAAGATCGTCAAGTGACCGCCCCGCGGGGCGCGGCGCCGTCCCCCAGCCGTACGGATAGAAACGCGACCATGGCGCAGCCGGCCGCGGAGAAGGCGGCGGCCGGCGCGGGCAAGGCGCAGGCGCTGGCGGAGGCGCTCGAACCGTTCGAGGCCGCGCCGCTCGCCTTCGAGCGGCTGCCCTTCGACCATCCGCTCTACATCCTCTATTCCTCGGGCACCACCGGCATCCCGAAATGCATCGTCCACTCGGCCGGCGGCACGCTGATCCAGCACGTCAAGGAACACCGGCTCAATGCCGGCATCGAGGACGGCGACCGCTTCTTCTACTTCACCACCTGCGGCTGGATGATGTGGAACTGGCTGGTGAGCGGCCTCGCCTCGGGCGCGACACTGCTGCTCTACGACGGCTCGCCCTTCCATCCCGACGGCAACGTCATCTTCGATTTCGCCCGCGACGAGAGGATGACCTATTTCGGCACCTCGGCGAAGTTCATCGACGCGGTGCGCAAATCCGGGCTGCGGCCGATCGAGACGCACGACCTCTCCGCGGTCAAGGTGATCTCGTCGACCGGCTCGCCGCTGGCGCCGGAGAACTTCCGCTTCGTCTATGACGGCATCAAGCGCGACGTGCACCTCGCCTCGATCTCGGGCGGCACGGACATCGTGTCCTGCTTCGTGCTCGGCGTGCCGCTGAAGCCGGTGTGGATCGGCGAAATCCAGGGGCCGGGCCTCGGCATGGCGGTGGACGTCTACGACGACGACGCCCGGCCGGTGCGGGGCGAGAAGGGCGAGCTGGTGTGCACCCGCGCCTTCCCGTCGATGCCGCTGATGTTCTGGAACGACCCGGACGGCGCCAAGTACCGCGCCGCCTATTTCGAGCGCTTCGACAACATCTGGTGCCACGGCGACTTCGCCGAATGGACCGAGCATGGCGGCATGATCATCCACGGCCGCTCGGACGCCACGCTCAACCCCGGCGGGGTGCGGATCGGCACGGCCGAGATCTACAACCAGGTCGAGCAGCTCGAGGAGGTGGCGGAGGCGATCTGCATCGGGCAGGACTGGGAGGGCGACGTGCGCGTGGTGCTCTTCGTCCGGCTGGCCGAGGGCGTGGCGCTCGACGAGGCGCTGGAGAAGAAGATCAGGACCGCGATCCGCACCGGCGCCAGCCCGCGCCACGTGCCGGCGAAGATCGTTCCCGTGGCCGACATCCCGCGCACCAAGTCCGGCAAGATCACCGAGCTCGCCGTACGCGACGTGGTGCACGGCCGGACCGTCAAGAACAAGGAAGCGCTGGTCAACCCCGAGGCGCTGGAGCTCTACCGCGACATGCCGCAGCTGCAGGACTGACGGCAGGCAAGGTTAACGAACGGTAACGGCGAAATTTACCTCGTTTTCACGAGCCATACCGATTCGTAAACCTGTAAACATCCGGGTAAGAAATCATTAAGGTCCGCCCACGATAGTCGTGCGTAACTTGAGGGAGAGATCGGCTTCCGGCGCCCCCCGCGGAGCAGATACGCTCAAGCCCCTGTGTAGCAGCCCATTTTTCTCATTCGAGCGCCCTTTCCGGGCGCTTTTTCTTTGGTGATTCGCTGCGCCGGCCGGGGCGGGCCTACTCGGCCAGCACCCGCGTCGAGGGGAAGACGATCTCGACCAGCGTGCCCTCGCCCGGGGTCGAGGCGATCGAGAAGCGGGCGCGGTTGGCCTCGACCATCGCCTTGGTCAGCGGCAGGCCGAGGCCGGTGCCGTCGTTGCGGCCGCGCTTCAGCGCGTTGATCTGCTTGAACGGCTTCAGCGCCTGGTCGATCTCGGCCAGCGTCATGCCGATGCCGGTGTCGCGCACCCGCATCGCCACGTCGCCCGACGGCTCGTAGGCGGTCGAGACGATGACCTGCCCGCCCGCCTGCGTATAGCGGATGGCGTTCGACAGAAGGTTGAGCGCGATCTGGCGCACGCTCCTCAGATCGGCCACCACCTCCGGCAGGCGCGAGGCGAGCGAGGAGCGGATGATGACGCGCTCGCGGTTGGCCTGCGGCTGCATCATGGCGACGGCTTCCGCCAGCGCCTCGTTGAGCGAGACGGCCTCGTAGTTCATCTCCTGCTCGCCGGCCTCGATCTTGGAGATGTCGAGGAGGTCGTTGACCAGATCGAGCACGTGGTTGCCGGAGCGGTTGATGTCGCGCAGATAGTCGCGGTAGCGGTCGGAGCCGATCGGGCCGAACTTCTCGTCCATCATCAGCTCGGAGAAGCCGATGATGGCGTTCAACGGCGTGCGGATCTCGTGGCTGACGCGGGCGAGGAACTCGGTCTTCTGCGACGAGGCGCGCTCGGCCTGGGCGCGCGCCTGCGTCAGCTCCTCCTCGGCACGCTTGAACTGGGTGATGTCGCGCACCACGGCGCAGTAGCCGCTGTCTTCGGGCAGGCGGCCGATGGTCATGAACAGCGGGATGAAGCGGCCTTCGGCCTCGCGGCCGATCACCTCGCGGCCGTCGTTCAGCACGCTGGCGACGCCGTTGTCGGCGAGGCCGGCGAGATAGTCGCGGGCCGACTTCTGGCTCTCGATGGCGAACAGCGTCGCGAAGGGCTTGCCCTCGACCGCGGCGCTGTCGAAGCCGAACAGCGCCTCCGCCGGGCGGCTGATGTTGCGGATCGTCCCGTCGGGCGCGATCAGCACCACGCCGTCGGTGGCGGTGTCGATGATGGTGCGCAGCTCGGCCAGCCGGCGCTCGAGCTCCTGCACCACGGCGTCGGGCGCAGCCGCCGCGGGCGGCGCGTCATGGGCGGCGGCCGGCCGCGGCACGGCCGGCTCGACACGGCGCAGCGCCAGAAGCAGCGCGGTGCCGTCGCGCCAGCCGACCGACTGGAGATGGGCGTCCACCGGGAAGACGTCGCCGCCCAGCGTACGCAGCCTGAGCTTGCGTTCGCCGGCGGCATCCTCCTCCGGCATGGCATCGACGAAGAGCCGGCCCAGCCCGCCTTCCTTGCGGATCTGGTCGAGGCTCGCATAGCCGGTCAGCTCGAGGAACTCGCGGTTGGCGAAATAGAGCTCGTCGCCGGCATGGACCAGAAGCGGCAGCGGCAGGCCGGAGATCAGGTCGGGGTCGATGCCCGGACGGCGCTCGGCTCCGGCGAAGGCGGGGGCAGGCCCCTCCTCGGCGGCGGACACCTCCTCCGCGTCAGGCAGGTCGTCCTCGTCAGGGACGTGCTCCTCGTCAGGCGCTTCCGCCTCGTCGAAGGACGCGGAATCACCCTCGTCCGCGGGCGCTTCGGCCGCGTCGGACCAGTCCTCCCCGGCGGCGGTGACGGCATCATCGTCGTCGGTGCCTGCCTCGACAGGCTCGTCCCAGGTCTCGATTACCGGTTCCTCGATCCCGGCGTCGCCGGGTGCGGGCGGCGGCTCCTGCTGCCCGTCGGTCTCGGCCGCTTCGGCGGCCGGGTCCTGCGCCTCCGTCTCCTCGCGCGCGCCGGCCTCGCGGCGCAGGCGCTCGCGGATTTCCTCGAAGGCGCTGCGCTCGCCGGCGGAAAGCTGGCGGCCCGCCGGCGGCTGCGGTTGCTGCGGCTGCGGCGGCCGGTGCTCGGCGAGACGGATGATCTTGTCGCTGGCGCGGCGCGTCAGCCGCTCGGCGATGGAGATGACCGGCACCTCGCCCTTGAACGGGTCGGCGTGACCTTCGGCGGCGGGCTGCTCCGGCTCCGCTGCGTCCGTCACCGGCGGCTCGGCGGGGGACGGCTCCTGCGGCCTGCCGAGGCCGAGGCCGCGCGCCTGCGGATCGGCGACCGCGTCGCCCATGCGCGCGACGCCGAAGCCGCGGAAGCCCTCGAAGACGCGGTCGCGGTTGTAGACCGGCAGGGCGGCGAGATCGACCGGAGCGACGAGGTCGGTGCCGGCGAGCGGCCACATCACGGTGCGGCCGGACCAGGTGTCGCGCCGCTCCAGCAGGCGGGCGATCTCGCCGTCCGGGTCGAGGCCGAGCCTCGCCGCCACCTCGCGGAACGGCCGGCCGATGACGTCGGCAGCGGCGGAGCCGACGGCGTCGGCGAACTCGCCGGAGACGGCGCTGAACGCGCCCCTGGCGTCGGTGCGCCAGACGAAGCGCACCGGGCCGGCGGCGAGGTTGGGCGGCGTATGGGCGCGCGGCGGCCGCGACGCGGCGCCGCCGTCATCGGGGGCGCCGTCGCGCGCCTCGCCGAAATACCAGTGGTCGGAATCGTCGCCATGCCCGGCCGACGGCGCGCGGCGCGCGGCGTCCTGCCGCCGTCCGGCGAGACGGTCGTCGTGCTCCTCCTCGGCGATGCGCTCGGGCAGGTCGGCGTCGGACGGCGCAGGCTCCTCGCCCTCCGGCAGCACGGCCATGCCGTCGGAAACGGCGGCCTGCGGCGCGGCGTCTTCCGGCAGCACTTCCTCGATCGGCTCGTCAACCGCGATCAGGAGGTTGAGCGCGGGCTCGTCCGTCAGCCGGGCGATGCCGGCCGGGATCAGCCCGTCGCGCGCCGGGACGAGGCGCTTGACCAGCCGGTCGCCTTCCTGCGCCACTTCCTCGACGAGGCGCGAGAGCGTGTCGGGCGCGATGCCGAGGGCGGCGAAGCCGTTCGACGCCGCCTGGATGCGGGCCTCGGCGTCGAGCAGCGCGGCGAAGTAGCCCGCCTCCTCGAAGCCGGCGATGATGCGGTCCGCCGGCGCGGCACCCCGCGCCGCGACGGCGAGGAGCACGGCCGGCTCGCCGTCGGGCAGCGTCACGGCGCTGACGGTGAAGGGAACGGCGCGACTCGTCGCGCCGCGCGCCAGCCGCACCATCACGGCGCGGTCGCGTCCCATGCGCGGGAAGCCGGGCACGGCGGCGATCTGACGCCGGGCGACGAAGCCGAGATCGGGCGAGGCCCCCATGACGGACTCGACGTCGGCATGGCCGAACAGCGCCGCGCCGGCGCCGTTCGCCCAGATCACCTCGTCGAGGTCGATCGACAGCAGCGCCAGCGCATCCCCGGCCGCAAACCGCCCGCGCACCTCGTCGAGCACGGCGATGTCGATGAACGAATAGCGGCCGGAAGCCATGAACGGACCTGATGCTCTCGAAAGAAAAGACGCTGCGTGAATTAACCCTTTATTAATAAGGGGAGGGCCGGTCCGCGTCCACAACGGGAGCCAATGTGCCCGCGCGAATCTTGAGCCTTGGTTAACCCGCCTTCACCATATTGATGCGGTGCAATAAAAATGTTGCAATGCACAAAACGATGCGCTATATGGGTCCCGACACGTCAAGACATGGCCGCCGCCCCCGGCGCGGCCCCACCGAGTGCAAAGGATCGAGCCATGACCAAGACTGCCAAAGCCGCCGAGTTCCCGACCTTCGACGCCGAGAAGGCCACCGACCAGTTCCGCGCCTTCGCCGAGAAGGGCGTCGAGCAGTCCAAGGAGGCCTATGCCAAGCTGAAGACCGGCGCCGAGACCGCCCAGAAGGCGCTCGAGTCGACGTTCGAGCAGGCCAAGTCGGCCGGCAGCGAGTTCTCGCTGAAGTCGATCGCCGCCGCCCGCGCCAACGCCGAGGCCGGCTTCTCCCACCTCGAGGCCCTCGTCGGCGCCAAGTCGCTGTCCGAGGTCATCGAGCTGCAGACCGCCTTCCTGCGCAAGGCCGTCGAGACCGCCATCGAGCAGACCAAGGACTTCCAGGCCGCCTCGACCAAGGCCGTCGAGGACGTCTCCAAGCCGCTGAAGGACGTGTTCGAGAAGAGCGTCAAGGAACTCAAGGTCGCCTGACGGCGTTCCTTCACCAAGCTACCCGCGGGGCGGATTCCTCCTCCCTTCCAAACCGCGGGCCGAAGACCGGCATCCTCCTCCCGCCGGTCTCTCACAGGAAAAGGCCGGGATCCTCCTCCCCCCGGCCTTTTTCCTTTTGTGCCGTTCGCCGTCGCGACCGCCGCAGAAAGACGGGAGGGGTCCTCTCGTCGCACTTGAAATCGCGGCCGATTGCCCGTAAGAGCCTCGCCAGCCCTTCGGCGTGTGCACGCGGTTGTAGCTCAGTTGGTTAGAGCGCTGGTTTGTGGCACCAGAGGTCGGTGGTTCGAATCCACCCAACCGTACCATCTCCCCGCTATCGTCGCGCGCGCTAAATATCTGATATTCAACGATAATTTCTATCACGGCGCGCTAGGCACTTGCGCCGTGCGCCAGTTCTGTGACACATATCGCGCTACATATCGTGACACAGGGCGTTTTGCGAGTGAGCAGACGGCGGGAAGATTCGGACCCTGACAGGTTCCTTTTGCTGCGCGCCGGCACCTACCACTATCGGCGTCGCGTGCCGACAGCGCTCATTCCCCTCGATACCCGCGCACCTATGGTTCGGCGTTCGCTTGGAACCAAGGACCTCGCCAAGGCCCGGCTCCTTCGGGACGCCTACGAGGCGGCCGATAACGATTTGTGGGCTGCCTACACCGAAGGAGCGCCTTCGGATATTGCCCGCGCGAAGCACCGCGCGGCGACTGCCCGGGCTGCTGCGCTAGGCTTTTCGTATCGGCCGGCATCGGCGCTGGCCCGTGACGAGGATGTATCCGAGCTCCTGCGGCGCATAGAGGCGGCCAAG
>JALHFU010000424.1:0-1261 GCA_022838525.1 Hyphomicrobiales bacterium | reverse complement strand
GCTTCCTCCATCAGCTTCTCGCGCGGCACGACGCGGTTGACGAGGCCCCATTCCAGCGCGGTCCGGGCGTCGTACTGCTGGCAGAAGAACCAGATCTCGCGGGCGCGCTTCTCGCCGACGGTGCGGGCAAGGTAGGCCGAGCCCCAGCCGGCGTCGAAGGACCCGACGCGCGGGCCGGCCTGGCCGAACTTGGCGTGGTCGGCGGCGACGGTGACGTCGCAGATGACGTGGATGACGTGGCCGCCGCCGATGGCGTAGCCGTTGACGGCGCAGATCACCGGCTTCGGGATGTTGCGGATCACCATGTGCAGGTCGTCGATCTCCCACAGCCCGTTCTGCGACGCGCCGTAGGTGCCCTTCTCCTGCATCTCCTTCTGGTCGCCGCCGACGCAGAACGCCTTGTCGCCCGCCGCCGTCAGGATGACGCAGCCGGCGCCTTTGTCGGCCCAGGCGCGCTTGAAGGCGTGGATCAGCTCCTCGATGGTGCGCCCGCGAAAACAGTTCAGGCGGTCGGGGCGGTTGATGGTGATGGTGGCGATGCCTTCGCTCACCTCGTAGAGAATGTCGGTGTAGTCCATCTTGGTCTCCTGATTTTCGAAGCGGCTCATCCGAGAATGGCGCGGGCGGGATCGAAGGCGCGCAGCAGCGCGATCTCGGCCGGCGACGGCGGATCGTGGCGCCTTGCGCCGTCGCGCAGGGGCAGGTCGGTTCCGCATGCCGCGGCGATCGCGGCGCGCGCCTCGCCTTCCTCTCCCGGCGCGCAGACGATGCCGGCGATCTCGAGCCGGCCCTGCGGGCCGCGCTCCAGCCAGCACAGATCGGTGGCGACTCCGGCGAGGCGGCGGATCGGCGAGGTGACGAAGGCGAGCTCGGGCGCATAGCGGCCGGGCTTGAGCGGCATGACCACCATCACCTCGGCCGCGCCCGAGGCGAGGTCGTTGGCGCCGCCCGAGCCGACGATCAGCCGGCCGTCGGCGGTGCGCGACGAGTTGACGTTGCCGCAGGCGTCGATCTGCCCGGCGGCGAGCAGCGCGAGGCAGTCCCTGGCGCGCGGGCCGGCGAGGACGCCGAGCGTGCGCACGAACGAGGCATGGAACCGCGACGAGGCCGCGTTCGGACGGTTGAAAAGGTAGGGATCGCCCTCGGCCGGCAGGAAGCCGACCATGCCGGTCTCGGCGACCAGCGCGACGTCGAGGCCGCGGCTGCGGCAGCGCCGCTCGGCCGCCCACGCGGCGAGATGCGCAAGGCCGATGCCGGCGAA
>JALHFU010000423.1:0-1271 GCA_022838525.1 Hyphomicrobiales bacterium | reverse complement strand
GCGACGGCAAGGCAGCAGCCACCATGACCAAGAAGCGGTGGCTTCTGGACATGGCGCGGATCCATTTCGGGGATCGGCCGATCGCCGAGATAACCGCCATTGAAATTCTCGTGCCGCTACGCAAGGTCGAGGCGGCCGGCAACTATGAAACGGCGCGGCGTCTCCGCGCCACGATCGGCCAGGTATTCCGATACGCGATCGCCACGGCGCGGGCGGACAATGACCCGACCTTCGGGCTGCGCGGCGCGCTCACCACCCCCAAGGTGACACACAGGGCCGCCTTGACCTTCCCACAGGAAGGAGGACGGACGCCTCATTCGAGGCATCAGGTGATCGAGCGCATCTGGCCCTCAGGCCCTTCGGGGCATCCCGCTTCACGCGGCGATGGCATGAACACTGACCCAACGCACCCGCTCGAAACGAAAAGACCGACACGATTCAAGACCCGATGAAGCTGGAGGAAGAACCATGGACGACCTGACCTATGACCTGAAGCAGCTCTGCCGCCGCAACAAGGACGGCGGCGCCATGACGCAGGCGCAGCGGATGCACTCGCTGGCGTCGATCGCCCGGCAGTTGAAGGAGGCGGGCTTCCGCAACATGCGCGCCACGTCGCTGAAGGGAACGCATGTCGATGCGCTTCTGGAGCGCTGGCAGGCTGAAAACCTGTCTGTCGGCACGATCAAGAACCGGCTGTCGCATCTGCGCTATTGGGCGCAGAAGGTGGGCAAGGCCGGAATCATCCCCGCCGACAACGCCAAGCTCGGCATCCCGCAGCGCCAAGCCTCCAGCGGCGTCAACGGCAACAACAAGGCGAAAGACCTCGACAGCGGCGATCTCGGCCGCGTCGGGGATGCTCATGTCCACATGAGCCTTCGCTTGCAGCAGGCGTTCGGCCTGCGGCGGGAGGAGTCGATCAAGTTTCAGCCGGCCTATGCCGATCGCGGCGGCCACATCGCTCAAGGGCTCCTGGTGCAAAGGCGGCCGGGAACGGACGGTTCCGATCACCACGACCGAACAGCGCGCCGTGCTGAACGAGGCCCACGCCCTTGCCGGCTCCGGCTCGCTGATCCCTGCGCATAGGAGCTACATCCAGCAGCGCCATGTCTATGACGGCCAGTGCAAGACGGCCGGCCTTAGCGCCATGCACGGGCTGCGCCATGCCTATGCACAAGCCCGCTACGAGGTACTGACCGGCTGGACATCGTCGGCCGCAGGCGGCCTCGCCGGCCGAGAGCTGACGCCGGACCAGCGCGCCGTCGATGCCGTAG
>JALHFU010000422.1:0-1272 GCA_022838525.1 Hyphomicrobiales bacterium | reverse complement strand
GACCGCGTTCTTCTTCAAGCAATGGGGCACATGGTCCGCGTTCTACGACCGGGATCGCGATGATCCGGACTGGCGGTCGGTCCCGACGGTCGACGGCCAGATGGGCTCCGGCGCGACGCGATTTCTCAATCTGGCGGGCGGCTGCGGCTTCCACGGGGAGAAACTCGTGGCGGTTCGCAATGTCGGCAAGAACCTCGCCGGCCGCCTGCTGGACGGTGTCGAGCACAGCGCCATGCCGAAGGCATAGCATGGCGCGCCGGAAGATCCCCGACTACATCGCCCCCACGGCCGAGAACATCGAGCGAGGCCTGAACGACCTTGCCCGGATCATCCTCGCGTGGGGCGAGGAGGGCGCAGTCTTCCTGCCTATCTATCGTCGCCTTGAGGATGAGCTGGCCGCCCTCCGCGCGCCCGACCGGCTGATGGACGCGGTTCGGGCCCGAGCGGCACGATCTCAGCCGCAAACGGCAGAGCGATCTTTGCCAGCTCGTCGCGACGCCATTCGAGCGAGCCGCCCTCACCATAGCTGACGCGGTCGATCACGTGGCCCATGAGAATGCGCCGCAGCTCGCTGTCCAGCCCGCCGTTCTTCATCCTGTCCTCGAAGCTGTGGCGCAGGCTGTAGAGGCGATGGCGCGGCGTTTCGAGCAGCTTCCTGGTCCGAAGATACTTGTTCACAAGCGCCGAAAGCGCGCCAGCCCGATCCCTGTAGCGCGCGAACCCGTCGGGGAAGTTCTTCATCGTCTCGAGCGCCACGCCGACGAGCGGAATCGCGCGCACGGCCGCGGCAGTCTTGATCTCCCTCGGGTCCTCGGGATCGTCGCTCGGCTCGATGCGGATGTGCGGCACCTTGTGGTCGAGGACGATGCCAGCCGATGTCAGCGCCGCGATCTCCGACGGTCGCGCCCCGGTCTCGACCATGACGAGGACGATGCCGCGGGCCTCCCTGTTGAGCCCGTCCAGAACGCCAGGCGCGAGCAGCCTGTCGCGTATGAACTCCGTCGAGAACGGCGGCCGCCGGCGCTTGACCTTCTCGTCGAACCAGAACCCGTCGAAAGGGTTCGGCCGGTCCTTGTGGCCGTGGTAGGTCCACCAGTCGCGCCAAAGGCCCCGCAGATTGCCGAAGTCCCGGTTCGCAGCCGAGGCGGTATGCGTCGGTGCGCCCGCCTCGGGCGCGACGCGGCGCGGGTGTCGCCGGCCGCGCTGTCGGCAAGGCTCGCCACCCATCGCGAAAGCCTGCGCGTGCTTGCGCGCCGCGCCGACCAGTCGGTC
>JALHFU010000160.1:0-6775 GCA_022838525.1 Hyphomicrobiales bacterium | reverse complement strand
TTATAATCCGGAATCTCGTGGTCGATGAACAGCGTCGCCATGTCGCCGATGGGCATGAAGGTTCCGCTCTCGGGCAGCATCACCGCGCCTCCCTTCGTCACCTTCGCCCTGGTGTAGGTGGCGCCGATGCGGGTGTTGTCCCAGCGGTAGCTGGCGTTGAGCGTCACGCCCCTGGAGCGGAACTCGTCGGCATAGTTGCGCAGCATCGCCGAGGTATATTCCGGCAGCCCCCTGATCCTGGTGTCGAAGAGGGTGATGCCGGCGTTCCAGCTCTCGCCGCCGAAGTTCACGCCGGCCTTGTAGTTCTTCGCCGTGCCGGCCTCGAAATCCGGGTCGGTGACGAAGGCATCGGTGCGGGCGTGGACATAGCCGTAGTCGCCGATGACATAGCCGAGCCAGGTGCGCGAGGCGCCGGCGAACACCTCGACATGGTCGTTGAACCTGTAGGCGAGGGTGGCGTTCACGCTCGCGCCGCTGTCGGAGAAGACGTTGCCGTCCCAGTCCGTGAAGCGGTGCCCGTCATAGCGCCCGCCGGCCGACACGTTGAAGCCGTTGTCGAACTCGAACCGGCCCTGGGCGAAGACGCCGACCTGCCGGGTGTCGAAATCGCGATAGCGGCGGTCGTTGTTGCCGTAATTGTCGGTATGGTAGTCGTGCTGGCCGAAATCGACGCCGGCGGTGATCTTGCCGTAGTCGACGGTGAAGGTGTTCTGGATCTTGCCGCCGTACAGATCCTCGTTGAGGATCATGTTGCCGTTGGTCCGGGCCTGGTAGTTGGTCCGCCAGTAGTCGTTCTGGCTGAAATAGACCATCACCTCAGGGTCCCACAGATCGGTCGGCGCCGTCGAGGTGTATTTCAGGTTGACGGAGTCGCGCGCGACCTCGAGCGGGTGCAGCTCGTCGCCCGCCAGATCCATGTTCATCTTGATCAGGCGGTCGGCCTTGTCGCGGCTGCGTTCGTAGCCGAGGTCGAAGCGGTGGCCCTCGACTTCGTAGCCGAGCTTGCCGAGGATGTTGCGGGCGGCCGGCTCGGTGCCCAGTATCTCCTGCCCGTCGCCGTTCTTGTAGTTCTTGCCGGTCGAGCCGTGGGTCATGACGAACCAGTCGAAGCCCTCGTGGCGCCCGTATCCCGCCGCGCTGCCCGAGAAGCCGCGGCCGTTGGTGCCCCAGGACAGGCCCACGCGCGCGCCGATGTCCTTGCCGTCCTCCAGGAGGTCGAGGGCGCCGACGGTCTCGTAGCGCACGGCGCCGGCAGCCGCGGCGAAGCCCGAATCGGCGGCGGCCGCGCCGGCCTCCACCTCCACGCGCTTGAGGAAGGCGGGATCGATGACGTTCGAGCCGGTATGGTGCCAGCTCGTCGCGGTCTGCGGCACGCCGTCGACGGTGACGGCGAGGTTCGACTGCTCCATGCCGAGGACGTGGATGCGCTTCGACGGGCCGCCGCCGCCCGAGACGGTGACGGAGGATTCGCGCGAGAACAGCTCGGACACGTCGGCCGGCTTCAGCGTCTCGATGTCCTCCTGCGTCAGGACCGTGCCGCCGGTGGCCTCGGCATTGTCCTTGCCTTCGCTGATGACGGTGATCGTCTCGAGGACCGTCTCGCCGGAACTGTCCGCCTCCTGCGCCTGCAGCGCAGCGGCGGTGGCGAGGAGGGAAACGCCGGCGAGGGAGAGCATTCTCGTGAATTTCATTCTCGTGAATTTCATGGGGTCGTTCCAATGGGTTCTCGATGGCGAAACCGGCGGCTTCGCCCTCAGGCTGCGTGTTCGAGTTCGGGAAGGGCGCGCGAGCGCGCTTCAGGGACGTTTGCGCGTCATGGCGTTACATCCGGTATTGCCGTGAGCGGCATGGCCGCGTAATTCCTGCGGGCGGTTCGCCGTTCATTTCCGGTCCGGCCCGCGCCGGGCGCTTCCACATCGTCCAAATCCATCCGCGGCAACCGACAGCCAGGCCACGAGCTTGCCACGCGCTCGGGGAGGGCTTAAACTTGATAATTGCGGTCATATATAGAGTTGGCCTGATAGCCGTGTCGAGGCGAAAGAGTTTGGCGAAAATGGCAAACTTTTGCGCACGGGCGGCATCGCGCCACGCTCGGCACCTTGGGTTGCCTCATGCAATACACGCCACATGAGCTGTTCGTGGGCGCGCTTGAAAACGCGACGAACTGCACCACCGATACCGGCGAGCAGGAAATCTGGCCGAAGTTCATGCTGATGGTGCTGCTGCAGGGCGCGCAGCGCTTCGTGATCGACGGGGTTCCCTTCCGCCTCGATGCGGGCCGCGAGGATGCGAGCTCTCCGCTGGTCTTCATGCTGAACGTCGCCAGGCACAGCAAGCTGCGCTTCTTCGACGACAGCGACGTGCCCCTGCGCAAGGTGATGATCTCGGCCCCGCTGCCCTGGCTGAAGCGCCTGCTGGAGACGCAGGACGACGCGCGGGCGTCGGTGCTGCGGGGCTTCTTCTCGGAGCATCTCGCCCATTTCTCGTTCGAGCCGGGCCAGCATATCCTCCAGCTTGCGCAGAAGATCATGAACCCGCCGCCGGTGCTCGAAGGCGAACTGAGCTCCCTCTACCTCAATGCGCATGCGCTCGACATCATGTGGCAATCGTGCCTGACGATGGTGGCCGACCGGGAGGGCCGGCGGCAAGCGCCGACATTGATGAGCCTGCGCCACTACGAGCGCGTGCGGGATTTCATCGTCGCCAACCTCGACCGGGAACTGACCATCGATCTGATCGCCAGGGAAGCCGGCTCCAGCGCCTCCACCGTCCAGCGGCATTTCAAGGAGCATTTCGGGATCACGATCTTCGACTTCATCCGGCGGGAAAGGCTCGAGGCCGCACGCGCGGCGCTGGCGAGCGACGGCATCCCCGTCTCCCACGCCGCCCATCTCGCCGGCTACAACAACATCTCCAGCTTCACGACCGCGTTCCGCAAGGCCTACGGCGTGACCCCCAAGCAGGTTCGCGTCTGAGAGGCGAGGGCGATCGGCCCGGTCGGGTGCGGCCTTTGAACCGCCGCCTGCCGGGTGTAGGCTGATCCGCTTCCCTACGACAGGACGGCTACCCGGCGCGGAACAATCGACCCATGGCAGCTCAGGACCCCGCAGCGGCACAGACCATTTTGGCCGGCGCCGCGCAAGGCAGGATCGTCTCCACCCGGGAAGCGCTGAGCTTCTGGGGCGGGGTCGATCCGGCAAGCGGCCGCGTCATCGACGTCCACCATCCTCTGCACGGCGACGTGCTGACGGACGCCATATTGCTCATGCCGACGAGCCGGGGGTCGTGCTCGGGCTCGGGCGTCCTGCTCGACATGGCCCTGACGGGCAAGGCGCCCGCGGCCCTGGTGTTCTGCGAAGACGAGGATGTGCTGACGCTCGGGGGCCTCGTGGCCGCGGAGATGTTCGGGAAGACGGTCCCCATCGTGCGCCTGCCCCCGAACGCATTTCAGGACCTGTCGCGCGCGGGAACGGCGAGGATCGGCGACGGGCTGATCGAGGCCGAAGGGCTCGCCATCCCTCTCGCCGCCGGGGCGACGCGCTCCCTTCGCCTGACGGCGTCGGACGAGGCCATGCTGGACGGCGCGCACGGCGAGGCCGTGTGTCAGGCCATGCGCATCGTCTGCGCGATGGCGGCGCAGCAGGGAGCGGAGCGCCTTGTCGACGTCACGCAGGTTCACATCGACGGCTGCATCTATGCGGCGCGCGCCAATCTGACATTCGCGGAGCGCTTCGCGGAGATGGGGGCGAGGGTTCGCGTTCCGACGACGACGAATGCCATCTCCGTGGATCACGACAACTGGCGGGCGCAGGGCGTTTCCTCCTCCTTCGGCCTCGACGCTGCACGACTGGCCGACGCCTATGTCCGCATGGGATGCCGTTCCAGCTTAACCTGCGCGCCCTATCTGCTCGACAGCGCCCCGCGCGCTGGCGAATGCATCGCCTGGGCCGAGTCGAATGCCGTCATCTTCGCCAACACGGTGCTGGGCGCCAGAACCGCGAAGCACCCGGACTTCCTCGACCTGTGCATCGCGCTCACCGGGCGGGCACCGCTCGCGGGCGTCTATCTGGACGCGGGCCGCAAGGCGCGCCGCATCATCGAGGTGGAGTGGCCGGAGCCCGCCGATGAAGCCATCTGGCCGCTCGTCGGCTATCTCGCCGGCCGCGCCTCGCCCGATCACATTCCGCTTCTGCGCGGCCTTGCCGCGACGGCACCCGCGAGGGACGATCTGAAAGCGCTGTGCGCGGCCTTCGGCACCACCTCGGCGGCGCCCATGCTTCACATCGAGGGCGTGACGCCGGAGGCGAAGAACGCGGCGGCCGACGACGCGGACAGGGTGCGGATCACGCGAGGCGACATGGCCGCAGCCTGGTCCGCCCTGAACGACGGGCCGGAGGAGGTGGATCTGGTCGCCTTCGGCAGTCCCCACGCCTCGCTCGAGGAATGCCGCTCGATCGCGGACGCGTTCGGCGACCGCCGGCGTCGGCCGGACGTCGCCGTCATCGTCACGGCGGGCCGGGACGTCATCGCGCAGGCACGCCGCGAGGGCGTGCTGGAGCGCCTTCAGGGATGCGGTATCGAGGTGCTGCCCGACCTGTGCTGGTGCTCGATTTCGGAACCGGTGTTTCCGCCGCGGGCGCGGACCGTGATGACCAATTCCGGCAAGTACGCCCATTACGGCCCCGGTCTTTCCGGCCGAACGGTCCGATTTGGCGCGCTGGCCGACTGCGTGAAGGCGGCAACCGAGAGAAAGACCCCTCCGCGCATCCCGGAATGGCTGAAGTAGGCGCATCCCTGCGCCTGTTCCTGTGAAGGGAACCGGCCACCGACCACGCCGCCAATCCCCGATCCGGTCGCCAGCCGCGCGCAGAGGCATCTCCTCCCCCCGTCTGTCGAAGCGATGCGATGGGGCCTTCATCCGCCAATCGTTCGGCCTCCTCTCATCTCCGCGCATTCCATCGGCTTCATCCGTCGCCTTGACAATTGAACGAATGGTTGGTTAGTTGCGGCATGATCCGGAAACGGACGTGCTTTGAGGAAAGCTGAAAAACTGGGAGGAGCAATATGTTCAATGGTTTGAAGGGGAAGTGTGCCCTGTTCGCGTCGACCGTCGCGGCGAGCCTCGTCCTCGCACAGCCTGCTTCGGCGCAGGTGGAGTCGATCAAGATCGCGGCGCCCTTCGGCATGACGGGCGCTGTCGGACCGTTCGCGAAGCCTTACGTTCCGGCGCTGGAGCTCGCGATCAAGTTCATCAACGACAATGGCGGCATCAAGTCGCTGGGCGGCGCGCCGCTGGAGCTGCTGCTTCAGGACAACCAGAGCGACCCCAAGAACGCCGTCCGGCTGTTGCGCGAAATGAAGGGGCAGGGCGCGGTCGTGGCGGTCGCACCCTTCGCCTCTGGGATGGTCCTCGCGGCAAAGCCGGTCCTCGCGGATCTCGATCTTCCGATCCTCGTCCCGTCGCTGGCGCGGTCCATCACCGAGGACAACGCCAACAATGTGATCTGGCGCATCTCCAATATCGACGAGGCGCTGGTCAACGACGCCATGAACATGATCGAGCACGCGATCAAGGCGGGAGACATCGAGGTCGACTCGATCGGCATCGTCGCCCAGGCCGGCGGAGCGGGCGCCCCGTTCGCGGCGGCGATCGAGGCGCGCGCCAAGGAAATGGGCCTGTCGGTCGTGAACATCGCCTATGACGCTTCCGAGACGCGCAACTTCGGACCCATCGTGGCGCAGCTGGCCGAAGCCGACGTCGATATCGTCAGCGGGTTCATGTACACCGGAGACGCGCTTCAGTTCGCGGAAGCTTACCTGTTGCAGGAGTGGGAGCCGTCGCAGGGCTTCGTCTGGATGGCCGGCGCCCATGGCGAGTACGGGTTCCGCCGGGAGCTCGGGGCCGAAACGGTAGGCTGGATGGATGCCGGCTTCGCGGCAACGGCCGGCTGCGAGACCATGCAGAAGTTCGCGGCCGATTACGAGGCCAGCTACGGCGAGCCGCTCGTCGGGCTGGTGCCGGCCGCCCCTGCGGTGATCGCCGTCATCGCCGACGCGCTGGAGCGCGCGGGCAGCACCGAACCGGCGGCGATCAAGGCGGCCCTGGCGGCCACCGATCTCGATTACTGCGAACACCCCCTCTATGCGTTGGCCGGCGGCGTCCGGTTCAACGCGAACGGCGACAACGAGAGGTTCGTGTCGACGATCGTCCAGCATGAAGGCGAGCTCGATCTGATACCGGTGTGGCCCGAATCCGTCGCCACGCGGGCCCCGGCCTGGCCGGCGCGCTGATCCGGCCTTCGGGCGGAACCGCAAGGCGGGTTCCGCCCGGACACGTCGCCTCACCACACAGAGTCCGATCGCGGTATTCGACCATGACCTACGCCATCGTCAATGGCCTGATCGTCTCAGGTTCCTTCCTTCTGCTGGCACTGGGCTTCACGCTGATGCTGCGCGTCGCGGACATCGTGAACCTGCTGCACGGCATCATGGTCGTCACCGGAATGTATCTGATCGTCGTGTTCGTCAATTACGTCGGTTTGTCGTACGTGCAGGCCATCGTCCCGGCGCTTCTCGTCGGTCTTGCGCTCTACTGGCTGCTCTACGAGCTCCTGCTTCGTTCCGCGCGCCGCGAGGGACACCGGTCGCAGATCATCTATACGCTGCTGCTCTTCAGCCTGCTGCAGACCGTGCTGGAGATCGTGTTCGGCGGCGACCCCATCCGGGCGCGTCTCGAGCGCGTTACGTGGAACATCCTCGGGGTCGCGGTTCGCCG
>JALHFU010000159.1:0-6816 GCA_022838525.1 Hyphomicrobiales bacterium | reverse complement strand
CTCGGTGGGGCTCGAATCCGGCGACGTCCAGATCGGCTTCGCCGGCAGCGGTGGGCTCGGCGACATCATCTCCGGCTCGGTCGAGAATTCCAACGTCGATATCGCCGAAGAACTGACCAACATGATCGAGTCGCAGCGCAACTACACCGCGAACTCCAAGGTCTTCCAGACCGGCTCCGACCTGATGGACGTTCTGGTGAACCTCAAGAGATAGGTCGCGGTGACCGGCAGCACGCAACAGGGGTAACATGTCTCTCTCGACAGCACTGAGCATAGCGCAGAGTTCGCTTCTCAACACCCAGCGCCAGACCAGCGTCGTGTCGAAGAACCTGGCGAATGCGTACAACGCCGACTACGCGCGCCGCTCCGCGATCGTGTCGAGCCTCGCCCCCGGCTCGCAGATCGCCACCATCAGCAGGGCGACGGACGTCGCCCTGTTCCGGCAGAACCTGACCGCCACATCCGGCTGGATGGCGCAGAGCACGATCGTCAACGGCCTCGACCGGCTGGCCGTCTCCGTCAACGGCGTCGACAACGCCACCTCGCCCGCCGCGCTGATCGGCAGGCTGCAGGAGGCGCTGCAGTTCTACGCGGCCACGCCCTCCAACCGCACGCTCGCCGAAAGCACGGTCGAGGCCGCGCGCCAGGTCGTGCTCGGCCTCAACCAGGGCACGCAGGCGATCCAGACCTTCCGCACCGAGATGGACGGCCAGATCGCCACGGCCGTGTCCGACCTCAACCAGCTCCTCGCCGACTTCAAGAAAGTCAACGACGAGATCGTCGGCGGCACGCAGGCCGGCCGCGACGTCCTCGACAGCCTCGACAGGCGCGACGCGCTCCTGAAGAAGATCTCCGAGCTGATCCCGATCTCGACCATCTCGCGCGCCCACGGCGACACGATGATCGTCACCGCCGACGGCACCACGCTGTTCGAGACAATCCCGCGCCACGTCCATTTCGAGGCGACGCCGGCCTACGGCCCGGCGAGCGTCGGCAACAAGGTGTTCATCGACGGCGTGCCGTTGCAGGCGGCGACAGGCGCCAACACCAACGCCTCCGGCTCCATCGCGGCGATGGTCCAGCTCCGCGACGAGTATGCCGACGGGCTCCAGCTCCAGCTCGACGAGATCGCCCGCGGGCTGATCTCGGCCTTCGCCGAGACCAACCCCGCGCCGCCGAACGGCGAGGTGCCGGGCCTCTTCGTCTGGAACACGCCCTCGACCATGCCCGCGGCCGGCACGCGGACCGTCGGGCTCGCCGGGCTGATCTCGCTCAACGCGCTCATCGACCCGCAGCAGGGCGGCGACGCCCAGAAGCTGCGCGACGGCATCAACTTCGCCTACAACACCGACGGCTACGCCAGCTTCAACGAGCTGCTGATGGGCTTCGACCAGAAGCTCGACACGCAGGGCACCTTCAACACCGCGGCCGGCAACACCGTCCTGCTGAGCCTGAAGGACTATTCGGCGGCCGCCGTCGGCTGGCTCGAGGATGCGCGCAAGACCGCGGCCGGCGCGGCCGAGACCAAGAGCGCCCTCGTCCTGCGCACCACCGAGGCGCTGTCCAACATCACCAGCGTCAACATCGACGAGGAAATGGCGCTGATGCTCGAGCTCGAGCACTCCTACGCCGCCTCGGCCAAGATGCTGCAGGTGATCGACGAGATGCTCCAGACGCTCCTCGCGGCGGTGAGGTAGACCGATGAAAGTGTCCTTCGTTTCCTCGCAGGCGATCACGCAGGCATTGCGCTACCAGACGTCGCGCATCCAGGGCGACCTCAACAACGCCCTCAAGGAGATGAACACCCTGCGCGTCGCCGACACCGGCCTCGCGCTCGGCGCCCGCACCAGCGTGTCGGTCTCGCTCCATCGCGAGATCGACCGGCTGAACAGCCTCATCGATTCCAACAAGCTCGCGGCCTCGCGGCTGGAGATGACCCAGATCGGCCTGCGCCAGCTTTCGGACGCGGCGAGCGATCTTCTCGCCGACTATTCGACGGCGCTGTCGGACACCGCCGACCCGGCCATCACCCGGCAGCAGGCCGAGAAGACGCTGGCGCTGATGTCCTCGGTGCTGAACGCCAACGTCAACGGTGAGAACATCTTCGCCGGCATCAACACCGACGTGAAGCCGTTCAACGACTTCCTCGACCCGACGTCGCCCAACCGGATCGCCTTCGACACCGCCTTCCAGGCCCATTTCGGCTTCGCGGCGGACGCCCCCGCGGCCGCGAACATCACCGGCGCCCAGATGGATGCCTTCCTGACGGCCGTGGAATCGCAGTTCCTCGGCGCGGACTGGCACGGCAGCTGGTCCGAAGCCACCGACCAGCAGATCACGTCCCGCATCACGCTGACCGAGACGGCGCAGACGTCGGTCTCCGCCAACATCGTCGGCTTCCGCAAGCTCGCCATGGCCGCGGCCACTGTGGTCGCCACCTTCAGCGACACCATGAGCAAGGAGGGCCGCGACGCCATCCTCGACCGCGCCTTCAAGCTCGTCGGCGAGGTCATCCCGGAGCTCGCCAACCAGCAGGGCTACACCGGCATCGCCGAGCAGCGCCTTACCAGCGCCAACGACCGCATGTCGATGCAGATCGACCTGTTCACCAAGAGCATCCAGGACCTCGAGGGCATCGACGAGCTCAACGCCGCCTCGCGCGTCACCGGCCTGAAGACGCAGCTCGAGATTTCCTACCAGCTCACGGCAAGCATGCAGCAGCTCAGCCTGCTCAAATACCTTTCATAAACCGGCAGCGGGAAAGACGACACAGGAACGCCATGTATCAATTCTCCTACGCCGAAGTTCAGTCCGATTCCGTGGCCGACGCCAAGGATCGCGAGAAGCAGATTCTGACACGCTCCATCGACCTGCTCATCGCGGCGAAAGAGAAGGGCACGCCGTCGGTCGAGGCGGCGCAGGCCATCCATTTCCTCAACCGGGTGTGGACCGCCTTCATCGAGGATCTCGGCAGCGAGGAGAACGAGCTGCCGCACGAGCTGCGCGCCAACCTCATCTCGATCGGACTGTGGCTGCTGCGCGAGGCCGAGGAAGTCCGGCAGGGGCGCTCCGACAATCTCGAGGGACTGATCGAGGTCTCGCAGATCATCCGTGATGGCATTCAATGAAGAACACCCTGAAAATCACGCTCAAGGCCAACGAGAAGATCTACATCAACGGCGCCGTCATCAGGGCCGACCGCAAGGTGTCGCTGGAGCTGCTGAACGACGTGCAGTTCCTCCTCGAAGGCCACGTGCTGCAGCCGGAGGCGGCGACCACGCCGCTGAGGCAGCTCTACTTCATCATCCAGGTCATCCTGATGAACCCGCAAGGGGCGCCCGAGGCGCGCGAGATGCTGCGCAAGTCGATGCCGCTCCTGCTCGCCACCTTCAGCGACGAGCATGTCCGCGCCTCGCTCAAGAACATCGACAGGATGGTCAACGAGGGCCACGTCTTCGAGGCGCTCAAGGCGCTGCGCGCGCTCTATCCGCGGGAAGCCGCCATTCTCGACAGCCACGGCGTGCAGCCGGCGGCCCTCACCCTGACCGCAGCGGAGTAGATGCCATGACCGTTTCCGCCATCGGCGCCACGACGACGACGCAGAACACCATCAGCAATGCCCAGACCGTGGACTACCAGTCCTTCCTGCGCCTGCTCGTCGCCCAGATGAAGAACCAGGACCCGACCTCGCCGATGGAATCGACGGACTACGTCGCCCAGCTCGCCACCTTCTCGCAGGTCGAGCAGTCGGTGCAGATCAACGCCAAGCTCGACGGCATCCTGCAGGCCTCGACCTTCGCCCAGGCGGGCGACCTGATCGGTCGCGAGATCGAATCGGCCGACGGCAAGATCAAGGGCACCGTCGAAAGCGTGCGCCTCTACAGCGACGGCATCATGGCCCGGCTGACCGACGGCCAGGAACTGCCGGTCTGGGCCGGCGTCGTCATCCGCTAGGGCACCATGAACGAGGCCGACGCGCTCGACATCGCGCAGTTCGCGATCTGGACCGTCCTGACCGCGTCGGGACCGGCGGTCGCGGTCGCCATGTTCGTCGGCGTCGGCATCGCCTTCATGCAGGCGCTGACGCAGGTGCAGGAAATCACCCTCACCTTCGTGCCCAAGATCGTGGCGATCCTGCTCACCGTCGCCTTCTCGGCCCCCTTCATCGGCGCCCAGATCGCCAGCTTCACCAACGTGATGTTCCAGCGGATCGAGACGGGATTCTAGCGAATAGCGAATAGGGAGTAGCGAATAGAGGGCCTTCCGCCCTGCCGCGCCCGTCCTGTTCCCTACTCGCTATTCGCTACTCCCTATTCGCTCACCTCATCCTCGCGCAAGCTTGACCGCCTAGTCTTCGCCGGGCGGGGTCTGTCCCGCATGCGAATCCCCACGGCAGGACGGTCGTTCAGGCATGGCGCTTACCGAAACAGCATCCCTTCCCGAGTCCCGGAACTACGGCCGCGACGTCGCGCTGGCGCTCGGCGTCATCGTCATCCTGTCGATCCTGTTCCTGCCGATCCCGGCCTTCCTGATCGACTTCGGGCTGGCGCTGTCGATCGCGGTCTCGGTGCTGATCCTGATGGTGGCGCTGTGGATGCAGAAGCCCCTCGACTTCACCTCGTTCCCGACCGTGCTGCTGATCGTCACCATGCTGCGGCTGGCGCTCTCGATCGCCACGACGCGCGCGATCCTGTCGCACGGCAACGAGGGCGTGGACGCCGCCGGCTACGTCATTTCGGGCTTTTCGAGCCTGGTCATGGCCGGCGACTTCGTCATCGGCCTGATCGTCTTCCTGATCCTGATCGTGGTGAACTTCATCGTCATCACCAAGGGCGCGACCCGCATCGCCGAGGTCGGCGCCCGCTTCACGCTCGACGCCATCCCCGGCAAGCAGATGTCGATCGACGCGGACCTGTCGGCCGGCGTCATCGACGACAAGGAGGCGCAGCGCCGCCGCCGCGAGCTGGAGGAGGAATCCTCCTTCTTCGGCGCCATGGACGGCGCCTCGAAATTCGTGCGCGGCGACGCCATCGCCGGCCTCATCATCACCGCCATCAACATCATCGGCGGCATCGCCATCGGCTATTCGCGCCACGGCATGGGCATGGCCGAATCCGCCGACGTGTTCGTCAAGCTGTCGGTGGGCGACGGCCTCGCCACGCAGATCCCGGCGCTGATCGTGTCGCTGTCGGCCGGCCTCGTCGTCTCCAAGGGCGGCACGCGCGGCGCGACCGACGAGGCGGTGTTCGGCCAGCTCGGCGCCTATCCCCGCGCCCTGTCGGTCTCTGCCCTGCTCCTGTTCGGCATGGGCCTGATGCCCGGCCTGCCGCTGCTGCCGTTCTTCGTGCTGGCGCTCGTCATGGCCTCCATCGCCTATGTCATCCCGCTCCAGCGCAACAGGAAGCTCGCCGCCGAGAAGGAGATCGAGCAGAAGGCCGAGGCCGCCAAGGTCGAGGAGGAGAAGCAGTCGATCAAGGCGTCGCTGAAGACCGCCGAGATCGAGCTTTTGATCGGCAAGCAGCTTTCGACCAAGCTCCTGACCTCGCATCAGGAGCTCGCCTTCCGCATGGGCAAGATGCGCAAGAAGTTCGCCACGCAGTACGGCTTCGTCGTGCCCGAGGTGAGGCTGACCGACGACTTCTCGATCCCGCCCAAGAACTACCAGATCAAGATCCACGGCACCGTCGTCGCCGAGTACCAGATGCGCGTCGGCGAGGTCATGGTGCTTCTCGGCAACGGCCCGCTGCCGCAGGTGCCGGGCGAGGAGGTGCGCGAGCCGGCCTTCGGCATGCGCGCCTATTCGGTGTCGGAGATGTTCGCCGAGGACCTGAAGCGCGACCGCTTCACCTTCGCCGACAACATGTCGGTGCTGCTGACGCACCTGTCGGAAGTCATCCGCAACAACCTGCCGCAGCTCCTGTCCTACAAGGACATGAAGGCGCTGATCGAGCGGCAGGACCAGGAATACCGCAAGCTGATCGACGAGGTTTGCACCTCGCATATCTCCTATCCCGGCCTCCAGGCGGTGCTGAAGCTGCTGCTCGCCGAGCGCGTCTCGATCCGCAACCTGCACCTGATCATCGAGGCCATCGCCGAGATCGCGCCGCATGTGCGCCGCACCGAGCAGATCGTCGAACATGTGCGCATCCGCATGGCGCAGCAGATTTGCGGCGACCTGACCGAAAGCGGCGTCCTCAAGGTGCTGCGCCTCGGCAACCGCTGGGACCTCGCCTTCCACCAGGCGCTGAAGCGCGACGCCAAGGGCGAGATCCGCGAGTTCGACATCGACCCGCGGCTTCTGGAGGAATTCGGCAACGACACCTCCAAGGCCGTGCGGGCGCATCTCGATGCGGGCGAGCGCTTCGTCCTCGTCACCGCGCCCGACGCGCGCCCCTATGTGCGCATGATCGTCGAGCGGCTGTTCGCGACCCTGCCGGTGCTGTCGCATGTCGAGATCGCGCGCGGCGTCGAGGTGCGCGTCCTCGGCTCGATCTCCTGACGGGAGGGCGAGCGCCGCCGATGCTGCCCGGCCTTTCCCTCGAGACGGTGGCGCTGGCGGCGTTCCTCGCCTTCTGCCGCATCGGCTCGTGCTTCATGCTGATGCCCGGCTTCTCCAGCATGCGCGTGGCGGTGCATGTCCGGCTGTTCGTGTCCGCCGCCGTCACCTGGGCGCTGCTCGCCCATCTGTGGGACGAGATCATCCCGCATGTCGGGCTCGACACCGACGCCCTCCTGATGCTCGTTGCGTCCGAAATCCTGATCGGCAGCACGATCGGGCTCGTCACCCGCTTCTACATGCTCGCGCTGCAGTTCGCG
>JALHFU010000158.1:0-7492 GCA_022838525.1 Hyphomicrobiales bacterium | reverse complement strand
GGTGCCGATGGCGACGATGGAGCCCTCATCGCTCGCCAGCGGCTCGCCTCTAGTGTCGACCAGGCACCAGCCGAGCGAACTCGTGCCGAGATCTATGCCTAACGAGCGCATCGATTTACCCCCACCCAATCATAGAATTTTATTCTACGTAATCGCAATCATCCGAACAACTAAAATTGCTGGTATGTAATTTGTAAGGAGTGCCAATTTGTATGAAGGTAGTGATCCATTCCTCAAAAATGAATATTGACGAAATACGTTGTCGCCGTCACCCTGCATGGAAGCTTACGAGTCGAGCCCCTTCGCATCGGGTCCAAACCGATGCGAAGGGGCTCTCACCACTTAGACAACGCGGCGCAGCAACTCTAAGCGAAGCCCTGCGGGATTCAAGCCCCCCAGGCACTTACAGAAATCATACTTCGCAATTCGCAGAATTGCTGGCTATGTGAATCTGTAGTTGCGGTTGGGTGTGCCTAGCGAAAATTTTCGTTGCAGAAATGGAAGCGTTCTGAGATAAATTATTTGTTCAGAAAATGCAGCCCAGCCGTTAGCAAGCTGGAACAGCACTAGATAAGGCCCACGCTTCGGCGTGGGCTTTTCTATTTTCTATACGAATCGAAGATTTCTGACGGTGTTGTGTCTTAAAAGATAGGTGTCGTTGGATCCCTGCGGTCAGCGCGCTGCCGTTGTCTATGAGGGCGTTCGTCGTCTTCTCGTCGTAGCCGAGCTCGCGCAGCAGGGTCCGGGTGTGCTCGCCGAGGAGCGGCGGCGGCAGGGCGGGCTCGGGCTCGCCCGTGCAGGCGGGAACGGGGAAGTCGGGCGACTGGAAGGCGTAGGCGCTGAAGGAGAATTCCGAATACTTGCGCGGCTCGCGCGCCTGCGGGACGTCGAGCACCCGGTCGGCGGACAGGACCTCGGTGAAGCCGACGCCGGCCTGCGCGAGCTTCGCCGCAAGCTCGCCGTAGCCGTGGACGGCGACCGCCTTGCCGACCAGCCTTTCCACCTGCGGCCGGTTCCTGCGCCGGTGGCGCAGCGTCGCAAGCTCGGGGTCGGGCGCGATCGCGGCGGCGGCGCAGAACTTGCGCCAGTGGTCGTCGGTCAGCATGACGAGATAGATCCAGCGCCCGTCGCGCGTCTCGTAGGCGCCGTAGCCGGGGATGCTGAACTCGGGCGACGGCTCGGTCTCGGCCCGGCCGAGAAGCTGCGACTTGAGCTGGACGCCGACCAGATCGCGCGCGGCGATGTGCAGGCCGGTCTCGTAGAGGCCGAGGCTGATGTTGCGGCGCTCGGGGCCGGCGTCGCGGTCGAGCAGCGCGCCGAGCACCGCGATGACGGCATAGCAGCCGGCGAACTGGTCGTGATAGGAGGGGCCGAGCCGCGACGGGCGGCCGTCGATCCGGTTCGAGAACATCACCCCGGTCGCCGCCTCCGCGATCGGGTTGGAGGCGATCTCCTCCTGAAGGGGACCCGGCCCGTAGCCCTTGATGTGGCAGTAGACGATCCCGGGGTTGAGCGCCGCGCAACTCTCGTAGCTGATGTCGAGCTTGCGCGCGGCCCCGGGCGACAGGTTGTGCAGCACGATGTCGGCGCCCGCCACCAGCCTGCGGAATATCTCCTTCCCCTCCTCCGTCTGCAGGTCGAGGCAGATGCTCTTCTTGCCGCGGTTGTAGGCGATGTAGGTGCCACTCGGGCCGCCGCGCACCAGCTTGCGGGTGGTCTCGCCCGCCGGCGGCTCGATCTTGATCACCTCCGCCCCGAGCTGGCCGAGGATATGGGTCGCGAAGGGCGCAGCGATCATGCTGCCGAGCTCGATCACCCTGCGATTGGCGAGGACGCCTGCCTGCATGTTCTTTCCCGATCCTTTCCGTTCACCCGTCGATGCCGGCGAGGATCGCCTGCGCGCGGTCGAGCACGGGCCGGTCGACCATCTTGCCGTCCACCTGCACGGCGGCGCCGGCGCCCTGCGCCGCGGCCGCCACGATCCGCCGCGCCCAGTCGATCTCTTCCGCCGACGGCGCGAAGCCGGCATTCACCGCCGCCACCTGCGCGGGGTGGATGCACAGCTTGGCGGTGAAGCCGAGCGCCCTGGCGCGGGCGATGTCGTCCCGCAGCGGCGCCTCGTCGCGGATCGCCACGGTGACGCCGTCGATCGGCGGCGGCAGGCCGGCCTGCCGCGAATGGATGGCGAGCTGGAACCGCGCCGGGTCGAGAACCGGGCCGGTGCCGGGAATGCGGGCGTCCATGCCGAAGTCGAGATTGCCGAAGGCCAGCCGCGCCACGCCGGGCACGGCGGCAAGCTCCGGCAGGCCGATCAGCGCCGACACCGTCTCGACCAGCGCGATCAGCGGCCGCTGCGGCAGGCGGCGCGCCGTTTGGGCGAGGCTTTCCGGGTCGGCCTTGGGCACCATGATCGCCGCCTGCCTGACGCCGGCAAGGGCGGCGAGGTCGGCCTCGAACCATGGCGTGTCCGCGCCGTTGACGCGCACGAGGCCGGCGCCGCCTCCCGCGAACCAGCGCACGGCATGGGCGCGGGCGGCGTCCTTGTCTTCGGGGCCGACGGCGTCCTCGAGGTCGACGATGATGCGGTGCGCGCCCGAGGCCGCGGCCTTGGCGAAGCGCTCCGGCCGGCTGCCGGGAACGAAGAGATAGCTGCGGGGCTCGTTCATGCGCGCTTGCTCCTCACGCCGCGAAGGAGGCGTCGGCGCGCATGGCGAGCTCGCCGTCCGGCCCGCGCGCCCAGAGGGAGAGGCCATCGCCCTCGGGCGCGGCCTCGACATGGAAGCCGCGGTCCACGAACAGCGGCGCGACGCCGCGGAAGCTGAAGCCGGAAAGCCGCGCCCCGGGCCGGGCGCGCACCGCCAGCCCCTGAAGCAGGGTGGCGACCAGCGGGCCGTGCACCACGAGGTCGCGATAGCCTTCCTCCTGCCGCGCATAGGGCGCGTCGTAGTGGATGCGATGGCCGTTGGAGGTGAGCGCGGAATAGCGGAACAGAAGCACCGGGTCGGGCGTGACGGCCTCAGACCATCGCGCGCCCTCGGGCGCGGGGGACGGGGCCGGCGCGGGCGCGCCCGCTTGCTGCGCCTCGCGATAGACAATGTCCTGCTCCTCCTCGATGCAGAGCGTGCCGTCATGGCCGATGCGGTGGCGCACGGTGACGAAGACGAGCCGGCCGGCGCGGCCGGACTTGGCCGAGACGTCGAGGATCTCGCTGTCGCGCACGGCCTCGGCGCCGACCGGCAGCGGCGCGTGGTAGGCAAGCCGCCCGCCGGCCCACATGCGGCGAGGCAGGCCCACATCCGGCAGGAAGCCGCCGCGCTTCGGGTGCCCGTCCGCCCCCACCTCGCTGCGGCGCACGAACGGGTTGAAGAACAGCCAATGCCAGCCGGGCGGAAGCGCCCCTCCTCCGCCCGGCACGGCATCGAGATCGAGCGTGGCGGCCAGCGCCTCCACCCGATCCGCCGCGATCAGCGCGGTCCTGCGCTCGGTGCGGCCGATGGCGTCGGAATGGTCCCGTTCCGGCGGGGCAGTTTCGGTCTCGGACGACATGCGGCACATTCCCTGCTTCAGTAGATCACCTGCTCGGCGACGAGCGCGTCGTATTTCCTGCGGCCGATGCCCAGCAGCTCGCCATAGACATAGTCCTCGTGCTCGCCGAGGCCCGGCGTGCCCCGCTCGATGGCGGGGTTGTCGGATTTCGAGAAGCGGGCCGGCGCACCGACCGCCGCGCGCCGGCGGCCGTCACCCTCCACGACGTCGACGATGGCGCCGCGCGCGCGCAGATGCACATCGCCGACGATGTCGGCCGCACTCCACGACACATGCGCCGCGACGCCGGCACGCTGGAGCGCTTCCGCGGCCTCTTCGGCGTTGCACGCCGCACACCATTCCGCGACGATCCCGTCCAGAGCTTCGCGCGCGGAATGCCGGGCCGCCTGCGTGGCGAAGCGCGGATCGCTCGCAAGGTCCTGCCTGCCCATCACGTGCAGCAGGGCCTGCCATTCCTCGTCGGAGCCGACCGAGATCGCAAGCCAGCGGTCGGGCGCGGACGTGGCGTAGACGCCGTGCGGGGCGCGGCGGCCGTCCTCGTTGCCCATGCGCTCGACCGTCACGCCGGCGGCGGCTGCCAGAAGCGCCTCGCCGACCAGCGACGAGGCGACCTCGCGCGCGGCGACGTCGACATGGCAACCCCTGCCCGTCCGCCGCCGCTGGTGCAGCGCGGCCACCGTCGCCAGCGCGGCGTTGAGGCCGACGGAATGGTCCATGACATGGCGCATCTCGACCGGCGGGCCGTCGCGGTAGCCGGTGAGATAGCCGAGCCCGCCCCAGGCCCCGAACAGCGGCGCATAGCCCGCGAAATGGGAATCCGGCCCCGTCTGGCCGGAGGCCGACACCGACACCATCACGAGGTCGGGCTTGACCGCGCGCAGGGCGTCGTAGCCCAGCCCGAGCCGCGTCATCACCCCGGCGCGAAAGCTCTCGGCGGCGACGTCGGAGACGGCGACGATGCGCTTCGCCAGCTCGATGCCCTTCGGGTGCTTGAGGTTCAGGCGCACCGACAGCTTGTTCGACGCGACCTGATCGAAGGTCGCGGGCCCGAGCCGGCCGTAGACGGTGTGCGGCTTGCGGAAGATGTCGGGGCGCTGCGCGCTCTCGATCTTGATGCATTCGGCGCCGAGTTGCGACAGCATGTGGGTGCAGAACGGCCCGGCGGCATGGACCGTGAAATCGGCGATGCGGACTCCAGCGAGCGGCTTCACGCGATGGCCCTCGTCTTCTGCGCCGCATTCCCCCAGCCGTTGCCGAGCAGCGCCTGATCCGCGCCCGCGGCAGGCGCGGAGCCACGCACCGGCAGGGAATCCGGCCCGAAGCGGAACGGCGCGGCCTGGATCGGCAGCGCACCGAAGCCCGGCACCTCGACGGCGGCGAACAGGCCGCGCGCGGTCTCGTGCGCGCCGGAGACGATCTGCCCGGGCGTGTTGTAGCGCGCCATCGGCACGCCGAGCTCCTGCGCCCGCGCCACCAGATCGGCGACGTCCTGCCCGCGCGCCCATTCCTGGACGCGCGCATTGATGAAGGCGCCGCGCTGACTGCGCAGTGCGGGATCGTCCATCCCCTCCTCATGCGCCCAACCGGGCCGGCCCATCAGCTCGACCAGCCCCTGCCACTGGCGCTCCTCGAGCGTCAGCAGCTCGACATGGCCGTTGCGGCATTCGATGACGCCGCCATAGCGGAAGGAGCGCGTGGAACGGTGTTCCACCGAGCCGTCGCCGTAGCGCTGCACGGCGAAGCAGCCGACCGCGACATTGGCGTCCTGGACGGAGATGTCGACGAACTGGCCGTGGCCCGACCACAGCGCGGAAAGCGCGCCGAGCGCGGCGGCGATGCCGCCCTGCATCTCGGCGAAATGGCCGGCGATCTTGAGCGGCGGCCGGTCGGGGAAGAGATCGGCCGAAAGGCCGTTCGGCAACAGGAAGCCCTCACCGCCGGCATGGACGAGATTGATCTCGCTGCCCGACCAGCCCGCCTTGGGACCGGCGGCGCCGAAGGGCAGGACGGAGAGGTGGACGAGATGCGGATGGCGGCGCGAGACGCCGTCATCGTCCAGGCCGAGCGCGGCGCGCGCCGCCAGCGGCGTGTCGTCGATCAGGATGTCGGCCCCGGCCGCCAGCCGGTCGAAATCGGCCCGGCCGGCCGCGGTTTCGAGGTCGCAGATGACGCTGCGCTTGCCGGCGGCGAGATAGGCGAAGAGCGCGCTTTCCTGCGATTGCGGCGACAGCAGCGGCGGCTCGCGCCGCAACGGCGACAGGGCGGGCGGCTCGACCATGACGGTCTCGGCCCCCATCGCCGAGAGCAGGCGCCCGGCCCATGCCGCGGCCACGCCCCCGGCATGCTCGATCACCCTGACGCCGTGGAGGGGTGTATGCGGTTCCATCTCGCGGATGCGCTCCCGCCCGCCCCGCTCAGCGCACGACCGGCAGATCGAGGTCGAGGTTCGCGCCGTCGACGAAGGCGCGGATCGACGGATCGCGCGACGGCAGGATGACGGTGGCAAGGCCGGGCGTCGTGATCTCGCCCCGCTGGTTCTCGCCCCAGATCTCGATGTCGACCAGCGCATGGCCGTCCTTGATATACTTGCGGCTGACCTTGCCCTTGCACCAGGTGGAATCGCCCATGGTGTTGAAGCGGCGCATCTCGGTGCGCACGCGCTTCAGGAAGGCGGCGTCGCCCATCCAGTTGGTGACGAGCGAGCACATCCAGGACGAGCGCTGCGGGCCGTAGTCGTAGACGCCGGGAACGCCGACCTCCTTGGCCGTCGACTCGCGATGGTGGCCGATGCCGGTATATTCGATGCCGCCGCCGGCCTCCGGGTTGCGGAAGAAATGGCCCGGATGCTTCATCGCCGCCTTGAAGACGACGCCGTGGGTGTGGCCGCGGCCGCAGCCGACGAGGAAGCCCATCGTGTCCATCAGCGACAGCGGGCCGCGCACGATGGGATCGAGCTGCTCGCCCTCCGTGACGTCCTCCCAGTAGCGGACGTTGCTGCCGCGGATGCGCTCGTCCTCGCGCAGGATCGCCTCGTCGATCTGCTCGTACTCCTCGGGCGTGTATTCGTGAGTCTTGATGTCCTTGTACTTGCCGGCGTCGCGCGCGGCCTTGCGTTCGTGGCGCGTGCAGGTGCCGAGCGCACGGGCGACGAGCTGGCCGTGCTGGTTGAAGTAGCTCGCCTCGACATATTGCAGGACGAGGCGGCCGGAGAACTTGCTCTCCTTCTCCTCGACGCCGACGACGCGCTCGATGGCGCTGATGCGGTCGCCGGGCCGGATATGGCGGAACAGCTCCCAGTCGTTGCCGGCGTAGAAGCCGTGCACGCCGGGCAGGCCCCACCGCGTGCGGCCGACCCAGCCGAAGGCCATCGGGAACATCGGATGCGCGATCTGGCTGCCGAAACGGCTGTTGCGGCCGTATTCGAGATCGCGATAGAGCGGGTTGAGGTCGCCGATGCCGTTGCACCAGTTGCGCAGCGTGTCCGGGGTGGCGTCCTGCAGATAGGGGCCTTCGGGACGAAGCTGCAGGCCGATCATGGCGCGCGCGGCGGCGACGGCCTCGTCGGTGATCCTGCCTTCGGCCGGGGCGCCGCCCACGTCCTGCTTCGCCTTTTCCTGAACGTTTGCCGTGCTCACGGGCCATCCTCCCTGCTCATCCGTCGCGTCCGGGCGGCGCGGCCATCGCGCCCTTGCCGGAGTGCGGGAAGACCCCGCACGCGACGCTTCATTCATTTCGATGCATAATGCATTTTATTTCTATGCGGTCAACCACCCTTTGCGTGCCGACTTGCGGGTTTATGCAGGAAATCCGAGGATTTTGACGCCAAAGCCCGGCCGGATCGGCGATACGGGGGCAGCCCAACCGCTCCCAGTCTGCCGATTATAATGCATTAAATTATGCGAACGGAAGCGAGGCTTCCCGATTCGTGGCGAAAGGCCCGGGAGAG
>JALHFU010000421.1:0-1287 GCA_022838525.1 Hyphomicrobiales bacterium | reverse complement strand
CCCGGTCGGCCCGGTCGGCGCACGGTTCCAGGGCGCGGTGACGCTGTCCGACCTCGACCCTCCGAACGGCTACAGGATCAGCGGCGAGGGCCAGGGCGGCGTCGCCGGCTTCGCCAGGGGAACCGCAATCGTGCGCCTCGAGCCCGTCGACGACGGCACGCTGCTACACTACGAGGTCGAGGCGCAGATCGGCGGCAAGCTGTCACAGCTCGGCGGACGCCTCATCGACGCCACGGCGAGGAAGCTGTCCGGCCTGTTCTTCGAGAAGTTCGGGCAGGAAATCCTCGCCCGGCAGCAGCCGCAGCCCACATTCACGAGCGCCGACGCCGCCCTCGGACAGGACGCCGGCTCCCGGGCAGATGCCACGGCCCACGGCGGAACCAGCCCGGACGCGACGCATTTGCCGCGCCCGGCCGCGTCCCGGACTCCGCCGCTGCCCGCCCCGGCGACCGGCGCCGCGTCGGGCGTGCTGTCGTTCCTGAGGCTGGCCGCGGCCGCGGCGCTGGGCGGCGCAATCGTCGTCCTCTGGCTTCGCTACGGCGGCCTTCAGCCGGCCGGCGTTGCGGACGGACGGGCGCAGCTGTCGCCCGAATTCGCGAGCGCGGTGCAGCTCATCATGGCGGCGGCGATCGGCTACCTCTTCGGCACGCGCAGATAGCGCCGTGACCGATCCCGGCGAAGGCAGTCACGGGCAAGGCCACAGCCTCGCGCGGCCGGCGATGAAGGCAATGACGACGGTGGCATAACAAGACGATTTTAGCAGCGATGCGGTCGAGATACCGTATCATGCCCCGCGCACGGCAGCGGATACGGCCGGCCGCGTCCTCAATCGGGGGTCAATGCGCCCTCGGGCAAGCCGAGCGCGGTTGCGATCCGGTCGAGCCGGCTGCGGTCGGTGTCGTCGCCGGCTTCGAGCGCCGCGATCTCGTCCGCGGTGAGGCCACTGGTCAGGGCGAGCTCGTCCACGCTGTAGCCCGCCCATTCGCGCAAGGCGCGCATGACATTGGTTCCGGCCGCGACGGCGGCGGCGACGGGTTCGGGAAGCGTCCGGTCCTGATGATCGATCGACATTGGCGTCTCCGTTTCATGCACGTACGAGAAAAGGCGATCCCCTCAATGGCCCCGCTGCGCCCTGTGCAGCAGCCAGGTCGGCAGCAGCGCGATGAGGAAGATGAGCGTGACGACGAGGAAGCCGTCGTGGAAGGCGAGCGTGTTCGCCTGGATGGAGACGACCTGCCCGAGGAATTGCAGGGCCGCGGGCAGCTGCTGGAAATCCGGCAGGCCGGC
>JALHFU010000420.1:0-3532 GCA_022838525.1 Hyphomicrobiales bacterium | reverse complement strand
CATTTTCATCCCGGTCGGGGACGGCAACATCCTCAGCGGCGTGTGGAAGGGGTTCCGCGACCTGTACGCCGTGGGGCTCATAGACCGGCTACCGCGGATGGTCGCCGTGCAATCGGAGAAGAGCAGCGCCATCGCCGACGCCGTGATCGGCGGCGGCGTGATACGGCGGGTCAAGGCGGCCACCGTCGCCGACAGCGTCAATTCTCCAGCCAGCACGAAGGCGGTCAGGTCCCGCTGCGTGATCCCCCAGCAACTGCAGATTTCGTCGAGGTCGTAAAACGGCTTGTCGAGGACCGGCATGACGCTTCCATCCCCCGCGACAATCAGCGTCTGACGGCGCGCATGCGCCGGTAGAGCTGAACCACCGTGCCGATGTCATGGCGCATGTCGGGCGGCAGACGCTCTGCCTCGACGAACAGCTCATCGAGCCGCAACCCCAGAATGGCGGCAGCCCGCTCGATCAGATGATCGCGCGGCGGCTTCTCCCGCTCGCGCTCGATGCGCGACCAGTAGGCAGGTGACACCTCCAGCCGCTCGGCGAAATCGTTGAGGCCGATCTCGAGCGCCTGACGGCGCTCCCTGACACGCGATCCGAAACTCATCAGCGCATCTCCAGTCCATTGGTGACGAGGCGGTAGCGGCGCAGGCGCATATCGACAAACCCGTCAGAGACGCCAAAATGTCCGGCAAGCACCGTCACCACGCCGGCCAGCGCATCGGCATTGCTGCGCCCGTCGACCACCGGGCAGCCGGGGCGGCCATGGTGCTGCGCACGTGTCAGCCGCAATCCTTCGCCCGCAGCCAGGCGCAGCAGTTCACGATGCAATTCGAACGCCGGCACCAGCAGCGCACCCATGAACTCGTTGGCCCGCCATTCCGACGCCCGCTCGCTTGCATGCAGGCTCGTGCCAGCCGTCACCGATCGATAGCGACGCTGCACACCCGGCACGTCGAAGACGACATGGCCGAGCTCGTGCGCGATGGTGCTCGCCAGTATGTCGGGGCGATCACGAAGCAACGGACCGTTGACCGAGACATACGCCACTCCGGGATTGTCGGGGTCGGTTTCGCACACGCCGAAAACCGGCATGCCGTTCTCGTCATGCACGTCATGATCGGCATCCCAGACAATCTCGATCGCCCGCCCATTCACCTCGATATGTCGGGCGCATCTGCATGGCGACATGCCAGATATCGCTGGCGTGGCACAGGCGTGCAGTACCGGTTCTGCCGTCCAGATCGTAGCGGATGGTGATGGTCATGGCCGTTCTCGTCACCTGTTTCGTCAATAGTCATGTTCACTCTATGTTCGCGCCGGACGAGAGTCGAGTCGGATTGCGTTTGAGTGGGGATTAATTCCTATCCGATTATTCCCCATGGCAACGGCCATTTGATCCAAGTGATTGATATTCCAGCGGGGAATAATTGCTCCCCCGGCAATTGTTCCCCAATGCGCACCATTGTTCCTCTTATTCCCCGCCGGCCATGTGCTGTCCTGTGGTCATCGATGCAAACCCCATCGGCAACGGGAAGCGGACATGGACCATCAACACACACCGCAGGCTCTCGGTGACAGGGCACAGCTTGATGTCACCATCGTGGCGGCAACCCATCATGCCCGTCGTCTGGCGCGCGGCCTCGTCCTTGCCGAGGCCGATCTTGAGGATTTCCGGCAAGCCATCCTGGTTGCCATCCTGACCCGGTCGGCCCGGCATGATCCGCGGCGCGGCAGCTGGGCGACCTTTGTCGGACTGATTGCGCGCCATGCCGCAATCGATCTGGCGCGCGCCTGCCGGGGCCGGCTCCCGACAAGCCCGGTCGAAACATTCGAGGATGTCCTCGCCGATCCGGCGGCCGGCTATCCGGAGCCCAGCCTCGATCTGCGTGCGGCACTGGCAACCTTGCCGCCGTCCTGCCGTCGGCTGGTCGCGCTGATCGCCGAAACCGGAAGCCTCGCCGACGCACGGCGGGCCAGCACGATGTCGTCGGCCAGCTTCTACCGCCATGTCCACGATCTTCGCCTGCGGCTGCTGATGGCAGGGCTCGGCACGACCGCATGGCCACAACTGCGTGAGAAGGATCGCCCCTGCCATCCGTACAAAATCAGCAACAACCGCAAACACCGCGCCAGCCGGCGTGAGACGGTTTGCCCCAATGGCGAGTCATCATCATGAACGCGATCGCATCGTTTCCGACACTCCACCCGTCATCCACCGATATCGAGTTCTGCACCTGGCTCGGCCAAGACCGATCGCGTGCGCCTGAACGGACTGGCCCGCATCGTTCATCGCGCCTTCGAGCTTGGCCTCGTCCATCTCGTGCAGGTCCGGCTCGGCCCCGACCGGTTCGCCTATCTCGCCATCGCCCGGCCGAAGAAGCGCGGCGCTGCCGCCGTGCTGCCTGCCACGCTGCTCGAAGCCGCCTGAACCCAACGCCCCCGACATGGAGACCGACATGCACCTCCCCACCATCGATCCTGAGGTATCCAGTGCTGGCGCCGCCGCCGCCATCCGCGCACATCGGCACAATCCCTTCGAAGCTCACGGCATCGGCCACATCTCGGTCAGTCAGCTGAACCTGTGGGCGGCGGCTCCCGGCGTCTACGTGATGGAGCGTCTGCTTGGTCTGAAGGCCCCCGTCGGCGCTGCTGCCCATCGCGGCACGGCGGTGGAAGCTGGTGTCATCGCCGGGCTGATGGGTGCCTCGCTCGCCGAGGCCGTCGACACCGCCAATGCCACCTTCACCGAGAGGACCGCGCTGTCGTCCGATCCGCGCCGCGACAAGGAACGCGATGCGCTCGCCGGCATGGTCGAACAGGGGATTGCGCTTCTCATCCCCTGGGGTCGGCCGGATCGCACGCAGGTGCGCAAGGAATGGCGCATGGACGGCATCGCCGTGCCGGTGCTCGGCTTTTCCGATGCCGAATATGATGCGCACGGGCTGATCGTCGATCTGAAGACCAGCCATGCGCTGCCCTCGGCCATCAGGACGGCCCATGCACGCCAGGTGGCTTCCTATCTGGGCGCCGGCACCAATCTCGGCGGCGGTGTCGCCTATGTTACGGCGAAGAAGGCCGCACTCTACCAGCTGGAGAACCCTGCTGCCCATGTCGCCGCACTCACCCGCATGGCGGCCTCGCTGCAGAACTTCCTCGCCATCTCCACCGACGCCCGAGAGCTGGCGAGCCTGATCACCGTCGATACCGACAGTTTTTATCTCGCCGATCAGCGCGCGCGTCAGCACGCGTTCGAGGTGTTCGGCGTCTGACCAGCTTCCCCGACGAGCGGGACCGGCCAGCCGGCGGCCAGATGCCGGCACAGAGCGCAAGGCGCAGAAGGACAACGACATGAGCGGCTTCGGCTTGAACATCGGCAAGGGCGGCGACTTCCTGCCCTCCATTCGCATCAACGGCAAGGATGGCGGCGTCGAACGCTCCACCTGGGACGGCACCAATCGCGGCCTTGAGGTCATCGACGACTTCGTGGCGTTGTTCGACTTCGCCACATTGCAGGTCGGCTGGATCGAGTTCTCC
>JALHFU010000157.1:0-6850 GCA_022838525.1 Hyphomicrobiales bacterium | reverse complement strand
CGATGGGCGCGATGGCGTCGAAGAAGGCGAGGGCGTCGGCGCCGGTCTCTCGCGCGATGGCCTCGGCCAGCGACGGCGCGGTCAGCGGGCCGGTGGCGACGATGGCGAGGTCCCAGTCCTGCGGCGGCAGGCCGGAGACCTCCTCGCGCACGATGGTGACGAGCGGATGGGCCTCGAGCTTCGCGGTGACGGCGGCCGAGAAGCCGTCGCGGTCGACGGCGAGCGCGCCGCCGGCCGGCACCTGGTTGGCGTCGCCCGACGCCATGATGAGCGAGCCGGCGAGCCGCATCTCGGCATGCAGCACGCCGACGGCGTTGGTCTCGGCGTCGTCGGAGCGGAACGAGTTCGAGCAGACGAGCTCCGCCAGCCCCTCGGTCTTGTGCGCTGGCGTACCGCGCACCGGCCGCATCTCGTGCAGCACGACGGGAACGCCGGCCTCGGCGATCTGCCAGGCAGCTTCGGAGCCGGCGAGGCCGCCGCCGACGACGTGAACGGGCTTCGATGTCATGGCAAGGCACTTAGTCCCGGCCGGAGACGAATGCAAGGAAGCGAAGAGGGGAAGGGAGGATGCGGGGCGCGTATTGCGCAAAGTGAGGCCCCGAAAAGAACAACACCCGCCGGGGGAGGAGGTCCGGCGGGTGTCGTTATAGCGGCCGACAATCGGGAGGAGGAGATTGGCGGCCTTATCCGTCAGGGTCTGGGAGGAGGATGACCCTGACGAAATCTGCGGAATTCGTCAGACCGACTTGCGGGCGACGAAGGGGATCTCGCCGCGCGAGATGCCGAGGTCGTTCAGCTCGCGGTTGGACAGGCGGCTCAGCTCGTTGACCGTCTCGCGGTAGCGGCGCCAGTTGCGATAGTTGCGGATCAGGTTCATTTCAGCACCTATTTGCGTTTTCTTACGCGTTCGTTCTCGTTCGATGGTTGGAAGATAGGCGCTTCGCTTTCGGTTTTGAAGTGCAGATGCTGCATGGCAGCAATGCGTTTTGTGCATTGCAATATCGGCGTTCGTTCACCGGTGTGGCGAAGTCGTGTCGGAATCGGCTATCTAGCCGGAATTTCGTCATAATTTTCCCGCCTTCTGGCGAGGATGCCCGGCCGCGCGCCACGGGGCGAGGGAGTGGCCGATGGCCTCATATGCAAGCAAGGTCAAACGCGATATCGACCGCTGGCGGGAGGCCGGCCTGATCGACGGCGACACGGCGCGATCGCTTTCGCTCGACGTCGAACGAAACTCCGGCCCGGCGATCTCCTTCGGCACGGTGCTGGCCATGATGGCGGCGGCGCTGTTCGCGGCCGCGGTGCTGATCTTCATCGCCGCCAACTGGGAGGCGATCCCGCGCCTCGCCCGCGTCGGCATGCTGTTTGCGCTCATCCTCGCCGGCTATGTCGGCGGCGCGTTCCTCAAGCTGTCGGGCCGGCCGGCGGCGGGCGAGGGGGCGTGGATCGTCGCGGCGGCCGGCTTCGGCGCGTCGATCGCGCTGATCGCCCAGATCTATCACATGTCCGGCGACGAGGCCGAGGCCGTCTTCGTCTGGGGCGCGGGCACGGCGCTCGCCGCCGCCATCCTGCGCTCGGGGTCGCTCACCGCCGGGGCGGTGCTGCTCGCCGGGGCGTGGATGGTGATGACGGCGTCGTCCGGCTGGTCGCTCTCCGGCCTGCCGAACTCCTATCTTCTCGTCGCGGCCGGGCTCTACGTGCTGTCGTTCTGGACGCGCAGCGTCCTCGCGCGGCATCTGGTGCTCTTCTCGCTCTACCTCTTCGCCGCGCTGTTCTACTGGCGCGACGAAAGCTCCTTCGCCGCGCCGGTGCTGCTTGCCGCGGCCGCGGCCGCGCTCCTCGTCTTCCACCGGTTGCGCCCGGACGACGCCGAGCGGTGGCTCGGCCTCGGGCCGGAACTGCCGGCGCAGGCGCTCGTCGGCTTCCTCGCCGGCGTGGGGATCGTGCAGGTCGCGCTGGTCGACGAGCCGGGCTTCGTCGTTCCGACCGTGCTCGCCTTCGCCGGCACCGTCGCCGCACTTCTCGTTGCCGGGCGCGAGAGCCGGATGCTGCGCTGGCTCGCCTATGTCGCCTTCGCCTTCAACGTGTGCTTCCTCTATGTGGTGATGCTGGGCACGATGATGGATACGGCCGGCTTCTTCCTGTTCGCCGGGCTGACGCTGTCGGCGCTGGCATGGCTCATCGCGCGGTTCGAGCGGCGGCTGGCCGCTGCCGCGCCGGCAATCGGCGGAGACGCGGCATGACGGACCGGCGCCGGCTCATCCTCGCGGCTGCTGCGATCGCAGCCCTCCAGATCGGCTTTCTCATCTCGATGATCGCCGGCCGCGCCGCGGTGCTGCGCAACGGCCAGGAGGTGACGCTGCAGGTGGAGCCGGTCGATCCGCGCGATCTTCTGCGCGGCGACTACGTCACGCTCGCCTACAACATCTCCCGCCTGCCCGCCGGCCTTTTCCCCGATCTGCCGGCGGACGGCGTGGAAGGCGGGGGCGACCGCACCGTCTTCGTGCGGCTGAAGGCGGACGCGGACGGCGTCTTCCAGCCGGTCGCGGCCCGCCTCGGCGACAGGCCGGAGCCTGCGCCGGCCGAGGGCGAGGTCGACATCCGCGGCACCACCCATTCGCGCTGGTCGGGGCGCACGGCGTTCGTCTCCGTGCGCTACGGTATCGAGCGCTTCTACGTGCCGGAAGGCGAGGGCCGGGAGATCGAGCGCGACCTGCGCCAGCGCTCCTTCCGCATGAAGGTGGCCGTGGCGAAGGACGGGAGCGCCCAGATCAAGTCGTTCCACGACGGCGAGACCATGCTTTATGCAGAACCGCTCTACTGATCCTGCCGCCGGCAAAAAATAGCCGCCTTTTTCGGCAATTTTCCTTTGAACCGTTCGCCCCCGATGATATAGAACCACGCGCTTTCAGGGGCGGATGCGCCCCGTGGAAAGCGGGTGTGGTGGAATTGGTAGACACGCGGGATTTAGGTTCCCGTGACGAAAGTCGTGAAGGTTCAAGTCCTTTCACCCGCACCAGCCACTCCCGGCCAGGATTTACTGCAGGCTGGACGGCACCGCGCCGGCCCGTCGGCTTTGACGAAGACGAAGGTTTTGAGATGCAGGTAACCGAGACGCTCAACACGGGACTGAAGCGCCAGATCAAGGTGACGGTCCCGGCCAAGGATTTGGAAGCAAAGCTCCTCGAGCGGCTTTCGGCGGCCAAGGACAAGGTGCGCATCAACGGCTTCCGCCCGGGCAAGGTGCCGATCCAGCATCTGCGCAAGGTCTACGGCAAGTCGTTCATGGCCGAGGTCGTCAACGAGATCCTCTCCGACTCGGCCCGCTCGATCCTCGCGGATCGCGGCGAGAAGGCCGCCATGCAGCCCGAGGTCTCGATGACCGAGGACGAGAAGGAAGCCGAGAAGATCCTCGCCGGCGCGGCCGATTTCGAGTTCTCGCTCGACTACGAGGTGCTGCCGCCCATCGAGGACAAGGACCTCACCAAGATTTCCATCACCCGCCTCGTCTATGACGTGCCGGCCGAGGAGGTCGAGGAGCAGGTCGAGCGCGTCGCGGATTCCGCGCGCTCCTGGGAGCCGAAGAAGGGCAAGGCCGACAAGGGCGACAAGGTCACCTTCGACTATCTCGGCAAGATCGACGGCGTGCCCTTCGAGGGCGGCGCGGCCGACGACGCCGACCTCGTGCTCGGCTCCAACCAGTTCATCCCGGGCTTCGAGGACCAGCTCGTCGGCGTCAAGACCGGCGACGAGACCACGATCACCGTGACCTTCCCCGAGGAATATGCGGCCACGCATCTGGCCGGCAGGGAAGCCACCTTCGACATCAAGGTCAAGGAAGTGGCCAAGGCCGGCGACCTCGAGATCAACGACGACGTCGCCAAGCAGCTCGGGCTCGAAAGCGCGGAGAAGCTGCGCGAGATCGTGCGCGGCCAGATCGAGAGCCAGTACGGCGCCGTCACCCGCCAGAAGGCCAAGCGCCAGCTCCTCGACGCGCTCGACGAGGCGTTCAAGTTCGAGGCGCCGTCCAAGCTGGTCGAGGCCGAGTTCAACAACATCTGGGCGCAGGTCAACGCCGACCTCGCGCAGGCCGGCCGCACCTTCGAGGACGAGGAGACCACCGAGCTCGAGGCCCGCGCCGAGTACCAGCGGCTGGCCGAGCGCCGCGTGCGTCTCGGCCTCGTGCTGGCCGACATCGGCGAGAAGGCCAATGTCCAGGTCACCGACGACGAGATCCAGCGCTCGCTGTTCGAGCAGATCCGCCGCATCCCGCAGAGCCAGCAGCAGCAGGTCTACGAATACTACCGCTCCAACCCCGGCGCGCTCGCCAACATCCGCGCGCCGCTGTTCGAGGAGAAGGTGGTCGACCATCTGCTCGGCGTGATCGCGGTCGAGGACAAGAAGGTCTCCAAGGACGAGCTTCTGGCCGACGACGACGCGCCGGCCGAGACGAAGGAAGCCAAGAAGCCGGCCAAGAAGGCCGCGTCCAAGGCCAAGGCCGATGACGCCGACAAGGCCGGCGAGGGCGAGAAGAAGAAGGCCGCGCCGAAGAAGAAGGCCGCCGCCAAGGACGAGGCAGGCGAGTAATCTTCCCTGCGACGGACAAGAAAAAGGCCGCTCCTTGAGCGGCCTTTTTTCTTTTGCCCGGAATCGGTTGCGGGCCGATGCTGACGTATCAGATCAACTGCATGCCCTTCAGGCTGGCGTGGCCGTTCTTGCCGACGATGATGTGGTCGTGGACGACGACGCCGAGGGGCTTGGCCGTCTCGACGATCGTCCTCGTCATGTCGATGTCGGCGGGCGAGGGCGAGGGGTCGCCGGACGGGTGGTTGTGCACAAGGATGATCGCGGACGCCGACAGCTCCAGCGCCCGACGCACCACCTCGCGCGGATAGACCGGCGTGTGGTCGACGGTGCCCGACTGCTGCACCTCGTCGGCGATCAGCGCGTTCTTCTTGTCGAGGAACAGGATGCGGAACTGCTCGCGCGGCTCGAAGGCCATGGCGGCGCGGCAGTAGTCGATGACCTGCATCCATGAGCCCAGCACCTGCCGCTTGGCGACCTCGCCGCGCGTCATGCGGCGGGCGGCCTCGGCGATCGCCTTGATGTCGAGGGCGACCGTCTCGCCGACGCCCTCGACCTCGCGCAACAGATGCTCGGGCGCGCCCAGCACCTCGGGGAAGGAGCCGAAGCGCTTCAGGAGCGCCTTGGCCGTGGCCTTGGTGTCGGCGCGCGGGATGGAGCGGAAGAGCAGCAGCTCCAGCAGCTCGTAGTCGGCGAGCGCGGCGGCGCCCGCCTCGCGGAAGCGCTCGCGCAGCCTTTCGCGGTGGCCGTGATAATGCGGCTTCTGCGCGCGGCCCCTGGGCTTCTGCGGCGGCTTCTGCGGCGCGGGCAGCGACATCTCGGAGAAGAAACCGCGTTCCTCGTCGCCATCGTCGCCTGCCATGCCCGTCCCCTGCTGCGTGGTAACGCTCGGGATAGTAGGCCGGCGCCGTCAGGCTGCAAGCCCCGGCGCGAACAGGCCGGCCGGCGACAGGGTGAAAATCTCGCAGCCGTCCTCGGTCACGCCCACCGTGTGCTCGTACTGGGCGGTCAGCGAGCGGTCGCGGGTGACGGCGGTCCAGCCGTCGGCCAGCACCTTCACGTGCGGCCGGCCGAGATTGATCATCGGCTCGATGGTGAAGATCATGCCCGGCCGCATCTCGACGCCCTCGTTGGCGCTGCCGTAGTGCAGGATGTTGGGGGCGTCGTGGAACAGTCGCCCGACGCCGTGGCCGCAGAAATCGCGCACCACCGAGCAGCGCTCGGCTTCGGCGTAGCTCTGGATGGCGGCGCCGATGGTGCCGGTGCGCGCGCCGGGCTTCACCGCCGCCACGCCGCGCATCAGGCATTCGTGCGTCACCTCCAGCAGCCGCTCGGCGGCGCGCTTGATCTGGCCGACGGGGTACATGCGGCTCGAATCGCCATGCCAGCCGTCGAGGATGTAGGTGACGTCGATGTTGACGATGTCGCCCTCGCGCAGCGGCTTCTCGTCGGGGATGCCGTGGCAGACGACATGGTTGATCGAGGTGCAGGACGACTTGGTGTAGCCGCGATAGTTCAACGTCGCCGGCAGCGCGCCGTGGTCCATGCCGAACTCGAACACGAAGCGGTCGATGGCGTCCGTGGTCACGCCGGGCTTGACGATGCCGACCAGCGCGTCGAGGCAGCGCGCGGTCAGGTCGCACGCCTTGCGCATGCCCTCGAAGCCTTCCGGCCCGTAGAGCCTGATCTGGCCGGTGTTGCGCAGCGGGGCCGTGTCCGCGTCGAGATAGGTGACCATGGGGGCGTGTTCCTGACTTCAACCGCCCTCATGTCGCACCGAAGCCGGCTTGGTTCAAGAGGAGGGGTTCAAGAGGCGGGGTTCAAGAGGCGGGCCGGAAAGCGACGGTCATTCCGGGCAGCGGAAGCCCGTCGATCCGCGTCGACCACGTCTGGCCGTCCTCCACCGGAAAGGCGCGGGTGATCGTGCCGGTCGCCACGAGGTCGCCGGCCTCGATCCCGCGCGCCAGCGGCCTTGCCTCCAGCCCGGCGACGAAGTGGCGCAGCGCCTGAAGCGGCCCGCCGAGCACGTTGGCGGCGGTGCCGCGGTCGATCGCCTCGCCGTCGCGCAAGAGCGAAATCTCGAAATTCTCGAGGGCTTCGAGCCATTCGCCGGGATCGCTGGGCCGCGCCAGCGGCCCGCAGACCAGCGCGCCGTGCATGCCGAACGCCGCGACCGTGTCGGCAGCCCGGAAGCGCCAGCCGGGGTAGATCGACTGCACGATCTCGAAGCCGTGGCCGACCGCGTCGATGCAGCCGAGAAGCGCGC
>JALHFU010000156.1:0-6858 GCA_022838525.1 Hyphomicrobiales bacterium | reverse complement strand
CGTCAGATCAATCTAGCCCATCTGAATCGCTTGTTCAACGGGAGGAAAGTGGACCAATGTCCGACTTGGTCTGCGACGCTTCGCCGAACGCGGCTTCTATTTCGGTGGCGGGCCGCGTGCATCTCGAAACGGCGATCCTGCCTTGTAGAGTTCGATCCGATGCTTCAGAATGTCCACGAACTCCGAATTCCCGGCGGCCGACGCGCGGGCAAGAGCCAACTGTGCCACTTGCACCGCTTCCGGAAATCGTCCGGCTTCCGCCGGGATCGAGCCCGACCCGCGACTTCCTGGCCGGCGACCGGGATGACGTCGACATAGGTCTGCGGCAGGAGCGTCTCGCCGGCGAAGTGGCGGGCGACGTTCTCGGCCGAGGTCTGGCCGATCTTGTAGGGCTGCTGCGCCACGTTGGCGACGAAGGGCGAGCCGTCCTCGGCGATGATCTCCAGCGTGTCGGGGCCGGCGTCGAGCGCCGTCACCTTGACCTCGGTGCGGCCGGCCTCTTCCAGCGCCTGCACGACGCCGATGGCCGGCTGGTCCCAGCAGGCGACGTGGATGGCGTCGAGCGTGCCCTGCGGGTGCTGGCTCAGGAGGTCGAGCGTCTTGCGGCGGGCGTCCTCCGGCGCGTTGGCGAACTCCTCCGCCAGCTCGGGCTGGATCACCTCGATCTCCGGATAGTCCTGCAGCACGAACTTCCACAGGCCGGCGCGGATGCCGCAGATGCGCAGCGCGCCCTCGAAGGCGTTGAACACCGCGACCCTGCCTTTGCCGCCGATGGCGTCGGCCATCAGGCGGCCGATGGTCGAGCCCATATAGTAGTTGTCGGAGGTGGAATTGTTGATCGAGTGGATCGACGGATGGTCGACGGTGAAGACCGGGATGCCCTTGTCGCGCAGCGCCTTGAACTTCGGCTCGACGCCGTCGTCGCCGAGGATGGAGATCACCGCGTCGACATTGCTGTTGAGGAGGATGTCGTGGTTGTCGGCGTGGACCTGGTTGTCGCGGCCGCCGTCGACCGGCACCACGGTGCCGCCCAGCTTCTCGACCGTCTCGCGGGCGCCGGTGAACGCCTCGCGGTCCCAGAAATGCTGCGTGCCGACGACCGCGACGCCGATCCGCTTGCCTTCGAGCGTCAGGTTTTCCTCGGCATTGGCCGAAAAGGCGATCAGCGAGCCGGCGCACGCCAGCGCCAGCGCGAGGTTCTTCGTAAGCGTCATGTCAGGCCTCCCTTTTGCCCGTTGCATCCGCGATCGGCCTGGCGCAACAGGCGTACCGCGAGAATGATTATCGTTCGGCAACCCACGCCGGGCGAGGTTGACGATTATCGTTCTGCAAGCCATTTCAGGCATGGAATTCTTTACATTTGTCAAAAAATAAGTCAATTGTGTTTTGCAGACGGGAGGTGGCGGTGACGGATCTCTGGCTCGGTGTCGACGTGGGCACGACGGCCATCAAGGCGGCCGCATACGATTCGCACGGCCGCATCGCAGCCCTCGCCGAATGCCCCAACGAGGTCCTGCGCCCCGCGCCCGGCTTCGCCGAGCAGGACATGGACGCGGTGTGGCGCGGCGTCGCCGCCTGCCTGCGCGAACTCGCCGAAAAATGCGCCGAGCGGCGCTTCCGCTCGCTCGGCCTGTGCGGCCAGGGCGACGGCTTCTGGCCGGTCGATGCCGACGGCCGGCCCACCCACAACGCCATGCTGTGGAACGACACCCGCGCGGCCGCCGACGTCGAGGCGCTGATCGCGTCGGGCGCGGCCGACGCGGTCGGCCATGGCTGCCACACTTCGCTGTGGGCCGGCACGTCGGCGCCGCTGTGGCGCTGGCTGCGCGACAACGCGCCGGAGGCCGCCGCCCGCACCGCCCATGTCGTCACCTGCGCCGACTGGATCGGCTTCCGCCTCACCGGCGCGCTCGCCACCGACCGCTCCAACGGCTCGATCCCGTTCACCGATTTCGCGGCCGGCGGCTACGGCAGCGCCGTCGAGGCGCTCGGCTGCGCCGATCTCGCGCCGCGTCTGGTCCGCCCGCGCCGCGCGACCGAGGTGCTGGGCGCCGTCACCGCCGAGGCCGCCGCGGCGACCGGTCTGCCCGCGGGCCTGCCGGTCTCGGTCGCCACGCTCGACCTTGCCGCGATGATCGTCGGCATGGGCCTCGACCGGCCGGGACAGGCGATGATGATCATGGGCACCACGGCGGTGGTGAACATCCTGACCGACCGGGTGACGCCGCAGGCGCTGCCGGTCGGCGCGAGCGTGCTCCACCCCACCTCCGACACCATCATCCGCGTGCTCGCCCCCACGACCGGCGCGGCCGCCTTCGACTGGTTCGCCGCGCTGGTCTCGCCGGCCGGAAGCGCGGCCGACCGCGAGGCCGTGGCCGGGCTCGGCGCGCTGGTGGCCTCGGGCCGGCCGGGCGCCAACGGCGTCACCTTCCTGCCCTATCTCAACGGCGAGCGCGCGCCCTTCGTCATGGCGGACCTGCGCGCCACCTTCCACGGCATGTCGTCGAGCACCACCAGGGCCGACCTCGCCCGCGCGGTGATGGAGGGCACGGCGCTCAGCCTGCGCCATTGCTGCGAGGCGGAAGGCGGGCTGACCGCGGCACCCGTGCAGCTGACCGGCGGCGGCTCGCGCAGCGAGGCGTGGTGCCGGATCATCGCCGACGTCGTCGGCCAGCCGGTCGTCACCAACGCCGCCTTCGACCAGGGCCTGTGGGGCGCGGCCTGCTTCGGCGCGGCGGCGACCGGCCTCGGCGACCCGGTGGCGCTCGCCGCCCGCGAGGAGACGCAGCGCCTCTACGAGCCGGACCCGGCGCGCGCCCGCGCCTACGACGCGGTGTGGCGGCGCTACGAGACGCTGTCGCGCGGCCTGCGCGCGCTGCACGACGAGCTGAAATCCCTCTAGAGCAATTCCAGGAAAAGTGCGAAGCGATTTTCCGTCCGGAATTGCGCAAAAACAAGGAGATAGATCGTTTCATCTGTGAAACCATGAAACGATCTAGAGTGAACCGATGAGCGACATGATGAAGGCGGCGGTCTACCACGCCCTGGACGACATCCGCATCGAGGAGCGCCCGGTGCCTGAGATCGGCCCCGGCGAGCTGCTCCTGAAGACGCTGGCCTGCGGCCTGTGCGGCGGCGAGACCATGGCCTGGTACAAGAAATCGGAACCGAAGGTGCTGGGCCACGAGCCGGTCGGCGAGGTGGTCGAGGTCGGCGCAGGCGTCACCGACTTCAGGCGCGGCGACCGCGTCTTCGTCAACCACCATGTCGGGCGCGTCAATTCGCACTGGTCGCGGCGCGGTCACTTCACTCGCGATCCTTTCTACTCGAAGATGAAGCTCGATCCGGGCGGGGTGTGCGAATATTACCGCGTCACCGCGCAGCATCTCGCCATGGACGCGCACGTGCTGCCCGACTCGATCTCGACCGAGGCCGCCGTCACCATCGAGCCGTGGTCCTGCGTGCTGTCGGGGCTGAAGGTGTGCAACATCCAGCCGGGCGACACGGTCGCCGTGGTCGGCGCGGGCTTCATGGGCCAGGGCTTCGTCCACATGGCGCCGCTGTTCGGCGCCGGCAAGGTGGTGGCGCTCGACTTCTCCGACTGGCGGCTCGAAAAGGCGCGGGAGTTCGGCGCCACCCACACCGTCAACCCGAAGCGGGAAGACGCCGTCGCGGCGATGCGGGCGCTGAACAACGGCCGGCTGGCCGACACCGTCGTCGTCATCGCGCCCTTCGCCTCGGCGTGGAAGCAGGCGATGGATCTGGTCGAGGTTGGCGGCTGCCTGCATCTCGGCGCGCCGCTGCCGCCCGGCACCGACTGGGTGCAGGACGGCAACAAGGCCTATTTCGACCAGATCACGGTGACGTCGCGCTATTCGAGCGACCACACCGACACCTATTCCTATATCCGCCTGCTCGAAGCCGGCCGCATCCGGGCCGACGACGCGATCTCGCACCGCTTCGCCATCGAGGATTCCGCGGAAGCCTTCCGGCTCCTGGTCGAGGCGGAGAAGTCGCTCAAGATCGTCGTCTACCCGCACGGCCTGCCGGACGGCGCAAAGAAGGGAGCGCGCTGATGCTGGAGAGGCTGAAGGAGGAGGTCTGCGAGCAGAACCACGAACTGCCCAAAGCCGGCCTCGTCGTCGGCTCGGGCGGCAACGTCTCGGGCCGCGATCCCGAGACCGGCCTCGTCGTCATCAAGCCCTCGGGCGTCAAGTTCTCCAAGCTGACGCCGGAGACGATGGTGGTGGTCGACCTCGACGGCAATGTGATCGAGGGGACGATGAAGCCCTCGGTCGACACCGGCATCCATCTCTACATCTACCGCCACCGCGCCGACGTCTTCGGCATCACGCACACCCATTCGCCCTACGCCACCAGCTTCGCCGCGCGCGGCGAGCGCATCCCGGCGGTGCTGACGCCGATCACCCACATGCTCGGCCGCGACGTGCCCTGCTCGCGCTATGCGACGCCGGGCGAGGTCGATACCGGGCAGGCGGTCGTCGAGGCGGCGGAGGGCGGCTTCGCCGTTCTGGTCAAGGCGCACGGCGTCTTCACCATGGGCCGCTCGGCGACCGAGGCGACCAACTTCGCCATCTATCTCGAGGAGGCGGCGTTCACCACGCATCTTGCAATGCTGCGCGGACCTGTGGAAGAGCTGTCGCAGGAAGAGATCGACCGCTGCTATGACTGGTACCGGAAGAATTACGGCCAGTCCGGCCAGAAGAAGGTGAACACCTGACCATGACGGTGCAATCCACGCTGGCCCAATCCGCGCTCACGAGGACGCAGACCGACAAGGACGCATTCCTGGCCAATGTGGCGCTGCTCTATTACGGCGAGGGCCTGACCCAGAGCGACATCGCCCAGCGCATGAAGGTGTCGCGCGCCACCATCGTCAACATGCTGCGCGAGGCGCGCGAGCGCGGCATCGTCGAGATCCGCGTCGACGGCCGCTCGCTCGCCGCCTCCAATGTCGCGCGCGAGCTGCGCGAGCGCTTCGGCCTCGCCGACGTCTACGTCTCGCGCACCGGGGAGGGCAAGGGGGGCGATGGGAAGGGGGGCGATGGGAAGAGCGCGGACCCCGCGGCCGACCTCGCCCAGCTCGCCCGCGTCGCGGCCAGCGCCTTCTGCGACATCCTCGAGCCCGGCGACCGCGTCGGCGTCGAATGGAGCCGCACCGTCCACGAGATGGCGCAGCAGCTTCCCCGCCTCGCGGTCGAGGGCGTCGAGGTCTGCCAGATGGTCGGCTCGATGGTCTCGACGCATCTGCCGGCGTCCGAAAGTTGCGCCATCCTCATCGCCAACGCGCTGTCGGCGCGCTGCTACACGCTGCATGCGCCGGCGCTGGTGGCCAATGCCGAGCTCGCCAGGGTCTTCCTGTCGGAACCGACGATCCGCGCCCAGCTCGAGCGGCTGTCGCAGCTCGACATGATCGTCACCTCGATCGGCACGCTGTCGCCCGACACGCATCTCATCGCCGCCGGCATGGCGACGCCGCAGGACGTGGAGGCGGCGCGGGCCGCCGGCGCGCGGGGCATCATGTGCTGCCGCTACGTCACCGCCGACGGCAGGGCCTGCCGCATGCCGCCCGACGACCGGCTGATCGCGGTCGAGATCGAGATGCTGCAGCGGGCGCGCAAGCGGCTCTTGGTGGTGCGCGGCGAGGACCGCGCCGAGGCGACGCTCGCGGCGATCCGCGGCGGCCTCGCCACCCACCTGTGCGTCAACCAGCCCCTCGCCGAGGCGCTGCTCAGGGCGTAAGCCCCCCGGGGGGCCTGCCATAGCCTCGTGCCGCCCCTCGCCGTCATCCCGGCCAAGGCCGCGAAGCGAGGGAGAGCCGGGACCCATTGAGCGGCGCGGCCGGGTTCAAGGCTCGCGATACGATCCTGAAGTGCGCCGACGCGAGGACCGGACCGCGCTCGACGATGTTCCGGCCAATGGGTCCCGGCTCTCCCTCGCTTCGCTCGGTCGGCCGGGATGACGCCCTGCTTTCGCCTGTCCCGTACCCATTGCCCCTCCCCTGCCCGTCGCCCCCTACCCGTCGTTGCCGATGCCGGGCGGGGGGCGGTCGATGGTGAGGGGGGGCAGCGGGGCGTCCCAGCGGGCGATGCGCACCAGCGTGGTGTGGGCGATGTTGCCCTGCGCCATGCCCGACGTGCCCTTGTCGATGGTCAGCGCGTTGGGGTTGCCGTGCACCTCCAGCCACTCGCCGCCGACGATCTGCGGGTCGTACCAGGCGCCGGTCGGCAGCACGACGCAGTCGCGGCGCACGCCCGCATCGAGCCTGACGCCGGCGAGGCACGCGCCGCGCGGGCTTGAAAGCCGCATCACGTCGCCCTCCTTCAGCCCGAAGCGCGCCGCCGTCTCGGGATGCAGCGTGCCGGCCTCGCGGCCCGCGACCTTGTCGGCCAGCGCCTCGGAGCCGCGGTCGTTCTGGGCGTGAAGCCGGGTGTCCGGCTGGTTGGAGACGAGGTGCAGCTCGTCCTCGGCCGCGTCGAGCAGGCTTTCGGCCGGCTTCAGCCATGCCGGGTGGCCGGGGCAATCGGGCATGGCGAAGGCCGCGATCTTCTCGTTGGCGAGCGTGATCCTGCCCGATTCCGTGCGCAGCGGGTTGGTCTCGGGATCGGCGGCGAAGGCGGCGAGCGCGTTCTTCGGCTCCCACGGCAGCGGCACGTCGAAGCGGCCCTCGCTGCGGAAGGTCTCGAAGTCCGGCAGCGCGAAGCCCGCGCGCTGCGCCACCCCTTGCGAGCGCGCCCACAGGTGGCGCAGCCAGCCCTCGGCGTCGCGCCCCTCGGTGAAGGCGTCGGCGAAGCCCAGCCGCCCGGCGAGCCCGGCGAAGATGGCGTAGTCGTCGCG
>JALHFU010000419.1:0-1295 GCA_022838525.1 Hyphomicrobiales bacterium | reverse complement strand
ACGTGGTGGTGATTCCTGTCCGCCGCGTCGTTAAATTCAAACCCGGCAAACGCATGCGCGACATGCTGGCCGACGACAAGTAAATCCCATGAGTTCCACCCCCCTCTCCTTCGATCCCCCGCGCGGCATGCGCGACTTTTATCCGGAAGACATGCGTTGGCGCAACCGCGTCTTTGATGCGTGGCGCGAAGCGTCGGTCGCCTATGGCTTCCAGCCCTACGACGCCTGCGTCGTCGAAAGCCTCGAACTGCTACAACGTAAAAGTGGCGAGGAGGTTTCTGAGCAGATCTACCACTTCGAAGACAAGAGCGGTCGCAAGCTTGCCCTGCGTCCCGAAATGACGCCCACGCTCGCCCGCATGATCGCGGCTCGCCAAGGCCAACTCAGCTTCCCGGTCAAGTGGTTCACGGTCGCCCAGTGCTTCCGCTATGAGCGGATGACCCGCGGCCGTAAACGCGAACACTATCAGTGGAACATGGATATCATCGGCGAGGAGAGCGTCTCGGCCGAGATCGAAATCCTCGCCGCCGCCGCCGCCGCACTACGCGCGATGGGCATGCCCGACGACGCCTACCGCATCCGCGTCAACAACCGGGAATTGCTGGCCGAACTGCTGGCCGCCTCCGGCATCGCCCAGGACAACCACGCCGCCGTTTTCCTGGCGCTCGACAAACGCGGCAAAATCAGCGACGACGATATCGCCGTCCTGCTGCGCGCCGAAGGACTCGGCGACGACGCGATCAACAAGACCTTCGAGCTGCTGAGCATCGAGACGCTCGATCAGGCAGCTGCGCTCGCCGGGCCCGACTCGCCGGCGCTCGCCGCACTACATGAACTCTTTGCCCTCGCCGAAGTCTACGGCATCGCCGACCGCTTGGTTTTCGATATCTCGGTGATCCGCGGTCTGGCCTATTATACGGGCATCGTCTTTGAGGCCTTCGACACGCAGCGCAAATTCCGCGCGATCTTCGGCGGCGGCCGCTACGACAGCCTGCTCACCACCATCGGCGGCGCGCCCACGCCCGCCGTCGGACTCGGCTTCGGCGATGTTGTCGTGGTCGAGGTGCTGAAAGAGCTACTGGGCGAAACCGCCGCCGCCGAAAAACACGGCGTCGTCATCGGATACATGTTCCCCGAGCAGCGCGAAGCTGCCACACGCCTCGCCCGCAGTCTGCGCGAACAGGGTGAGCGCGTCGACCTCATGCTGGCGCGTCTCAAACCCAAACAGTTTTTCGCGCGTGCCGGTGCCAGCGACGCGGCCGACGCGATTTTCATCGGCCCGGACGATGTCGCCG
>JALHFU010000155.1:0-12614 GCA_022838525.1 Hyphomicrobiales bacterium | reverse complement strand
GCCGACGCGCCGCATCGCGACCATGCCGATGAGGGCGGCGAAGGCGCCGAGCGCGCCCGCCTCGCCGACGGTGACGACACCGCCGTAGATGCCGCCGAACACCACGCTCATCAGCGCGATCACGAAGATGAAGGCCGAGACCGAGCGGCGCGACACCGCCGTGTCGGCCATCCCGCCGCCGCCCGCGCCCTCGGTTGAGCCCGGCACGACCTCGCCGAAGAAGCGCAGGCAGACGATGTAGACGAGCATGCACAGCATCGCCGGCCCGACCGAGCCCATGAAGAGGTGGCCGATGGGAACGCTCGCCAGCGAGCCGTAGATCATGATCAGCAGGCTCGGCGGGATGATGGTCGACAGCGAACCGGCGAGCGCCGCCAGCCCCACCGAGAAGCGCGACGTGTAGCCGACGCGCTCCAGCTCGGGGCCGGCGATGGTGGAAAGTGCGGCCGCGCTCGCCGCGCCCGATCCCGACACGGCGCCCAGCAGGCCGCCGGTGACGATGGTGGCGACACCGAGCGGAAAGCGGCGGTAGCCCGCAAGCCTGTGGCCGACGCGGAACAGGTCGACGATGACGCCGCCGCGCAGCAGGAGCTGCGCCATCAGCAGGTAGAGCGGGATGATGGAGAGCGTGTAGGTGGACGTCGTGTAGAACACGTCCTGACCGATGATGCCGGCGAACACCCTCGGCCCGACCCACAGATAGATGCCGACGATGCCCGCTCCGAGCATGACCGTCGCCACCGCCTGTCCGAGCACGAGAAACAGCGTGAACCAGGCGGCCACCACCCAGATGACCAGTTCCTGCGGCATAGCCATATCCTTGGCGTAGGATGAAGAAGGATGCCGCGGGAGAGGAAGCCTCCCGCGGCGCGGCGCACGGGCGGGCCTATTCGGCGGCCAGATACTCGGCCACGCCCTCGGGCAGCGAGCCGCCCTCGGCCGTGATCAGCTCGGCATAGAGGCGCGCGGCGGCCTTCGCCGGGTGGCCGTTGGCCTCCGTCTGCTCGATCCAGGCGATCCAGGTGTTGGCGGCCGCCTTGGCGATGTGCTGCTGCATCGCCTCGGAAAGTTCGGTGACGGGAACGAACGAGCCGCCATATTCGGAGATGGAGTTTTCCGTCACGGAAGTGATGCCGGCCTCCCAGACCTGCGCATTCTCCAGGGCGATGCGGCGCGCGGTCTCGTCCCACAGCGCCTTGTGCTCGTCGCTCAGGCTGTCCCACACCTCGTCGCTCACCGCGAGATAGCTTTCCCAATGCCCGATCGCGACGTCGGTGATCGTATGGCGCAGGAGCTGCTGGAACGAGTAGGTCGTCCAGTCCGAGATGGCGAGGATCAGGCCCTCGACCGTCCCGCGCGACAGCGCCTCGTAGGCGAAATGCGACGGCTCGGTCAGCACCTTGTTGGTCGTGGAGATCGAGTAGGCGGCGGTCGCCCCCAGCGCCCAGGCGCGGATGCCCTTGTCGGCGATCTCGTACTGGTAGAACGTCTTGCCGTCCTTGAGCTCGACGTCCGAATCCAGCAGCTTCTGGAACGCCCGCGTCGCCATCGGCGAATCGGTGTTGTAGGTCGGAAGCTGGGTCACGTCCGACAGCGGGAACTGGCCCTCGTGGTAGGGCGCGAGCAGCGGCGCGGCGACCTGGATCGTTCCGCTCTGCAGGCCGTCCAGCTCGCGGCCGATGGAGGACAGCTCGCGGCATAGAAGCGCGTGAAGCTGATCTCGCCGTTCGTCGCCTGCTCGATGGCGTCGGCGAAGGGATTCATGTGGTCGCCGACCCACAGATGGGTATGGCCGAGCCCGGTCGAGATGATGAGATTGTCGGCCTGGGCCGCCGGCGCTGCGAGCGAAACGGCGCCGATCAGCGCGGCTGCAAGAGCGTTCCTCGTCTGTGAAAGCATTTCGGTCTTCCTCCCTGGATTGCGAATGAAAGATTCCCCGCGGACCCCGCCATGGCTTTCGCCTGAACAGCGCTGTCGGATCACCCTCCGCGGTTGCTTGTGTCGGATCGTGCAAGGCCGGCGCGTCGGATCGCGCACCGCACCGGCATCCATGGTTCCTCCTCCGCACGAATGACCGGCAGACTCTATATCCTAGGCGAGCAAGACTGACAAGATATGTCCGACAATCCGATTGTCTCTGATATAGAGAAAGCCGGGATGAGCCGTCCCGTCGGAGCAGGCACGGCGTTGCACAATTCGGACACGGATCGCGCCGCACGCCGGAAAAGCCAGCGTTTTCATGGCGGACAGCGAAGTTATGCCGCAGGCGGCTCCGTCTGTTGACAGCTTGCCCTGCATTCCGATTAATGTCCAATTGTCCGACATGATTGGAGGGCGGCGGACGGAAGCCGGCCGACGATGGCGCTTCGGGAGAGGGAGGACAGGCCGGCGCCAAGGTGGACGGACCAAGCCCAAGCGAGGTGATGAGGCCGGAGACGGCGCGTGGCTGTCCTGTCTCCATGGCAGCACGTCGGGCCGGACATCTCCGGCGCGCCCGCATCGCAGGATTTCCGGGCCCGGGACACGCATTCCTGCGTGCCTGGGGCCTACAGGTTGCAAAGCAGAGAACCCAAAGACGGAGAACGAGATGGATTTCCAGTTTTCGCCCGAGGTGGAGGCGCTGCGCGCGCGGCTCCGCGAGTTCGTCGAGCGCGAGATCGCGCCCAACAACCAGAAATGGCACGCGCAGGTCGCCGAGCACCGCTACCCGCTCGATCTGATGGAGCAGCTCAAGGCGAAGGCGTATCAGGAGGGGCTGTGGAACCTGTTCCTGCCCGGCCTGGGCGACGACGAGCCCGGCACGCGGCTGACCAACCTCGAATACGCGCCGCTTGCCGAGATCATGGGCCGGTACTTCTGGGCGTCGGAGGTGTTCAACTGCTCGGCCCCCGACACCGGCAACATGGAGGTGCTGCACCTCTTTGCGACGCCGGCGCAGAAGGAAGAGTGGCTGAAGCCGCTTCTGGAAGGCTCGATCCGGTCGATCGTCTGCATCACCGAGCCGGATACGGCGTCCTCCGATCCGACCAATCTCCAGACGACCATCACCCGCGAGGGCGATCACTACGTCATCAACGGCCGCAAGTGGTTCTCCACCGGCGCGCTGCATCCGAACATGGCGTTCGCGCTCGTCCTGGGCGTTTCCAACCACGACGGCGACGCGCCGCGCCACGCGCGCCATTCCTTCGTCATCGTCCCCAAGGGAACGCCGGGCTTCGAGGTGGTGCGCGACGTGCCGATCATGCATCACCACTCGCCCGAGGGGCATTGCGAGGTGGTCTTCCGCAACGTGCGCGTTCCGGTCGAGAACCTCGTCGGCGAGGAGGGGCAGGGTTTCGCCATCGCCCAGGCCCGCCTCGGGCCCGGCCGCGTCCACCATTGCATGCGCACGATCGGCCAGTGCGAGCTTGCCCTCGAGCTGATGTGCGACCGCGCGCTTGCGCGCCAGGCCTTCGGCAGCCGGCTTGCCGACTACGCCAACATCCAGGACCGGATCGCGCAGTCGCGCATCGAGATCGACCAGGCCCGGCTGCTCGTGCTGCACGCGGCATGGCTGATGGACAAGGAAGGCAACAAGGCGGCGCGCAATGCGGTCTCGGCGATCAAGGTGGTCGCCGCGAAGCTGCAGACCGAGGTGCTCGACCGCGCCATCCAGGTGTTCGGCGCCGCCGGCATCACGCCCGACACGCCGCTGTCCTATCTCTGGACCTGGGGGCGTGCGTTGCGCTTCATCGACGGCCCCGACGAGGTGCACCTGCGCGGCATCGCGCGCGAGGAGCTCAAGCGCGCCAAAACGGCCGGCCCGCGCAATCTCGAACACTTCATGTATGCCCGCTGAGACGGCGCGCCCGCATCCGGGTCGCGGAGGGAAACGGCCTTCCGCGATCCGGCGCCGCAAGGAAGAACCGCCGCGCATCCGGACGGGAGCGCGGCGGTCGCGGCCCTCGGGAGGCGGCTTCAGTTCCTGAGCGGCCTGCCGGTCTACGGCATGTGCCCGATGCGCGCCTGCGTCGCCGGCCGCCTCATCAGCTCGGCGACCGCATTGCGCGGAGACGGATCGGAGCCGGCGATGTCGAGCAGGACGACGGGCACGCCCGCATGGGCGAACCGGGCCGCGATCCCGCCGCCCGTCGAGCCCGCGCCGATCACGGCGGCGAGGCGGATGCCGGTTTCCTTCACCCCGACGGCCGGGGCATGCGGCACCGCGCCGGTCATGCCGCCTCCAGGACCATGGCGATGCCCATGCCGCCGCCGATGCACTGGGTGGTCAGGGCGTAGCGGCCTTTCTCGCGCTGGAGCAGGGTTGCGGCCTTGCCAACCAGCCGGCCGCCGGTCGCCCCGAGCGGATGGCCGAGCGCGATGGCGCCGCCGTCGACGTTCAGCTTCTCCTCGGGAATGTCGAGCGCGCGCCGGCACGCTTCCGCCTGCGCCGCGAAGGCCTCGTTCATCTCGACGATGTCGATGTCGCCGATGGTGAGGCCCGCGCGCGCCAGCGCCTTCCGCGACGACTCGACCGGCCCCATCCCCATGATGCCGGGCGCACAGCCCGAGACGGCGAAGCTCGCGACGCGCGCCAGCGGCTTCAGCCCGTGCCGGGCGGCGAACGCGCCGGAGCAGACCAGAACCGCGGTCGCGCCGTCCGTCATCGGCGAGGACGAGCCGGCTGTCACCGTGCCGCCATCGAGGAAGACCGGCTTCAGCTCGCCGAGCTTTTCGAGCGTCGTTTCGCGCACGCAGCCGTCGTCGGCGACGAGCCGGCCCTCGTGCTCGACCGGCGCGATCTCGGCAGCCAGCCGCCCGTCCATCTGCGCGGCGCGCGCCTTGGCGTGGCTGGCGAAGGCGAAGCGGTCCTGGTCCTCGCGCGGGACGCCGAACTGCCGCGACACGCGCTCGGCGGTCAGGCCGACATTGATGTAGTCCTCCACCGCCTGACGGTCCCAGGACGGGTGCGGCAGCACGTTGAAGCCCATCATGGGCACGCGCGACATGCTTTCCGTGCCGCCTGCGATGAAGGCCTCGCCGGCATTCATCGCGAGCATGCCGGCCGCGACCTGCACCGCCTGGATGGAGGAGCCGCACCAGCGGTTGACCGTCGCGCCGGCCGTGGTTTCGGGGAGACCGGCAAGCAGGCCGACCACGCGGCCGATGTTCAGGCCCTGCTCGCCCTCGGGGAAGGCGCAGCCCCACACCACGTCCTCGATCTCCTCGCCGGGCACGCCGGTCCTTTGCAGCAACGCGCGCACGACATGCGCGCCGAGGTCCTCGGGGCGCATCGAGGCCAGCGCGCCCTTGCGGGCGAAGGTGAAGGGAGAGCGGACATAGCCCGCAACATAGGCATCTTTGCTCATTGCTTTGTTCCGACTGACAGGATGGGAGGGTGGATCAGCGTCCGTTGAAGTGCGGCGCGCGGCGTTCGAGGAAGGCCGCGACCGCGCCGGCGAAATCGCCGGTCGCGGCGCATTCGGCGAAGGCCTGCGCCTCGGCGTCGAGCTGGGTTTGCAGGTCGCGCTCCAGCGACTGGCGCATCAGCCGCTTGATGCGGCCCTGCGCGGCCGGCGCGCCGGCCGCCAACCGCGCGGCGAGGCGCGCGGTCTCGGCCTCCAGCTCCGCCGCCGGCACGACGCGGTTGACGAGGCCGAGGGCAAGGGCCTCCGTGGCACCGATGTCTTCCGACAGGAGGGCGATCTCCAGCGCCCGGCGCAGGCCCACGAGGCGCGGCAGGGAGAAGGACGCGCCGCAATCGGGCGAGATCGAGATTCGTCGCGATGGACACGCCCGCGCCGGCGACGGCGCCCTTGAGGCTGCCGAGCGTGATGACCGGCGCATCGGCCAGGCGGGCGATCGCGCGATGCAGCGGCCCGATCAGCCGCGAGGCGGCGGCCGGCTTGTCATCGCTGGCGTGGAAGACCGACAGGTCGCCGCCGGCGACGAAGGCGCGGCCTTCCGCCGAGACCACGACCACCCGCACCGAAGGATCGCCGAGCGCCCGGTCCACCGCCGCCTCGAAGCCCTCGGCGACCTCGACGCCGATCGCGTTGAGGCGCTGGGGCCGATTGAAGCGTATCTCGGCGACGCCGTCGCCGGAGCGGTAGAGAACAGGGGGAGACCCTTCCGCCATCGCGTTCACTCCGCGGTCCGGGAGACGAGGCCCGCGGCCTCCTCCGCGCACAGGCGGCCGAGCGCCTCGCGATACTCGCGGATGAGCGTCTCGCACAGCTCCGCCGCCGGCGGCACGTCGCGGATGGCGCCGACGCCATGGCCCGCCGACCAGATCCGCTTCCACGCCTTCGCCTCGTTCTGCATGTCGAGCTCCCGGTGCAGCGGCAGGTTCTCGGGGTCGAGGCCGGCCGCGACGATGCTCGGCCGCAGGAAGTTGGCGTGGACGCCGGAGATGTTGGGCGTGTAGACGACGTCGGCGGCGCTGGCGCCGACCAGCATCGCCTTGTAGTCGTCGCCGACCAGCGCCTCCCGCGTGGCGATGAAGCGCGTGCCGAGATAGGCGAGATCGGCGCCCATGGCGCGCGCGGCGAGGACGTGGCGCCCCGTGCTGATGGCGCCCGACAGGATCACCGCCCCGGAATAGAAGGACCGGATTTCCTCCAGAAGCGCGAACGGGCTCAGCGTGCCCGCATGGCCGCCGGCACCCGCGCTCACCGCGATGATGCCGTCGACGCCGGCCTGCGCCGCCTTCTCCGCATGCCTGCGGTTGATGACGTCGTGGAACACCAGGCCGCCGTAGGAATGGACGGCGTCCACCACGTCGCGGACGGCCCCGAGCGAGGTGATGACCAGCGGCACCTTGTGCCGCACCACCTCGGCAAGGTCCGCCTCGAGGCGCGGATTCGAGCGGTGGACGATGAGGTTGACGCCATAGGGGGCCGCATCCGGAAAGGCGGACAGGCGCTGCTCGATCTCTCCCAGCCATGCGACGAAGCCCTCCGTCGTCCGCTGGTTGAGCGCCGGGAACGTCCCGATCAGGCCCGAGCGGCAGACCTCGACGACGAGGTCGGGGCCCGACGTCAGGAACATGGGCGCCGCGATCGCGGGCAGTCGCAACCTCTTCTCCAGGCTCGCCGGCAACGTCATCTATCGCTCCTTTCGCTTCTGTTCCGGCCGCGGGGCGAGCCCGTTGACGAGCGTCTCGACGCAGGAGCGGGCGACGGCCTGTGCCGTCATCGGCCCGGCCGGGTCGTACCAGCGGGCGATCCAGTTGAGCGCCCCCGTCACCGTAAACGTCATCATCGTCGGATCGCCGCGCGCGATGGAGCCGTCGGCCATGCCCTGCTCGATCACGCGGCGCACCGTGCCGTCGATCTCGCGCTTCAGCGCGCGGAACTTCGTCCGGCTCTCGGCGGACAGCTCGTGGTCGGCGGTGCGCGTGACGCACATGCCGAAATCCCGGGTCATGATGACGGCATAGTCCTGCATCAGCGCATGCAGCCGCTCCATGCCGGAACCCCCTGCCCGTTCCACCGCCTCGGCGGCCTCGCGGATGCTCTCCAGCCCCCTCCTCACGCACTCGAACAGAATCTCGTCCTTGTTGCCGAGGTAGTAGTAGATAGTCGGCTTGCTCACATTCAGCGACGCCGCCACCTCGTCGAGCGAGGTGGCATGGAACCCGTGCTCGTTGAACGAGCGCACGGCGGCGTGGAGCAGCGCCTCGCGCTTCTCGTCGCGCATGCGCACGCGCTCCTGCGCGCTCGGCCACGGCGATGGCCGGCCGGCCGCATCCGCCATCTGCTTCTCCATATCCCGCGTCCTATTGGTTGCCGCCGGATTATTCCTACCAGAAGGTAATCTACTTGTCAGTAGGTAAAAATCAACGGGGCCGGGGTGGGCATCGCGGACCATGCACGGCCGCATGCTTCGCGCCCTCGCCGTGGCATCCGGTTTCCGCACGCGCCCGACGCCGTTTCCATGGCTCACACCGGCATGGCGCGGATCTGCTCCACGGCGGCGCCCGCCGCCTTGAGCAGAAGACCGATGTCGGTCTCGGTGGTCATGAATCTGGCGCCCTCGCGGATGTAGCGCGCCCGACGGGCCGGATCGCGATCGCCGCCGACGCCGAGGATCTTGCCGTGGCGCCTCGCCGCCGCGGCGACCTTCGCGATGGCGTCGAGGATTTCCGGGCAGCCGTGCCGGTCCGGCATGCCCATCGCCAGCAGCAGGTCGACGCAGCCGACATGCAGCACGTCGAGGCCGTCGACGGCGGCGATCTCCTCGACGTTCGCCAGCCCTTCCGGCGTCTCGATCATGCCGACCACGACCGTCGCCGCGTCGGCCCGGCGCATCGCCGCGTCCGCAGGGACGGGGCGGAAATCGTCGTGAACCAGCGGCCCCGGCAGGGACCGTGCGCCGCGCGGCGGAAACCTGCACGCCCGGACCACGGCCCGCGCCTGCCCGGCGTCGCTCAGGTCCGGCACGATGACGCCTGCCGCGCCGGCATCGAGGAAGAGCGACGCATCCGGATCGTCCCAGCCGCGCAGGCGCACCAGCGGGGCGACCCCGCAGCCGAGCGCCGCCGCGATCAGCCCTGCCACGGTCTCGCGCGAGAACGCTGCATGCTGGCCGTCGATGAAGAGGAAGTCATGGTCGGTGGCGCGAGCGAGCCGCGCGATCTCGCCCGACCGGACCATCCGCACGATCAGACCCAGCGCGACCTGATCCCGGCCGATGCGCCGCAGGATGGCGTTGTCCGTCATGCGATCCGATGCCTCCTCCATCAAGCCTCCGCATCCTGCGCCGGCGTCGCGCGCGGGAGAACGAGGTCGGCAGGTCCGAGCGGCCGGCCCGACAGGAACGTCTCGATGTTGCCGAAGGCGTGCCGGGCGACGTTCGGAACGTTGTCGATGACGCTGCCGGCCGTGTGAGGCGTCAGCACCACCTCGTCGAGGCCGAGCAACGGGTTGTCTTGCGCCGGCGGCTCGCTTTCGAAGACGTCGAGGCCCGCGCCCATCAGGCGGCCGGAGCGGATGGCCGCGGCCAGCGCCGTCTCGTCGACGATCTCGCCGCGCGAGACGTTGATCAGGATCGCCCCCGGCTTCATGCGCGAGAAGGCGTCGGCGTTCATCAGGTGGCGGGTCTCCTCGCCGCCGGGAATGTGCAGGCTGACGACGTCGCTTTCGGCAAGCAGTTCGTCGCGCGACACGAAGCGGACGCCGAGCCGCGCCTCGGTCTCGGGATCGCACCGCCGCGGATCGGTGTAGAGGACGGTCACCTCGAAGCCCGACAGCTTCTTGGCCAGCATGCGGCCGATATGGCCGAAGCCGATCAGGCCGACGGTCTTCCCGCCCAGCCGCCTGCACACGCCGCGCATCTCGTCGAACAGCCAGCGGCCCTCCCGCGTGGCGCGGTCGATCATCGACAGCCGGCGGTAGACGGCGAGCATCAGCATCACGGCATGCTCGGCCACGACGCTCGCATTGGCCCCGGCGGTGATCGCGAGCGTCAGCCCGGCGCGCTCGACCGCGTCGAGGTCGATCCGGTCGAGCCCGATCCCCCATTTCTGGATCATCCGCAGCCTGGGCGACGCGGCGATCATGCCGGCATCGACGGCGGCCCAGCCGGGCACGATCACGTCGGCCTCCGCGGCGAGCGCACGCTGATGCGCCTCGGTGTAGTCGCGGGCGAAGCGGATCGACCATCCCTGCGGCAGGCAGGCGCGCACCGCCTCCTGAACCGCGGGCGCCCACACGTCGAGCACGGCAACCGTGATGGCAGTCATGTCTCTTCCTCGCCGCCCGTCGGGGCGCGGCCTCAATCCTCTTCCACGAAGACCTCTTCGCGCCTCCTGCGGATCGCCGGCATCGCCACCACCACCAGCATCGCCGCGGCGAGCAGCAGGAACACGGCGCTGATCGGGCTGGTCACGAACACCGAAGGGTCGCCGCGCGACAGGATCATGGCGCGCCTCAGATGCTCCTCGAGCATCGGCCCGAGCACGAAGCCGAGCAGCAGCGGCGCCGGCTCGCAGCCGAGCTTGATCAGCAGGTAGCTGCCGATGCCGAAGACGGTGAGCGTGTAGAGGTCGAAGAGGTTGTAGTTCACGGAATAGATGCCGAGCGCCGAGAAGGCGATGATCGCCGGGAACAGCGCGTAATAGGGCGCCGTCGCCAGCCGCACCCACACGCCGACCAGCGGCAGGTTGAGCACGATCAGCATCAGGTTGCCGAGCCACATCGAGGCGATCACGCCCCAGAACAGCGCGGGCTGCTGCGTCATCACGCTCGGGCCGGGCTGGATGCCCTGCAGGATCATGGCGCCGATCATCATCGCCATGACCGCGTTCGAGGGGATGCCCAGCGTGAGCATCGGGATGAACGACGTCTGCGCGCCGGCATTGTTGGCCGATTCCGGCCCCGCCACGCCCTCTATCGCGCCCTTGCCGAAGCGCTCGGGCGTGCGGGACAGGCGCTTCTCCGCCGCATAGGAGGCGAAGGAGGAGAGCAGCGCCCCGCCGCCGGGCAGGATGCCGAGGAACGAGCCGAGCGCGGTGCCGCGCGCGATCGGCCCGGCGGACATCCTGAAATCGTCCCGCGACGGCATCAGCCGGCCGATGTCCTTGACCGAGGAGGCGCGCCCGCTGTGCCGGTTCTCGAGATTGCGCAGCACCTCGGAGATGCCGAAGAGCCCTATCGACACGGCCACCACGTCGATGCCGTCGAACAGCGGCAGATAGCCGAAGGTGAAGCGCGCCGCGCCGGTATAGATGTCGGTGCCGACGAAGCTGAGCAGGATGCCGAGCACGATCATCGCCACCGCGTTGAGCACGGAGCCGTGCGCCAGCGTCACGCAGCAGATCAGGCCGAACACGATCAGCGAGAAGTAGTCGGCCGGTCCGAACCGCAGCGCGAACGCCGCCAGCAGCGGCGCCGCCACCGCGATGATGAGCGTGGCGACGGTGCCGGCGACGAACGACCCGATGGCGGCGATGGCGAGGGCCGGGCCGGCGCGGCCGCGCCGCGCCATCTGGTAGCCGTCGAGCGCGGTGACGGCGGCCGACGCCTCGCCCGGCAGGTTGACCAGGATCGCCGTGGTCGAGCCGCCATACTGCGCGCCGTAGTAGATGCCGGCCAGCATGATCAGCGCCGAGATGGGGTCGAGCGTGAAGGTCAGCGGCAGGAGCAGCGCGATGGTCGCGGTCGGCCCCACGCCCGGCAGGACGCCGATCAGCGTTCCGAGCAGCGCGCCGATGAAGCAGTAGAAGATGTTGTGCGGCTGGAGCGTCGTCTCGAAGCCGAGCGCGAGGTTGGAGAGGAGGTCCATCTCAGGCGCCCCCTCCGGGGAGCGAAGGGAACAGCGGGATGGGCAGCCCGAGCCCGTAGCTGAACACCAGCACGCAGAAGCCGACGATGACCGCCGTGATCGCCGCGGCCCTGACGAGCCCCACCTCGCGGCTCGACAGCGCCGCGATCAGCGTGGTGATCGCGAGCGCCGGCACCAGCCCGAGCGGCACGATCGTGACCGCGAAGACGAGCGGGGCCACGCCGATCAGGAACATGCCGCGCCAGGTCACGCCCTCGACCGGGGCCGGCGCGGCCGCGTTGAGGCCGCGCCCGATGATGGCGATCCCGAGCAGCGCGAGCAGGCCGCCGAGCAGCAGCGGGAAATAGCCCGGCCCCATGCGCGCCGCCTCGCCGATCGATAGGCTCCGGTAGGTGCCCGCCACGAAGGCCAGCCCGATGAGGGTGAATATCCCGCCGGCGGCCAGATCCCTGTGGTCGATGTGCGCGCGCATGTTCCCCTTCCCCGCAGCAACGGACAGGGACGCGGCGGATGCCCGCCGCGCCATATCGCAGGAGGTGTCGTCAGTTGGCCTTCACGCCGAGCTCGCGGGCGGTCCTGCCCCAGATGTCGTCCGCGATGAATGCCTTGAACTCCTCGGACGTGCTCGCCACCGGGATCGAGCCGAGATCCTCGATCTTCTTGCGGACGGCCGGATCGGCATAGGCCGCGCGGATCGCGCCTTCCAGCCTGGCGACGATCGCCGGATCGGTCTTTGCCGACACGAAGATGCCGATCCAGTCGGCCGCGCCGAAGCCCGGCACGCCCGCCTCGTCCATCGTGGGGACGTCCGGCAGCACGGCGGCGCGCTCCGTCGACGTCACCGCCAGCGGCCGCACCGTACCCGCATCGATCGCCGACTTCACGGCGGGGATCGTCCCGAACAGCATCTGCAGGCGCTTGCCCATCAGGTCGGTCATCGCCGGGCCGATGCCCGGATAGGGAACGTGGACCATGTCGAGGCCGGCGGCCTTGGCCAGCATCTCGGGGCCGAGATGGTTGGAGGAGCCGATGCCCGCCGAGCCGTAGCTCATCGAGCCGGGCTTCTCCTTGGCCATGCGGATGAAGTCCTCCAGTGTCTGCGCCTCGTAGCTCGCCTCCACCACCATCGTGAGCGGCATGAAGATGAGCTGGCTGACCGGCGTGAAGTCGCTGGTCTTGAACTGGAGGTCGTCGCGGATCGCCTCGTTGACCGTGAAGGCCGAAGCCGCGAGCAATACGGTGTAGCCGTCGGCCGGCGCCTGCGCCACGAACTGGGTGCCGACCGCCGAGGTGGCGCCGCCGCGGTTCTCGACGACCATCGACTGGCCGAGATGGGGCTGGATCGCCTC
>JALHFU010000154.1:0-6875 GCA_022838525.1 Hyphomicrobiales bacterium | reverse complement strand
GAAGCCGTGCGAGGTGGCGAGCACCAGCCCGCCCATGCCGACGGACGCGCTCGCGCCGCCGGAATTGGTGACGCCGGGGACGGCGAGCGCGGCCGCCTCCATGGCCAGCGCATCCTCGCGCAGGCGCTCGGGCGAGATCCCGGTGGGGTCGAACAGGTCGAGGTCGGCGATCTCGCGCGCCAGGCGCGAGGCGTCGGCCAGCCGCTCGTGCGGGTCCTCGGGCGAGACCCTGGCCATGGCGACGGCGCGTTCGGCGAGCGTCGCGGGGTCGGGCGTGCCGTTGGCCGAGACGCTGGCCGAACGCTGCCCGACGAAGACGCGCAGCGAGACGTCGTCGCTTTCGGCGGCGCCCGTGTTCTCGACCTTGCCGAGCCGCACCGACACGCCGGTCGAGCGCGAGCGCACGGCGACCGCGTCGGCGGCATCCGCCCCGGCGCGGCGCGCTGCCTCGACCAGCCGCGCGACGAGATCGGCGAGGCTGGCGGAATCGATCGGCTGGCTCATGAAATGCTCTGGTCCTGCGAGGTGTGCGGCCTGTACGGCCCTGCGCCTCATCTATGACCGCGGCAGCGGCGATGCAATGGTTGCGGGCGCCGCAGCCGCGCCTGCCGGCAGCACGACAGCACCGATCCGCCTGCCGGCGGCCGGTGCGAAAGCGTATCGGGAAAGATCAGCCGAGGGGCTCGCCGTCCCAGTCCTGGGCCGGGGAAACCTGGGCCGGGGAAGCCGGCGGCCGGACCCAGGTGTCGGAGAGCCGTTCGCGCCTCTCCTTCTCCCGGCGCTCGCGGTCCGCGCGCTCGGAACCGGACAGCCGCAGGACGCCCCACGGGGTCCACAGCTCGACCCTCTTGTCTTGAAACGACGTCTGCGAACCACGCGGTTTCATCGCCGCTACCTCCCGTTTCCCCCAATTTGCCGGGACGATTGTGGCAATCTTCGGTCACGATGCGTTAAAGTTCTGTAACGGCCGGTGAGCGGGGCGGAAACGGCGTTACGGACGGCCTTCCGCTTGCCCGGACGCGGCGCGCTCCACCGCCGCGTCGATCGCCCGCTTCATCTCCTCGCGCAGCGAGGCGGTGCCCTCCAGCACGCGGTCGACCTTGAGGAAGTCGAGGACGCGGAACTGCGACACGGGCGGGCGCAGGAGGATGTGCGGCCGCGACTGCCGCAGCTTCAGCTCGATGATCGATTCCATCATGATCTGGCTCGCCCCCATCAACAGGTCGATGGAGGTCGGCCGGCCGAGCGGGTCGCCGGTCGGCAGGCCGACCACGTCGATGGCGATGACGATGTCGGCCTTGCCGCGAAGCAGATCGAAGGGCACGGGGTTGGCGATGCCGCCGTCGATGAGGATGCGGCCGTCGTGGCTGACCGGGCGGAAGAGGGCCGGCAGCGCCGCGGAGGCCGCCAGCGCCAGGAAGAGGTCGCCCTGTGAGAACACCCGCTCGGCATTGCCGTAGAAATCCGTCGCCGTGACCTGAAGCGGGATCTTCAGTTCCTCGAAGCGGGCGGGGACCGCCTCCGGCATGAAGGCATGCAGGATGCGGCCGATGTCGAACTGGCCGATGCGGATGCCGCCGGCCATCAGCTCGCCGACGCTGCGCGGAAAGCTGCGCCACATGCGCGCCGCCGCCTCGCCCCGGTTGGACAGCACCGCCCGGGCGTGCTCCTCGATGTCGCGGCCGGTCATGCCGGCGGCCATGCCGGCGCCCATCATCGCGCCGATGGACGAGCCGGAGATCGCCGCGGGGCGGATGCCGAGCTCGTCGAGGACCTGGATGGCGTGGATGTGGGCGAGCCCGCGCGCGCCGCCGCCGCCGAAGGCGACGGCGAAGGTGGGGCCGGGCGGCGCCGGGCGGGGCGCGACGGCGGCCGTCTCGGCAGGCGCGTGGAGGCCGGCGTCCATGGCCCGCGTCAGCCGCCGCTGCCGGCTTCGGCGTCCGGCCCGATCACCAGGATCGCCGGCTCGGCCGTCAGCAGCCGGGCGGCCGCGGCCTTGACGTCCTCCGCAGTCACGGCCTCGATCAGCGCGGCGCGGCGCTCGATGTAGTCGATGCCGCGCTTGTCCTTCTGCAGCTCGACCAGCGTGCGGGCGACGGCCGTCGACGAATCGAGGTTGTTGATGGGGTAGGCGCCGATCAGATAGGTCTTGGCCTTGGCCAGCTCCTCCTCGCTCACCCCGTTCTCGGCCACGCCGCGCACCACGTCGCGGATGATCCCGAGCGCCTCCTGCGCGCGGTCGGCGCGGGTGGAGGTGCCGATGATGAGCATGTCGGAATAGTCGCTCGTATGCAGCGACGAGCCGACGCCGTAGGCGAGGCCGCGCTTCTCGCGCACCTCGTCGAACAGGCGCGAGGAGAAGGTGCCGCCGCCGAGCACGTGGTTCATGAGGAAGGCGGCGAAGAAGCCGGGATCGTCGCGCTCGACGCCGGGATAGACGAGCTGGAGCGAGGCCTGCGGCAGCGGATAGGCGTAGCGCACCTCCTGCGCGAGGTTGAGCGAGGCCTTCGCCACCGGCTCCAGCGCGGGCTCGGCTGGCAGCTCGCCGAAGACGCGGTCGAGCTCGGCCTTCAGCGTGCCGGCGTCGATGGCGCCGACGACGGCGATGCTGAGGCTGGAGCGGGCGAAGGTGCGGGCATGCAGCGCGCGCAGGTCGTCGGCGGCGATGGCGGCGAGCGATTCGGCCGTGCCGTCGGAGCGGCGGGCGTAGGGGTGGTCGCCGTAGAGCGCGCGCGAGAACTGGTCGCGGCCGAGCACGTTGGGATCGCGCATGTCGCGCTGGATGCCGGTGAGGATCTGGGCGCGGATGCGCTCGACCGGCTCGGCATCGAAGCGCGGCCGGTTGACGGCGAGCCGCAGCAGCTCGAAGGCGGCCTCGCGCTCCTCCGCCAGCATGCGCATCGAGCCGTAGACGGCGTCGCGGCGGGCGTCGAAGCTCATCTCCGCGCCGACGTCGTCCAGCCGTTCCTGGAAGGCGTCGGCGTCAAGATCGCCCGCACCCTCGTCGAACAGGCCGGTCATCAGGTTGGACAGCCCCTCCTTGCCGGCGGGGTCCTGCACGCTGCCGCCCTTGAAGGCGAAGCGGACGGCCACGATGGGCACGGTGTAGTCCTCGACCAGCCAGGCGGTGACGCCGCGGTCGGAGGTGACCTCCTGTATCGTGACCTCGGCGCGCACGGGCGCGATGGCCGGGAAGGTGAGGAAGACGAGGGCGAGCAGCAGCGTCGTCAGCGCCTGCGCGAAGCGATTGGCCATGTCGGGGTTTCTCATCGGCGTTCTCACTCCTTGGGCAGCAGGTAGCCGGCGACGGACCGGCGCTCGTCCAGCCAGCGCACGGCCGCGGCCTTGACGTCCTCGACGGTGACGGCGCGGACGCGCTCGGGCCAGCTCGCGATGTCCTCCACCGTGCCGCCGGTGGTCAGCGTCGAGCCGTAGATGCGGGCCATGCCGCTCTGCTCGTCGCGGGCGAAGATCATCGAGCGCACGAAGCGCTTCTTCGCCTTCTCGAGCTCGTCCTCAGTGACGCCGTCGGCCGCGATCTTGGCGATCTCGGCGTCGATGGCGCGCTCGACGTCCTCCAGCGTCGCCTCGCCGCGCGGCGAGCCGAGCACCATGAACATCGTGTCGTCCAGCGCGGTGCTCTGGTAGTAGGCCATGGCCGAGGAGGCGATGCCCTGCTTCACCACCAGCTCCTGATAGATGCGGCTGCGCACGCCGCCGCCCAGCACCTCGGCGAGAAGGTCGAGCGCCTCGGCCTCGCCCTTCCCGGCCGTGGTGTAGGACGGCACCACCCAGCGCTTCGAGAAGCTCGGCACGCCGACGCGCTCGTCGACCAGCGTCACGGTGCGGCGGGTGTTCTGCTCGGGCTCGGTCGGGCGTTCGCGCGGCGGCAGGTCCGGCCCGCGCTCGACCTTGCCGTAGGTGGCCTCGGCGAGCGCGCGCACGGTCTGCGCATCGACGTCGCCCGCGACCACCAGCACCGCGTTGTTCGGCGCGTAGTAGCGGCGGTAGAAGTCGATGGCGTCCTCGCGGTTCAGCTTCTCGATCTCGTGCATCCAGCCGATGACCGGGATGCGGTAGGGATGGTTCTGGTAGAGCGTCGCGCTCACCTCCTCCGACAGCAGCGAGGCGGGATCGTTCTCGACGCGCGAGTTGCGCTCCTCGATGACGACGTCGCGCTCGGGCGCGATGACCTCCTCGGTGAGGACGAGGTTGGTCATGCGGTCGGCTTCCATCTCCATCATCTCGGGCAGGATCTCCGGCGCGACCTGCTGGAAATAGGCGGTGTAGTCGTAGGAGGTGAAGGCGTTCTCGCGGCCGCCGACATCGGCGATGCGGGCGGAGAACACGCCGGGGCCGTACTCGGTCGTGCCCTTGAACATCAGATGCTCGAAGAAGTGGGCGATGCCCGACTTGCCGGGGTCCTCGTCGGCGGAGCCGACCTTGTACCACAGCATATGGGTGACGACGGGCGCGCGGCGATCGGGAATGACGACGACCTCGAGCCCGTTGTCGAGGCTGAAGCTCTCGATCTGCGCCGCTTCCTCGGCGACGGCCGGGAGGAGCGGCAGCGCCCCCAGAAACAGGGCGGCAACGGCCGCCCGCAGAACGGGCCTCGCCCCCCTGCCGCGAAGCGCATCCGGTCGAATCACATCCATCGCAACATCCTTCTTCCTGTGCCCGCGCAGACATAGCCCCTGGCCGCCCGCAAGCAAACAGCCCAAGCGCGATGTCGTCCGCAGCAACATTGACAGGGCAAGATTGGCCGAATTCAGGTGCGCGCGCAGAAAGTGACGCTGGTGTCGCCCCAATCGCGCCTTTCGAGGAGCGACAGGCCCTGCGGCGGCTGGAACGGCGTGGCGGCGGCCTCCTCGACCACCGCCAGCGCACCGGGCTTCAGCCAGCCGCCGGCGAGCGCCGATTCGAGCGCGCGCTCGGCCAGTCCCTTGCCGTAGGGCGGATCGGCGAAGACGAGGTCGAAGGGCGCGATGGTGCCGACGTCGCCCAGCCGCGTCGCATCGCGGCGGAATATCTTGGCGCGGCCCTGAAGGCCGAAGGCCTCGACATTGGTGCGGATCAGGCCGCGCCCCTCGGCCGATTCCTCGATGAACAGGCAGTGCGCGGCCCCGCGCGACAGCGCCTCCAGCCCGAGCGCGCCGGTGCCGGAGAAGAGGTCGAGCACCCGCGCGCCCTCGAGCCTCTCCGGCCAGTTGTGGGCGATGACGTTGAAGACGGCCTCGCGGGTGCGGTCGCTGGTGGGGCGGATCGCCTCCGAGCGCGGCGTCGCCAGCGGCCGGCCGCGGAAGGTGCCGCCGACGATGCGCATCAGCCCTCGCCGCGCGGCCTGCGCGGGCCGCCCCTGCCTGCCGGCCCGCCCGAAGGCTTGCCGCCCGGCTTGCCCCCGGGCTTGCCGGAGAAGCGCGGCTTGTCTCCCGGCTTCCCGGAAGGCTTGCCGCCGGGACGCGGCTTGCCGGCGTAGCGGCGGCCCTCGTTGCGCTCTTCCAAGGCCGCCTTCTTCTTCTCGCCCACCGGCCTGGCGCCCGGCGCCATCCAGACATTCGCGGTGCGCGAGCGCGGCTTGTCTTCCGGCCGGCCGTCGCGGAAGCCGGGCTTGCCCGCGCCTCCCGGCTTGCCGGGGCCTTTGCCGAACTTTTCGGACCGCGCCGGCCGCTCCGCATCCCTGCCGGGCTTTCCGCGCGGCGGACGCTTCGTATCGAGCCGGCCGAGCGCATCCTCGCGCTTTGTCTCGCGCCTGTCCTCGCGCCTGTCCTCGCGCTTGTCCTCGCGCTTGTCCTCCCGGCGGCGTTCGGGGCGGGCGTCGGGCTTGTCGGCGCTCTTGCGCGCCTCGCCGGATGCGCCGTCCTTGCCGGAGAAGGCGTTCAGCACCGGCGCGTCGAAATTGGCCCCGGCCTCGGCGATCAGGCGCTCGCCGAGCTGCTCGCGCAGGTAGCGGCCCTTCAGCTCGCGCAGCTCGCCCTCGGCGAGATCGCCGAGCTGGAACGGCCCGTAGGAGACGCGGATCAGCCGCGTCACGTCGAGCCCCAGCGCGCCGAGGATGTTCTTCACTTCCCGATTCTTGCCCTCGCGCAGGCCGATGGTCAGCCAGGCGTTGGAGCCCTGCTCGCGGTCGAGGGTAGCCTCTACCGCGCCGTAGAACACGCCGTCGACGGCGATGCCTTCCTTCAGCCCTTCGAGTGCTGCGGGATCGACCTTGCCGTGGACGCGCACGCGGTAGCGGCGCAGCCAGCCGGTCGCCGGCAGCTCCAGCACCCGCGACAGGCCGCCGTCGTTGGTGAGGAGCAGCAGCCCCTCGGTGTTGATGTCGAGGCGGCCGACCGTGACGAGGCGCGGCAGGCCCGCCGGCAGCACGTCGAACACGGTGCGGCGGCCCTCGGGGTCGCGGCTGGTCGTCACCACGCCGGCCGGCTTGTGGAACAGGAACAGCCGCGTGCGCTCGATGGCGGGGATGGGCTTGCCGTCGATCTCGATGCGGTCGCGGGGGCCGACATTGACGGCCGGCGTGTCGAGGACCTTGCCGTTGAGGGTGACGCGGCCGGCGGCGATCATCTCCTCGGCGTCGCGGCGCGAGGCGACGCCGGCGCGGGCGAGACGGCGCGCGATGCGCTCCTCGCCGCCCTCGGCGGCCAAGGCCGGCGTCGCGTCCTCGCGCTCGCGCCTTCCGGGGCGCGGCCGGTCGCCGTCGCGCGACTTGTCGAGGCGCGGCTTGCCGCCGTCGCGCGGCGCAAACGGCTTCTTCGGACGGCGCTCGTCGCCCGCGCCCTCGGCGGCCTCGCGGCGCTCCCACTTGCCGGGACGCGGCTTGCCGGGCTTGCCGTCGCGGTTGGCGAAGGCGCGCTTGGCGCCGTCCTGCCGGC
>JALHFU010000418.1:0-1303 GCA_022838525.1 Hyphomicrobiales bacterium | reverse complement strand
GCGGATGCCGTTGACGAGGTCCCAGAACTGGCGGCGCGCCAGCGGATCGACGCCGGTGGTCGGCTCGTCGAGGATGAGAAGGTCGGGGTCGTGGATCAGCGCGCAGCACAGGCCGAGCTTCTGCTTCATCCCGCCCGACAGCTTGCCCGCCGGCCGGTCCGGGAACGGGTCGAGGCCGGTCGCCACCAGCAGCTCCTGGATGCGGCGCTCGCGCTCCTCGCGGGCATGGCCGAACAGCCGGCCGAAGAAATCGACGTTCTCGAACACCGACAGCGTCGGGTAGAGGTTCTTGCCCAGCCCCTGCGGCATGTAGGCGATGCGCGGGCCGACGCGCGCCCGGTCGGCGGCGCTGCGCATGTCGGCGTCGAGTGCGCGGACCTCGCCGGCCTGCACCTTGCGCGCGCCGGCGATCAGCGACAAGAGCGTGGACTTGCCGACGCCGTCCGGCCCGATCAGGCCGAGCATGCGGCCGGCGGGGAAGTCGAGCGTCACGTCGTCGAGGGCGCGGGTCTTCTTGTAGGCATGGCTGACGGCGCGCACGCGGGCGGCAAGCGGGGGGCGGTCGCCGTCTGCCGCGCCCGCCGTCATTCGAGCAGCCCGGTGCGAAGCTGCGCCGGCCATTCGGCTGCGGGGTCGATCTTGACGTAGGCGACGCCGGGCAGGCCCGGCTTCACGTAGTCGGAATAGCGCTCGAGCAGCTCCGGCGGCACGCGGACCCGGACGCGGAACATCAGGTCCTGCCGCTCGTCCGCGGTCTCGACGGTGCGGGGCGTGAACTGCGCCACGTCGGACAGGAACGAGACCTGTGCCGGGATGACCACGCCCGGTGCGGTGTCGAGCACGATGCGCGCCTCGGTGCCGAGCGCCACGCGCCCGGCCTGTACCGTGGGCAGGAAGAAGGTCATGTAGACGTCGGCGAGGTCGATCAGGTTGAGGACGCGGCCGCCGCCGGCCACCACCTCGCCCGGCTGCGCCACCAGATACTGCACCCGCCCGGCGCGCGGCGCGCGCAAGGCGCTGTCGTCTATGTCGGCCTGGATGCGCTCGATCGCCGCCTCGGAGGCCTCGATGGTGGCCTCGGCATCGACGATGCGGGCGCGCGCCGTGGCGATGCCGGCCTCGACCGCAGCCACCTGCGCCCGCGCCGCGTCGAGGGCGGCGCGCGCGCCCTCCGTGCGGGCGCGGTCGTCGTCGAGCGCCTGCTGCGAGACGGCGTTGCGCTCGGCGAGCTGCTCGGAGCGGGCGAGCCGCCGCTCGGCGGCGTTGAGCTCGGTCTGCCGCTGGGCGACGACGGCCTCGGCCG
>JALHFU010000153.1:0-13485 GCA_022838525.1 Hyphomicrobiales bacterium | reverse complement strand
CCTTGTCGATGGTGGTCACGGCGGCGTTGATCTCGGCGAGGCCGGTCGACTGCTCGCGCGAGGCCTCGACGATGGCCACCACGTGCTCGCTGATCTCGTGGACGTCGGCGATGATGGTCTGGAGCGCCGCGCCGGTGTCGCCCACCAGCGAGACGCCCGCCTTCACCTCCTCGCCCGACTGGGTGATCAGCGCCTTGATCTGCTTCGCGGCCTCGGCCGAGCGCTGCGCCAGCGCCCGCACCTCGGAGGCGACGACGGCGAAGCCCTTGCCGGCGTCGCCGGCGCGCGCGGCCTCGACGCCGGCGTTGAGGGCCAGCAGGTTGGTCTGGAACGCGATCTCGTCGATGACGCCGATGATCGAGCCGATCTGGCGCGACGAGCGCTCGATCTCGCCCATGGTGGCGATGGCGCGCTGGACCACCGTCTCCGACTTCTCGGCGCTGGTGCGGGCGCGGGCGACGAGGCTGCCCGCCTCCTCGGCGCGCTGGGTGGCGTTGCGCACCGTGGCGGTGATCTCCTCAAGCGCCGCCGCCGTCTCCTCGACGGAGGCCGCCTGCTGCTCGGTGCGCCGCGACAGATCCTCGGCCGCGCCGGCGATCTCGCGGGCGACGGCGTCGATGGAGAACGAGACCTCGCCCACCTCGTGCAGCGCGCCGCCCAGCGTCCCGACCGCGGCGTTGAAGTCGTCGCGCAACGCGTGATAGGCCTCCGGCAGGTCGCCCGAAACGCGGCATGTCAGGTCCTTGCCCGCCATCGCCGCCATGGCCGCGCCGAAGCTGTCGGCCACGAACTGGCGCTCGCCGGCGATGGCCGCGACCGCCTGCTTCGCGGTCTCCGCCTCCTCCATATAGACCGAGATCGCCAGATCCATGTCGAGCAGGACCGCCTTGACGAGGCTGCCGAGCGCCTTGCCGCATTCCCCGGCATCGACGGTCTTCCTCGCGAACAGGCCGCCCTTCGGGAACATCTCCTCCACGGCGGCGCGGACGACATGGTCGAGCACGACGGCGTAGCCGCCGATGTACCAGCGCGGCTCGAGGCCGATCGCGGCATGGGCCTTGCCGATGGCCTGCACGTTCCGCGCGTAGTCGGCATTGAAGTCGCCATTGGCGATGTTGACCCAGTGCCGGAGCTGCGCGCCCTTGGCGCCGGTCATCTGCGCCTCGGAGGCGAACAGCCTCGCGGTCTCGGGCGTCCGGCGGATCTGGGCGTAGAGCTTGTCGAGGCCGAGCGGCAGCTCGCGGTCGACGAGCGCCTTGAGCGAGCGCAGCGCGGCGCGGCCTTCGGAATCCATCTGGATGAAATCGAGACGCTCCCGGATCGAGGCGTCGTTGGCGGTGGTGGTCATGGCTGGTCTTTCACAGACGGTCGACGAGCGCAGTGCGGCGGTCGCGACGGATGCACTCCGGGACGGGCAGGCGGTGTCGCGACGCGGCGATGGCGTTCCGGCCGTCCGGGCCGACCCCATCGGGCCGTCCGGCAAAAGCGGTTTCCTCGCGGCGCAGCATGTCTCCGCACCCCTTTCCGTTTCCGAAGATCTGTTAACCGGAGAACCGGGCGCTCTCCCGACCGGCTCCGCATTCTCGTTCATGGCAGTGAAGGCTGCCCCTCGCGGCCGTCGATCTCCCGCAAAAGCCGGAAATCAGGCGCCGCCATGCGGACGCCGCGACACGATCGGCGCTTTTGCCCCCGGCCCGGAACACCGGGCCCGGGAGGCATCTAGGAGCCCAATCGTTAACAACCGGATTACATTTCCGAGCCGGCTATCTGGTATATTATGTGCCTGTTTTCGAGGCGAAATTTTCGCTGCGGGATGTAGAAAACGGGCAGCGCGGCAGCCGCCTTCACTCCGCCGGCAAAAGCCTCGCCCCGGGCCGGCCGCCGCGGCCTCAGTGGGCGAAGATGTCCTCTTCGGCCCAGCCCATCAGGTCGAGCTTCGCGCGCGTCGGCAGGAAGCGGAAGCAGGCGTCCGCCTCCTTCGTCCGGCCGTCGCGAGCAAGCCGTCCGGCCAGCACGTCGCGCAGCCGGTGGAGGTGGAGCACGTCCGACGCGGCATATTCGAGCTGTTCCGGCGTCAGCGTCTCGGCCGCCCAGTCCGACGATTGCTGCGCCTTGGAGAGGCTGACGCCGAGCAGCTCGGCGCAGATGTCCTTCAGCCCATGGCGGTCGGTGTAGGTGCGGGTCAGCTTCGAGGCGATCTTGGTGCAGAACACCGGCTCCGGCATCACGCCGAAGGCGTGGTAGAGCACGGCGAGGTCGAAGCGGCCGAAATGGAACAGCTTGGTGATCCGGCGGTTCCTGATGAGCGAGACGAGGTTCGGCGCGCGCTTCTGGCCGGCGGCGATCTGCACCACGTCGGCGGTGCCGTCGCCCGGCGAGAGCTGCACCACGCACAGGCGGTCGCGGTGCGGGTTCAGCCCCAGCGTCTCGGTGTCGATGGCAATCGAATCGACGTCGTAGTTGGAGAGATCGGCCAGATCGCCCTTGTGGAAGCGGATGGTCATCGCCGCGGCCTTCCTCATCGTTCCGTGAGCGCGGCGAGGATGCGCGCCCAGCTTCTCTGCCCCTTGTGGAAGGACGAAAGCTCGTACTTCTCGTTGGGCGAGTGGATGCGGTCGTCGTCGAGGCCGAAGCCGACCAGCAGCGACTCCATGTCGAGCAGCCGCTGGAAATCGCCGATGATGGGGATCGAGCCGCCCATGGCGATGGTGAGCGCCGGCTTGTTCCATTCGTCCGACAGCGCGTTCTTGGCCTTGGTGACGATCGGCGAATCGTAGGCGAGCTGGATCGCGGGCGAGCCGCCATGCGCCTTGAAGGTGGCGCGGCAGTCGGCCGGCAGCCGCGCCTCGACGAAGGCGCGGAAGGCGGCGCGGATCTTCTGCGGGTCCTGCTTGTGGACGAGGCGGAACGACACCTTGGCCGAGGCCTCGGCCGCGATGACGGTCTTGAAGCCCTCGCCCTCGTAGCCGCCGGAGATGCCGTTGAACTCGGCCGTCGGCCGCGCCCATACCAGCTCCAGCAGCGAGCGGCCCTTTTCGCCGGCGGGCACGGAGAGCCCGATCTCGCCGAGGAATTTCTCCGCCGTCAGGCCGAGCGCGTCCCACGACGCCTTGACCTGCGACGGGGTCTCCTCGACGCCGTCGTAGAAGCCGGGAATGGTGACGCGGCCGGTCTCGTCGTGCACGTCGGCGAGGATCTTCGCGAGAATCCGGATCGGGTTGGCGGCAGCACCGCCGAAATGGCCCGAATGCAGGTCGCGGTCGGCGGCGTGGATCGTCACCTCCTCGCCGACCAGCCCGCGCAGGCCGACGCTGATGGCCGGCGTGTCGCGGTCCCACATGCCGGTGTCGCAGACCATGGCGAAGTCGGCCTTGAGCTCGCCGGCATTGGCTTCGAGGAACGGCTTGAGCGAGGGCGAGCCGGACTCCTCCTCGCCCTCGAACAGCAGCGTCACCTTGCAGGGCAGGCCGCCGTGGATTTCCTTCCACGCGCGGCAGGCCTCGACGAACAGCATCAGCTGCCCCTTGTCGTCGGACGAGCCGCGGCCGGTGATGACCTTGCGGCCCGGCGCGATCTCGCGCACGGCCGGCTCGAACGGGTCGTGCTGCCACAGCTCCAGCGGATCGACGGGCTGCACGTCGTAGTGGCCGTAGAACAGGACGTGTGGGCTGCCCTCCGGTCCGTCGTGATGGGCGACGACCATGGGGTGGCCGGCCGTGTCGCGCACGCTCGCGTCGAAACCGATGGTCTTCAGATCCTCCACCAGCCACTCGGCGGCGCGGCGGCATTCCTTCGCATAGGCGGGGTCGGTGGAGATCGAGGGGATGCTCACCAGCGAGAACAGCCGCTCGAGGCTTGCGGGCAGGTTGGCGTCGATGCGGTCGAGGACGGGCGCAAGGGCGGGGGAAGCGGACATCACGGCGGGCCTTTCGATTCTTCGGCCGCGACCCTATCTCCGCGCGGCGCGCGCGAAAAGCCCTCAGACCTTATGCCAGCCATGCCGGGGAGGAGGACGAAGGCAAAAAAATGCCGCCGTGGCGGAGGGGGATACCACGGCGGCACTACTCAAACGATGCGGGAGCCCGGAGAGGGGGATGAGGCTCCCGCAGTGTCCGGATTCAGGCGGGGGACGGGCCTATGTGCCGGACTCGGCAAAAACTGCCGATGCCTGGAATTTGGGTCCGCGAAAGTGGCGATTCAAGGGCACGGACGATTACACTTTGGTAATATACTCGTGATCGCGTCGGGGAGCGAAACGGGCGGTCGCGATCGGTCCCGGCGCGGCCGGTTTGGCATGGACAGTGCGGCCGGCGCGCGCTACCCGTTGCCCATGAAACAGGGCGATCACCTCTTCCTCGTCGACGGCTCGGGCTACATCTTCCGCGCCTATCACGCATTGCCGCCGCTGACGCGCAAGTCGGACGGACTGCCGGTCGGCGCGCTCGCCGGCTTCTGCAACATGCTGTGGAAGCTGATGCGCGACGCCCGCAACACCGACGTCGGCGACACGCCGACCCATTTCGCGGTCATCTTCGACTACTCGTCGAAGACGTTCCGCAACGCGCTCTACCCCGAATACAAGGCCAACCGCTCGGCGCCGCCGGAAGACCTGGTGCCGCAGTTCGGGCTGATCCGCAAGGCGACCGCCGCCTTCGGCCTGCCCTGCCTGGAGATGGAGGGCTACGAGGCCGACGACCTGATCGCGACCTATGCGCGGCTCGCCACCGAGGCCGGAGCGGAGACCACCATCATCTCGTCCGACAAGGACCTGATGCAGCTCGTCAACGCCAGCGTCTCGCTCTACGACCCGATGAAGGACCGCGAGATCAAGGTCCCCGAGGTGATCGAGAAATGGGGCGTGCCGCCGGAGAAGATGATCGACCTCCAGGCGCTGATGGGCGATTCGATCGACAACATTCCCGGCGTGCCGGGCATCGGCCAGAAGACGGCGGCGCAGCTTCTGGAGGAATATGGCGACCTCGACACGCTCCTGGCGCGGGCCTCCGAGATCAAGCAGCAGAAGCGCCGCGAGACGCTGATCGAGAACCGCGACAAGGCGCTGATGTCGCGCGAGCTGGTGCGGCTCAAGGCCGACGTGCCCGGCGTCGAGCCGCTCGACGCGCTGGTGCTGGAAGCGCCCGACGCGCCGAAGCTGATCGCCTTCCTGAAGGCGATGGAGTTCACCACGCTGACGCGGCGCGTGGCCGAGGCCTCCGGCGCCGATGCGGCGGCGATCGAGCCGGCCCATGTCGAGGTCGAGTGGGGAGCGGACGCGCACGGCCCGGATATGGGCGCAGGACAGGGCGCCGGCGCATCCGGCGTTGCGGGCGAACCTTCCCCCGCGGGCGGGGAGGCGGAGGACGCGGCGACGCCGGCATCCGCTGCCTCGGCCCCCGGTTCACGCGGAGAAGGCGGGGGCGAGGCGCAGGAGAACACGCCCGCGGCGCTGGTCGCCGCCCGCGCCGCGGAAGCCCTGGCGGACAGGATCGACACCGCCGCCTATGTCTGCATCCGCGACCTCGCCACGCTGAACGAGTGGATCGCCGAGGCGCGCGAGGCGGGCATCGTCGCCTTCGACACGGAAACCACCTCGCTCGACCCGATGCAGGCGGAGCTGGTCGGCTTCTCGCTCGCCGTCCGGCCGGGCCGCGCCGCCTATGTGCCGCTCGCCCACAAGGCGGGCGCGGGCGACCTGCTCGGCGGCGGGCCGGTCGAGGGGCAGATTCCGGCGCGCGAGGCGCTCGCGGCGCTCAAGGTGCTGCTCGAGGACCGCTCGGTGCTCAAGGTGGCGCAGAACCTGAAATACGACCTCGTGATGATGCACCGCCACGGCATCGACGTCGCGCCCTACGACGACACGATGCTCATCTCCTACGTGCTCGACGCCGGCCTGAACGGCACCCACGGCATGGACGCGCTGTCGGAGAAGTGGCTCGGCCACACGCCCATCGCCTACAAGGACGTCTGCGGCTCGGGCAAGAACGCCGTCACCTTCGACATGGTCGATCTCGACAAGGCCACCTGCTATGCGGCCGAGGATGCGGACGTGACGCTGCGCCTGTGGCGGGTCATGAAGCCGCGGCTGGTCGAGAAGGGCCTCGTCACGGTCTACGAGCGACTGGAGCGGCCGCTGGTGCCGGTGCTCGCCCGCATGGAGCAGCGCGGCATCGCCGTCGACCGCCAGATACTGAGCCGGCTTTCCGGCGAGCTGGCGCAGCGCGCCACCGCCTTCGAGGACGAGATCTACCAGCTCGCCGGCGAGCGCTTCACCATCGGCTCGCCCAAGCAGCTCGGCGACATCCTGTTCGGCAAGATGGGGCTGCCGGGCGGCTCCAAGACCAAGACCGGGCAGTGGTCGACCTCGGCCCAGGTGCTGGAGGACCTGGCCGCCGAGGGCCACGAGCTGCCGCGCCGGATCGTCGACTGGCGCCAGCTCACCAAGCTGAAATCGACCTATACCGACGCGCTGCCGGGCTACATCCATCCCGAGACGAAGCGCGTGCACACCTGCTACGCGCTGGCGGCGACGACGACGGGGCGCCTGTCCTCGTCCGATCCCAACCTGCAGAACATCCCGGTGCGCACCGCCGAGGGCCGCAAGATCAGGACCGCCTTCGTCGCCGAGCCGGGCAACCTCCTGATCTCGGCCGACTACAGCCAGATCGAGCTGCGCGTGCTCGCCCATGTCGCCGACATCCCGCAGCTCCGGCAGGCCTTCGCGGACGGCATCGACATCCACGCCATGACGGCGTCGGAGATGTTCGGCGTGCCGGTGGAGGGCATGCCGGGCGAGGTGCGCCGCGTCAAGGCGATGATCGGCGACCGGCCGATCGACATCGAGATCGACGGCGGCGTGACGCCCGAGACCGCGCCGCTGGTCGCGGCCGGCGGGCGCACNNTTCGCCGAGCGCACCGCCATCAACGCGCCGATCCAGGGCTCGGCCGCCGACATCATCCGCCGCGCCATGGTCCGCATCGAGGACGCGCTGGAGGGAGCCGGTCTCAAGGACACGCGCATGCTGCTGCAGGTCCATGACGAGCTGATCTTCGAGGCGCCGCAGACGCAGGTCGAGGCGGCGATCCCGGTCATCCGCGAGGTGATGGAGAGCGCGACCATGCCGGCGCTGGCCATGAAGGTGCCGCTCCACGTCGACGCCCGCGCCGCCCACAACTGGGACGAGGCGCACTAGGACAATGCGGGGTTAAGCCGGAAGCGGGGGGTTAAGCCGGAAGCGGGCTTTTCCCAAGACCTGTGCAAAAACAGGACGATAGATCGTTTCGGCTTTTCCGCGGAAATACGATGCGGCGCAGTATTTCCCGGTTAACGCGAAAATAACGCAAAGCAGCGATCCTTTTCGCCCGTACGCATGCGGGAGGGAGGATAGCCGATGAGCCTGGCTCAGCTTCGCGTTGCTGCCGAGGGCGGCGATGCACTTCACCACGACGCCGACATGGCCGCGATCGGCGAGCGGGCGAGCCGCCTCGGCGTCGAGATCGCCGACATCGTCGGCATCGTCGACGACCTCGGCAAGCTCGGCCATCGCCAGCTCGACACGCTGCGCGGCGTCGTGCGCGAGGCCGAGGCGACCGGCAGGGCCAATGCCCGGCTAGCCGCCTCGATGGACGAGGCGCGCGCGTCCGCCGGCGAGACCCGCGCCGTGCTTTCGGCCAGCGCCGACACGGTGGCGCACACGCTCGACGGTGCGGTCGGGAACCTGCAGACGCTGAGCCGCGACGTGATCGGCTTCGGCGCGGCGCTGGAGAGGGTCACCGAGACGATCAAGCTGGTGCGCGAGGCCAGCGCCTCGATCAACGAGATCGCGCGCGAGACGCAGCTCGTCGCGCTCAACGCCTCGATCGAGGCGGCGCGGCTCGGCGACGCCGGCAAGGGCTTCGCGGTCATCGGCAACGCGGTCAAGGCGCTGGCCGACCAGATCGGCACCGCCGCCAAGCAGAACGAGACCAGCCTCGCCGCGCTCCAGGGCACGCTCGCCGAGCTCAACCAGACCTCGAAGAGCAGCGCCGCGACCGCCGGAGCCGCCATCGAGGCCTCGGCGCAGGCGAGCGAGGCGACGCGCACCATCCAGTCGCTGGTCTCGACCGTCGAGCAGCTCGCCGACCGCATCGACGGCATGGCCGAGCCGGTGCAGCAGAACATCGCCGCCAGCGACCAGGTGCGCGGCCATCTCGGCGCGCTGGCGGAGATGGCGCGCGAGTGCGACGGCAAGCTCGCCGCCGCCGGCCGCCGCTCGCAGGCCATCCTCGACATCTCCGAGGACTTCATCCTCTACATCGCCGGCACCGGCATCGAGACGCCGGACACGCCGCTGATCGAGATATGCCGCCGCAAGGCGGGCGAGATCGCCGCGCTGTTCGAGAGGGCGGTGGACGAGGGCCGCATCGCGCTCGCCGACCTCTTCGACGAGGACTATCGCCCGGTGCCCCGCTCCGACCCCGAGCAGGTGCTGACGCGCTTCACCGCCTTCACCGACCGGGCGCTGCCGCCGGTGCAGGAGCCGGTGCTGGGGATGGATGCGCGCATCGTGTTCTGCGCGGCGGTCGACCGCAACGGTTATCTTCCGACGCACAACCTCGTCTATTCCAAGCCGCAGGGCGACGATCCCGTGTGGAACGCCGCCAACTGCCGCAACCGGCGCATCTTCTCCGACCGCACCGGGCTCGGCGCCGGGCGCAACACCAAGCCGTTCCTGCTCCAGACCTACCGCCGAGACATGGGCGGCGGCACCTTCGCGCTGATGAAGGACGTCTCGGCACCGATCACGGTCAAAGGCCGCCACTGGGGCGGCCTCAGGATCGGCTACAAGGTCTGAGCGGAAGCCGGACGGGCGCTAGACGAGGCGCCCGACCGCGGCGTCGGCGGCGTTGCGGATCGCCGCGATGTTCTTGGCGTAGGCGTCCTTCGAGCCGCCCTTGAACACGGCCGAGCCGGCGACCAGCACGTTGGCGCCCGCCGCCGCGACCAGCGGCGCGGTCTCGGGCGTCACGCCGCCGTCGATCTCGATGTCGATCGGCCGGTCGCCGATCATCGCCTTGACGCGGCGCACCTTCTCGATGACCGACGGGATGAACGCCTGCCCGCCGAAGCCGGGGTTGACGGTCATCAGAAGCACGAGGTCGAGCCGGTCGAGCACATATTCGATGACGCTCTCCGGCGTCGACGGGTTGAGCGACACGCCGGCCTTCTTGCCGAGGTTGCGGATCGCCTGCAGCGAGCGGTCGAGATGCGGGCCGGCCTCGGCGTGGACCGTGATGATGTCGCAGCCGGCCTCGGCGAAGGCGGCGAGATAGGGATCGGCGGGGGCGATCATCAGGTGGCAGTCGAACACCTTGCCGGTGCGGTTGCGGATCGCCTTGATGACCGGCGGGCCGAAGGTGATGTTGGGCACGAAATGGCCGTCCATCACGTCGAGATGAATCCAGTCCGCGCCGGCGGCCGCCACCGCCTCGACCTCGTCGCCCAGCCGCGAAAAGTCGGACGACAGCACCGACGGCGCGATGATGGTTCGAGGGGCGATGGGGTCGGTCATGGCGCGGCGCTCCGGTTGCGTCTGCCGCCCGCCTAGCGCGCCGCAACCGCCTTGTCGAGAAAAACACGACGCGGCACCCAAGGATCGGCCGCAGGGCGGCGTCGAAGCGGTATCGAACCCGCTTTCGTGCCGAACCGCTTTCAAAATGAGGCCCTATTCCTGTAGAACACATTCCGTACGGGAAGCCAGGGCTTGGGAGAACGATCGATGCATCATCACATCACGCGACGCGGCCTGCTCGTCGGAACCGCGGCTCTGGGCGCAGGCAGCCTCGGGCTGGGCGTCCTTCCCGGCTTCGCCCAAAGCGGCGCGGCCTCCGACCGCACCAACCACGCGCTGCTGGTGGCCGTGACCGCCTATCCCAACCTGCCGCCCAAGGCGAGCCTCGTCGGCCCCAACAACGACGCGGCGCTGGTGCGCGAATTCCTGCTCAACAACGCGCCGGTCCGGTTCGAGCCGGAGAACGTCTCGGTGCTGGCCGACGGCATCGACAGCAACGGCGCGCCGACGCGCGGCTCGATCCGCAGCGCGCTCGACGGCCTGGCCGGCAAGGTCAAGGCCGGCGACTTCGTCTATCTCCAGTTCTCCGGCCATGGCACCCAGCAGCCGGCGATCGACCCGTCGATCGAGCCGGATGGGCTGGACGAGGTGTTCCTGCCCTCCGACACCGGCATGTGGCAGGATCGCGACAAGGGCATCCCCAATGCGTTGATCGACAAGGAGATCCGCGACCACCTGCAGGCGATCCGCGACAAGGGCGCGTTCATCTGGGCCGTGTTCGACTGCTGCCATTCGGGCACGATGACGCGCGCGATCACCGACGGCGACGAGACCGAGCGCAAGATCGACTTCACCGATCTCGGCATTCCGGAAGCGGCGATGATCGAGGCGGCGGCGCAGGCGGAGGGCGCGGCCACGCGCGGCATGGGCGACGAGAGCCAGCGGCAGAACTCGCTCGGCCTGACCACGACCGAGCCGACCGGCGCCGAATCCATCGCGCCCGGCGGCCTCGTCGCCTTCTTCGCGGCCCAGAACACCGAGACGACGCCGGAGATGCCGCTGCCCAAGGGCGACCCCGAGGCGGCCAAGCTCGGCCTCTTCACCTTCACGCTGTTCTCCAAGATCGCGGAGAACCCGGCCGTGACCTACCGCCAGCTCGGCCAGGCCGTGCTGCAGGCCTATTCCGGCGACAACCGCACCCGCCCGACGCCGCTGTTCGAGGGCGACCTCGACCGGCAGGTGTTCGGCATGACGCCGGACGACCGCATCGCGCAATGGCCGATCAGGATCGAGAACGACGCGCTGGAGATTCCGGCGGGCCAGCTCCACCGGCTGTCGCGCGGCACCAGGCTCGCGATCCTGCCGTCGCCGACTTCTTCCGCCGACGATGCGCTCGGCTATGTCGAGGTGCAGGCGGCGAAGAACCTGACCAGCCGCATCGCGCCCGTCGCCCATGAGGGGCTGCCGGCGCTGGCCGTGGCGGACATTCCCGCCGATGCCTGGGCGCGGCTGGCGGAGCTCGCGATCGGCTTCGAGCTCGTCGTGGCGCGGCCAAGCATCGACGGGGCTGCCGGCGACGGCTTCCCGGCCGAGGCCGACCTCATCAATGCGGCGCTCGACAAGATCGTCGCCGAGCAGACGGTGCCGGTGAACCTGCGCCTGGTCGACGCCGGCGAGACGGCCGACCTCAAGCTCGCGGTGATGAGCGAGATGGATGTCGGCGTCCTCATCGCCGACCAGGCGAAGGACGAGGCCGCCGCCGCTTCGGCGCGTGCCAGCCTCGGCACCGAGCCGCGCGTGTGGCTCCTGCCGCCGTCGACCGAGCTGTCGCTGGAGGACGGCCGCCGCTCGCCGTCGCTGCCGCTCGCCGGCGCGAGCGCCGACGAGATCGCCGAGAAGCTCGGCGAGGACCTCGTGCGCATCTTCCGCGCCACCAGCCTGTCGCAGCTTTCGGCGGTGTCGGAGTTCCGGCCGCAGGAGGTCGAGGTCGGCTTCAAGATCAAGCGCACCGAGGCTGCGGACGCCGAGCCGCTGCGCGCCGGCACCGTGCCGGTCGTCCATCCCGACGACGAGGTGCATATCGAGGCGCGCAACTCCTCGGCCAGGCCGGTCGACATCAACGTGCTCTATATCGGCAGCGACTATTCGATCAGCCACATGTATGTCGAGCGGCTGTCGAGCGGCAGCGAGATCGACATTCCGCTCCTCGCCTTCACCGATTCGAGCTACGGCATCGAGCGCATGGTGGTGGTGCTGTCGGAGGCCGCGCCGCTGTCGCAGGTGGAGGACCTGTCCTTCCTCGAGCAGGTCGGCGTGCGCAACGCGACGCGCTCGCTCGGCCGCCAGGCCGTGAGCTTCAGCGAGCTGCTGCGCGACGTCGAGGCCGCGCCGGCGACGCGCGGCGCGGCGCGGCTGGGCGACAAGTCCGGCGCCAAGGGCGCGCTGCTGATCTTCCCGCTGGAAACGACGCCGCGCGCCTGACACAGAGGCTGGAGGCCCCGATGTCGCAGTGCCCCATGCCGCAGTGCCCCACGTCGAAGTCGAACTCCATGCGCGGCGCGGGGCCTTCCGGCGGCCGCCTGGGCCTTCGCGCCCGCATCGCCGCGCTCGCGCTTGCCGCGGTCGTGGCCGCATGCCTGCCGGCCGGCGCGCAGCCGGCCGACCAGCCGCCGTCGCACCATCTCTTCCTCGACAGCGGCGGCCATCGCGCCTTCGTCAACGACATCGCCTTCTCGCCCGACGGCGAGCTGCTGGTGTCGGCCTCCGACGACAAGACCGTCCGCGTCTGGGACTGGCGAGCCGGGGTGACGCTGCGCACCCTGCGCCACCAGATCGGCGCCGGCAACGAGGGCAAGGTGTTCGCCGTCGCCGTCTCGCCGGACGGCGGCACGGTCGCGGCCGGCGGCTATTTCGGGCCCGGCATCGGCGACGAGCCGCCCTATGGCGACATCCGCCTGTTCGACCTGAAGACGGGCCGCATCGCCGCGGTGCTGAAGGGGCTGGAGCAGGCGGTGCTCGACATCGCCTTCTCGCCCGAGGGCGATTTCCTCGCCGCCGGCGGCGATGACGGCTTCGTCCAGGTCTGGCGGCGCGACGAGGCGGCGGAAACGGGCTGGACCCGGCATGGCGCGCTCGACGCCGACGCATGGCGCATCGGCAAGCTGGCCTTCGCGCTCGGCGGCAAGCGCCTCGCGGTCGCCACCGCCGACAACGGCCTGCGCCTCTACGACATGGCGGACGGCAAAGAGATCGCCATGCCCGAGGCCGAGGCGCTGCGCGATTCGCGCCTCTCGGCGCTCGCCGTGTCGCCCGACGGCGCGACCTTCGCCACCGGCAACGACGAGGGCCACATCCATCTGTGGCGGGCCGGGGACGGGGCGCTCGCCGCCACGCTGCCGGCGCGCGGCCACCGCATCGGCGCGCTCGCCTTCTCGGCCGACGGCACGCGGCTTATCGCAAGCTGCGGCTATCGCTGCGGCGGCGACATGACGGTCGCATCCTTCCTTCTCGCCGATCCGGCCGCGCCGCCCGTGCTCTACGCCGGCCACGACAACACCGTCTACGCCGCCGCGGCCGGCCCGGAAGGGCTGGTGGCGACGGCCGGCGGCGAACGCCACGCGATCCATGTCTGGAATCCCGCGACCGGCGAGACGCGGCGCGCCATGCACGGCAGCGGCGCGCCGGTGACGGCCGTGGGCGTGGCCGCCGACGGCGGCGTCATCGCCTGGGGCACGCAGAACCCCTGCCCGGACGAGCCGGCCTGCCCCGACAGGGCGGGCGCGCTCGAAGGCGAGTTCCTGCTGCCGACGCCCGACCGCGGCTTCGAGAGCCCCGCGCCCTACGGCGACAGCGGCGCGGCCTTCCGCCGGGCGGTGATCGCCGACGGCGAATGGGCGCTTGCCTTCGCCGAGGGCGGCGACAACCGGCTGCCCAACGC
>JALHFU010000417.1:645-1955 GCA_022838525.1 Hyphomicrobiales bacterium | reverse complement strand
AGCCTGGAGAGATAATCATTGAGCCCTTTCTTGGTAGCGGTACTGGATTGATTGCTTGCCAGAATCTGGGCCGCAAGTGTCGAGGCATAGAGATTGAACCCAAATACGTCGCCGTCACGCTCCAGCGCTGGGCGGACGCGACGGGTAGGACGCCTGTTCGCCTGGAAAATGCGAAATAGACGAAATAGACGAAGGGGTAGGGGGCGGTAATCATGGCAGCGCCTGCGAGTAAGCATCGCGTACAGGACTTTATTGACGCGATACCAGGAACGGCCGGCATCATCTCGACGATTGCCAAGAAGGTCGGCTGCAGCTGGCATACCGCCAAGAGGTACATCGAGACCTACCCGACTATCGCGCAGGCATACGCCGACGAGTGCGCCGTGGTGCTCGACCTTGCGGAGACCAAGGTCATCTCGGCCATCCATGATGGCGACATTCAGACCGCCAAGTGGTACCTGACCATGAAGGGCCAGGGACGTGGTTACACCAGGACTGAGCGTTGTGACGTCACCAGCGGCGGGCAGCCGCTGACTTTCAGGGTGGTTTATGATCGCGATGAACGTAGCGCCTTCGAGGACGACGCCGATACCGACGCCGCGCAGTAGCCTGGCGCTCGCGGGCGCTGGCGACCTGCGGGTGCATCTGCGTCCGCCGCATCCGCGCCAACGCGAGTTCATTGAATCGCCGGCGCCGCGCAAGGTCATCCGCGCAGGCCGACGCTCTGGCAAGACTACGGGCATCGCGATCTACGCCGTGAGGCAATTCTTGCAGGGCCGGCGTGTGCTCTACGCCGCGCCGACTGCCGAGCAGCTCGGGCGCTTCTGGTACGAAGTCTGCGGCTCGCTTGAGGAGCCCATCTCTGCCGGCGCTCTGTACAAGAACGAGACCGAGCACACTATCGGCATGCGCGGTACCGAGCATCGCATCCGCGCGAAAACCGCCTGGAATGCGGACACCCTGCGCGGCGACTACGCCGACGTGCTGATTCTGGACGAGTTTCAACTGATGTGCGAGGACGCCTGGGAACTCGTGGGCGCCCCGATGCTGCTGGATAATCGCGGTGTGGCGATTTTCATCTACACGCCGCCGAGCCTGCGCTCATCCGGCCTGAGCAAGGCGCACGACAAGCGTTACGCCGCCAAACTGTTCGCCCGCGCCGCGAGCGACACGACGGGCCGCTGGGCGGCCTTTCACTTTTCCAGTTACGACAACCCGCACATCAGTCGTGAGGCGCTGGAAGAGATCGCGCTGGACATGACGGCAGTGGGGTATCGGCAGGAGATCATGGCCGAGGACGTCACCGAAGC
>JALHFU010000417.1:0-594 GCA_022838525.1 Hyphomicrobiales bacterium | reverse complement strand
TGATACGTATTGTCGTCGGGGTAGACCCGTCGGCCACCTCTACGGGCGACGCCTGCGGTATCGTCGTGGCGGGTATTACCGCCGCTCGCCCGCCGCATCTCTACGTCCTGGACGACCTGACTTTGCAGGGCAGCCCGGAGGTGTGGGCGCAACAGGTCGTCGCGGCATTCAACAAATATCACGCCGACGTTGTCGTCGCCGAGGCCAATCAGGGCGGCGAGATGGTGACGGCGGTTTTGCAGCAAGTGCAACGCCACCTGCCCGTGCGGCTGGTGCGGGCGACGCGCGGCAAATTAGTCCGCGCCGAGCCGGTCAGCATCGTCTATGAGCAGGGGCGCGGCCATCACGTTGGGCGCTTCCAGGAACTTGAGGATGAGTTGTGCCAGTACGAGCCTGGCGACCCCAGCCCCAACCGGCTGGACGCGCTGGTCTGGGCGGGCACGCAACTCCTGGAATCACGCGGCGGCGCGCGCAGCACTGGATGAAAGGGTAGACATGGCCGAAGAGACTAAGAGCCGCCAACCGCGCTTCGACGCCGAGGCGCGACATTCGCGCGCCATCTGGCAGTATCTGCTGGAGCGGTGGACGAAAGAC
>JALHFU010000152.1:0-6952 GCA_022838525.1 Hyphomicrobiales bacterium | reverse complement strand
GTCGTAGGTGATGGTCACGGCCTCGTCGTCGCCCAGCCACGTGATCTCGGAGGCCTGCTCGAACTGCGGCGAGTCGATCGGGGGGATGCCGTCCGGGGGCGGCCCCCCGCTGATGATGCGGGACGTGTCCACCAGCGGCTCCGGCAGGTCCGGGTTCGAGATGTCCCGCAGTGCGGAGGGGACGTCCTCCCGGGGGCCTCCCGTCACCTCGCCCGCGGCACCGCCGGCGGCTGGCGGCGACGGCGTCGGTGACTCCGGGTCCGACGGCGTGACCGAGCAGGCAGACAGTGCGAGCCCGGAGATCGCGAGGATTGCGACAGCGCGGACGCGCATGCCTCAGCCCTCAGCGAGGCGCTGGGCGGCGTCCCGCAGCCCATCGGCGCCCAGCGCCCCGTTGATGACCTCCACCTGGCCGTCGGCGCCGAGCAGCGCGAACGCAGGCTGGGTGATGACGGCGTACTCGCGCCAGATCGTGCCCTCGGCGTCGACGAGGTGCGTCAGCTCGCCGGTGCCGGTGTCCGCGACGAAGTCCTCCATCTCCGGCACCCCACCGCGTCCGGGGACGCCGAGCACGGTGACGGGTGAGCCGGACTCCTCGAGCTCGGCGGCCACCTCGGCCACGTCCGGCGCCTCCGCACGGCAGATCGTGCACCACGGTGCCCAGAACCACAGGATGACGGGGTCGCCGTCCGTGGCGGCGGCGTCGAAGGTCTCCCCGCTCAGGGTTACGACGGCGAGCAAGTCACGCGGGATGGTGGTGTCCGCCGGGCCGGGGGCGCCGGCCGTGCCGGGGGCGTCCGCCGTGTTGGGACCGCCCTCGCTCTGGGCGGCGGCGCACCCGCCGGCGGAGAGGGCGAGGGCGAGGGCGGCGGTGACGATGATGCGGCGCATTCTGGCAACCTCCATGGGTGGGCTGGAGGAGGAACCCACCCACGGGGCGGTGCGCTTCCATTTCCGTGGGCCCGCCGTGGAACATCTCGACCCGCTCCGAGGGTTCCTCCCTCACCATGACCGCTGAACTCATCTCCGCCCTCGCCCTCGCCGTCTCCGCAGGCGCCATCGCCGCGTTCAACCCGTGTGGCTTCGCGATGTTGCCCGCCTATCTCGCCCTGTTCCTCGGCGAGCACTCCGGCCGGCGTGCCGCGGTGGGCCGTGCGCTTGCGGTGGCATCCGCCGTGACGGTGGGGTTCGTCCTGGTCTTCGGGGTCGCGGGCCTGCTCGTGACCGTGCTCTCCATCGCACTGGGGGACTGGCTGAGCCTCGTGACAGTGGCCTCCGGTGTGCTGCTGCTCGGTGTCGGCGCCTCCCTCCTCGCCGGTCGCGAGTTCTCCGTGAACATCCCCCGCGCCCGCCTGACGGTGGACGGCAGCCCCAGGGGAATGGTCGCCTACGGCGTCATCTACGCCACCGTCTCGCTCTCGTGCACCCTGCCCGTCTTCCTCGCCGCCGTGGTCTCGGCGTTCACCGGGGGTTCGGCGGCGGTGGGCGTGGTCGCGCTGCTCGGGTACGCCTTCGGCATGGGCGCCGTCCTCGCGGTGCTCGCGCTCGTCACCGCACTCTTCGGCAGCGGGACCGCCGGGCGGATGCGCGCCGTCATGCCGCACGTGAAACGGATCTCCGGGGCCTTCCTCCTCCTCGCCGGCGCCTACGTGACCTGGTACGGCTGGGTGGAGTACCGCGCCTTCCAGGGCGACCTCATCACGGGCGGGCCCGTCGCATGGGTGAGCGCCGCGTCCTCCCGCATCGGCGCGCTGATCGCCGACGCGGGAGCCGGCCTCGCGGTGGTGGCGGCGGTGCTTCTCGCACTGGCGGCCGGCATCACCGCGCTGCGACGGCGTCGGGCGCCGGACCGGGTTCGCGTTCCCAACGAGGACGAGGGCTGAGTCAATGGCGCGAGATCATCAAGCGAAGCCCACGAACGGAGAGGACATCATGGAGACCTACGACATCGCCGTCATCGGCATGGGACCGGGTGGAGGTCACGTCGCCGAGACCTTGGCCGAGCGCGGCCTGGCCGTGCTCGGCGTGGACCACCTGCTCGTGGGCGGCGAGTGCCCCTACTGGGGGTGCATCCCGTCCAAGATGATGGTCCGCGCGGCGGACCTGCTCGCGGAGGCCCGGCGCGTGCCCGGCTTCGCCGGGACCACCGGTGACTTGGTCCCCGACTGGTCGATCGTCGCCCGCCGCATCCGCGAGGAGGCGACGGACACCTGGGACGACACAGCCGCCGTCGAGCGCTTCACCGGCAAGGGCGGCACGTTCCTCCGCGGGACCGGCCGGCTCACCGGTCCGGGCCGCATCCAGGTCGACGGCGTGCCGTACGCGCTGCGGCGCGGCGTGGTGGTGAACACCGGGGCTGCGGCGTCGATCCCGCCGATCGAGGGCATCGACACGGTGGAGTACTGGACCAACCGCGACGTCGTGGAGGCGGAGGAACTCCCCGCCTCGATCATCGTCCTGGGCGGTGGCGCCATCGGCAGCGAGCTCTCCCAGGTCCTGGCCCGCTTCGGGGTGCGCGTCACCATCGTCGAGGCGGCCGACCACCTTCTCGGCATGGAGGACCCCGAGGCGGGCGAGGCCCTGCAGGAGGTCCTCGAGGCGGAGGGTGTGACGGTGCACCTCGGGGTGCGGGCGCGCCGGGTGGAGCGCGACGGCGACGGCGTCGCCGTCGTCATGGGCCCCGGCCGTGTGGTGACGGCGGAGCGGCTGCTCGTCGCGACCGGACGGCGGGCCGACCCGGCCGCCGCGGGACTGACGAGCGTCGGCGTCCCCGAGGACGCCCGATTCGCCCCCACCGACGACCACTGCCGCGTGACCGACGGCGTCTGGGCGATCGGCGACATCACGGGCAAGGGTGCGTTCACCCACGTCTCCATGTACCAGGCGAACATCGTGATCAGGGACGTCCTCGGCGAGGAGGGCCCGCCGGCGTCGTACCACGCGCTGCCGCGGGTGACCTTCACCGACCCCGAGGTGGGCGCGGTGGGCATGACCGAGCGGCAGGCCCGCGAAGAACTGCCGCACGTCCGGGTCGGCAGCGTGCCGATCCCCGGCACCACCCGCGGCTGGATCCACCGTGGCGAAGGGTTCATCAAGGTGGTGGAGGACGCGGAGTCCGGCGTGCTCGTCGGGGCCACGGCCATGGGGCCCTCCGGGGGCGAGGTCCTCGGGGCGCTCGCCGTGGCCGTGCACGCCCGCGTCCCCGTGGACACCCTGCGCGCGATGATCTACGCCTACCCCACGTTCCACCGGGGCATCGAGGCCGCCCTGGCCTCCCTCCGCTGACCGGCGGAGACCAGCGGAAGGAGCGCATGGTGTGAGGGCGTCAGGACTGTTCGGGCTGTTGCAGGAAGCGCAGGACGGCGAGGACGCGGCGATGGTCGTCTGGCGACGGGGGGAGGTCGAGCTTCTGCATGATCTGCCGGACGTGCGCCTCGACCGTGCGTGGTCCGAGGAACAGTTGGTCGGCGATGGCGGCGTTGGAGCGACCTTCGGCCATCATGGCCAGGACCTCGCGTTCGCGGGAGGTGAGGCGGTCCAGGTCCCGAGTGGTCGCGGGCCGGCGGAGGAGCCTGCTCACGATCGTCGGATCGATGACGCACTCGCCGGCACTGATCCGCCGCAGCGCGTCGACGAGGACCCCGAGTTCTGACACGCGTTCCTTCAGCAGGTAACCGGTGTGTTCGGGAGCGTCGTGGAGCAGGAGGGTCGCGTAGTGCGACTCGAGGTACTGCGAGAGTACGAGCACGCCGAGGTGTGGGTGTCGGGCGCGCAGCCCGCGAGCGAGGGAGATGCCCTCGTCGGTGTAGGTCGGGGGCATGCGGATGTCGACGATGACGGCGTCCAGGTCCGCCGTCGCCTCGGCCACCGCCGAGAGTTCCTCCGGGCGCGCAACGGTGGCGACGACGTCGAGGCCGGCCTCGGCGAGGAGGCGCGCCAGGCCCTCTCGCACGATCATGGCATCGTCGGCGATGGCGATCTTCATCCTGTTGTCCTCCTGTCGGTCGGCACGCGCGCGACGAGGTGCGTCCCTTCACCATGCGGCGAGGTCATCTCCAGTGTTCCGCCGAGGGCCTCGATCCTGTCCTTCAGCCCGCGCAGTCCCGAGCCGTGGGGGTCGGCACCGCCGATGCCGTCGTCCGTCACCTCGGCCACCACAGCCCCCGCTTCAGCGCGCACAGCGACGCGCACGCTCGAGGCGCTGGCGTGCTTGGCGGCGTTGGCGAGTCCTTCGGTGCAGAAGAAGTACAGTGCCGCCTCGACTGCGGCGTCGAGACGGCCGACGTCCACGGCGACGTCGGTGGCCACGCGGCTCGCGGCCGCGAGTTGGGGGATGGCGAGGGCCAGCCCTCCCTCGGTGAGGGGACGGGGCCGTATCCCGTGGGCAAGTTCCTGCAGTTCGTGGCGCGACAGCTCGAGCTCGTGCCGTACTGCGGCGACGGTGGCGGGGTCGGCACAGTCGCTGCCGTCAAGTTGGGCAAGGGCCTGGGACGCCGCGCGCAGCCGCGCCTGGGGACCGTCCTCGAGCCTGTGCGTGAGCGCTTGAGCTTCGACGTCAGCCACCTCGAGGAGGCGGCGACGTGCCTGGGAGAGTCGTTCCGCTCGGTCCAGCGCCTCGCGGCGCAGGGTGGCGTTCGCCGCCGTCACACGGACCGCTGCCGTGGCACCCTCGAGGAGGGGAGGGTCCTCCAGGAGCGCGGGGTCGTGGACGAGGATCGCGGGTGGACTGCCGCCCTGCGTGATGGTGGTCCGGGCGCGGTCCGCCGGCACCTCGACCTCTCGACCGGACTCGTCAACGTACGTGGCGCGATCTGGTGACCAGTAGCCGAGGGTGAGGCGCGGGTCTCCCAGGACTCGCCGCAAGTGGGTCACCAGCTCTCTGTCCCCGGCCGATCCGAGCCCGGTGAGCACGTCTGCCACCGTGTCGTCGGTGGGTGGGGCGCTCCACAGGCCCGCGCCCAGGGCCACGGCCAGCGCCGCGACCACCAGGTCGTACGTGACTGCGAGCGCGAGGTCGGCGTCGAGGTCGGCCAGCACGTTGGCGCCCGCGAGGAGGAGCACTGCGGCATATGAGAGAGACCCCACGATGACGGGCACCAGGTGATCGCGGCGGAGAGCAGCAGCGCGGGTGAGGCGCGCCGTCGCGATCGCTGCGAGCAGGATTGCGACGGCGAGCGTGGTCCACGGTCCACCGACGGCGCCGGCGGCCGCCAGCACCCACCCGAGGACGACGACGGCGGTCGTGACGCCTCGTGTCCGGCCGCTGGGGTAGGTGGCGAGGAGGTGCACGAGTGCGCCGCGATGCAGGGTGACCAGACCGGGCACGAGCGCGCCGGCGAACCAGCACACCCCGGCCAGCAGCAGGAGCACTCCCACCCGTGACGATCGCTGGCGCCAGACCAGTGCGCCGATTGCCAGGAGTGCCGCGCCCACCAGTGGGTCGAGGACTCCGAGCAGGACTCCGCCGGTCACGGGCGGGCCTCGAGCACCGAGCGGATCGCGGAACCGCTGAGGTCCTCCTTGGGCAGGAACCCGCGGGCGGTGGTTGTCTGCAGTTGCCGGGCGTAGGCCGTGGCGGGCCGGCTCGAGGTGAGTACCACGGCCGGGCGAGCACTTCCCTGAGCGAGCTGGGCGCTCAGCGCGAAGCCGTCCCTTCCGGGCAGGACGATGTCCACGAGGACCACGTCGGGATCGAGGCGCTCACACGCCTCGATCGCGGATGCCCCGTCCTGCGCCTCGGCGAGGACGGTGAAGCCGTCGGCCTCGAGCAGTGCGCGTGCGAACGCACGGAATCCGGCGTGGTCGTCGACGATCACGATGGTCAGGCTCACCCTGACATGGTCCCAGCCGCGACCGGCCCGAGCCACCGTGCTGCCACGGAAGTCGGGCCGGTCGCGGGTGTCGCGGGTCCCCTCAGGGAGTGTCGTCCACCCTGACCCAGGGATGGGATGTCCAGACGAGCACGCTGTCACACTCTGCTGACAAGGGCGGGTCTGAGAGCCGCAGTTCCTCGCCGTCGTAGGACCATGTGAGGGGCACACCCTTGCTGAAACCCGTCTCGATGAGCTCGAAGGTGTCCCGGTAGGTGCGGTACGTCCCGGTCCAACCGACCTCCTTCGCTTCGGGTCGTCCGGCAGGGAACTGCGACTGCACGATGCGGTCACCGCTGATCCTGAGCTCAAGCGTCAACGGTTCGTCGGGTGCGTTGGCCAGCACGGCGGCAGTCGTCGGATCCTCCGGTTCGCAGTACGCCTCGACATCCGCCTCGACATCCGCACGCGTCACGGTGTACTGGTATGTCCCGTTCGGGATGGCCCCGGAAGCCGCCGGGGACTCCTCGCACTCGAACGTGTCCGGGGGGACTGCGAGCGTCGCCTTCAGGGCCTCGATTCGATCCAGGAACCGTGCGGTCTCCGGGTTCTGTCGCAGGGAGGAGTAGACCGGCTCCACCGCATCGCGGAAGGTGGCGAGCGCATCCTCGCTGAGGCTCTCGATCGCCAGCCGGCTCTCGCACATGATGGCCCCTGTCTCCTCGTCCTCGTTGGCAGCGCCCACGAGTGCGTCCACCAGGACGCTGCGGGTCGCCTCCCGCAGGGCTTCCTGCTGTTCGCTCGTCAACGAGTCATGGACGTCTGGATTGGCGATGATGACGAGGGGTCGGGGCCACAGGTTCAGGTTGCTCGCGAGGGCTTGTGCCCCTTCCTGGTAGCCGTTCCCCGCGATCGATCCGAGCTGCTGCTCGTACCCGTCCAGGCCCTCCAGTTCCGCGCTCGAGGGCACCGCCTTCGGGGTGGCGCCGAGAGTCCGCAGCGTGTCCGCGACGAGCGCGGAGTCCTGCATCCCGACGACCGCCCCCTCGAGGTCAGCCGGGCTGACCAGGCTCCCAGTGACGCCCAGCAGCTTCCGCATCGGACCGGGGAGAACCCCGACGCCCACGACACCGACCTCGTCG
>JALHFU010000416.1:0-1330 GCA_022838525.1 Hyphomicrobiales bacterium | reverse complement strand
CGAGGCGCAAGGCGGCGACTGGAAACGGGCGCTGCCCGCCGCGGCCGCCGTCGAATTGCTGCACAACTTCTCGCTGATCCACGACGACATCGAGGACCGTGATGCGACACGACGCGGTCGCCCCACCCTCTGGGCCGTCTGGGGGGAGGCGCAGGCGATCAACGCCGGCGACGCGCTCTTTGCGCTCGCCTACCGCGCCCTCCTCAATCTGCAGGAGACCATGATCCCTCCCGAAACCGTGCTCGCCGCGGCGACCCACTTCCATCGCGCCGCGCTGCAGCTGACGGAGGGACAATGCCTGGACATGGCCTTCGAAAAAGAGAGCGCGGTCGAAGAGGCCACTTATCTGCGCATGGTGGGCGGGAAAACGGCAGCGCTGCTGGGACTCGCGTGCGAATTGGGCGCCTTGCTTGCGGACGCGCCAGCCTCCCATGTCCAGGGCAGCTACGAATTCGGCTTTCAACTGGGGCTGAGCTTTCAGATGCAGGATGACCTTTTGGGCCTGTGGGGTGATCCGGCACACACCGGCAAACCGGTCGGCTCTGATCTGCGCCAGGGGAAAAAGACGCTGCCGATCCTCCATGGGATGGCGCAAAATCCACAACTGCGCGCGCGCCTCGAGGCGTTGACGCAGGCAGCGGCAGACGACGTGACGATCGCCGCGCTCTGCGACGCACTCGAAGCCGCCGGAAGCCGCGCCTACACCGAAGCTCGCGCTCGCGAATATCAAGCGCGGGCGTTGCAGGCACTCGCCCGCTCTGGGGGGGAGGGCCCGGCCGGCGACGCGCTGCGCACCCTGGCCGAGCGCCTGCCAGGACGGGAGCGCTGAAACCGCCGCGAAATGCCCCGGCGTGCGGCGCTGCCCATCAATCCGCCAGCGCGCCCCGGATCTTATCAGCGATCAGCGCCCGGCAGGTTATGCGTCTAGTCCATGAGGTTGGCGAGTTCGAGCAGGACGGAATCCAGCGGTTTGAGCTGCTTCACTGCCTCAGTTAGAGGAAAGAGCTCCAGCTCACCGCCGCGTAACGCCACCATCTGGCCGCTCGCGCCCTCCAGCAACGCCTCGACGGCTTTGGCGCCCATGCGAGTGCCCAGCGTGCGGTCGAAGACGGAGGGGCGCCCGCCACGCTGCACATGGCCCAGCACTGTCACCCGCACATCGAAGCCCAGCTCCTCCCGGCGGTCCAAGAGATACTCCTGTACCGCCTTGGTGCCAGGCTTCCAACCCTCGGCAATGACGATGATGCAGTGCGATTTCCCCCGCAGGTAGGCATTGAGCACCGTCTTGGCGATGTCCTCCAGGGCAGGCCCCTCGCGTTCCGGCACGAGG
>JALHFU010000415.1:0-1338 GCA_022838525.1 Hyphomicrobiales bacterium | reverse complement strand
GCGGCCTGGCCGGGTATTGCTGCCGGTGTTCGGCGGGCAGTGGGGGCATCCGCCGTTGCTGCCCGCATCGGTTTTTTCGATCATTCTGGGCGATGGCGGCGACGGCGGCCTGCGCGGCGCGCTGCATCGGCTGGGACCGGACGTGCTGGAGGAGGTCGGCGTGCCCGACCGGTTCATCCTCCGCGACATGGATACGCCGGGAGACTACCGCGCGGCCTGCGCCGGCTGGCCCACCCGAGACGTACCCACGCCGCAGGAGGCGCGCATCCTGCTGGCGGCGCGGGCCATCCCGCCCGGCGGAGTCGCCCATGCCGAGGGCGTGGCCGCCGTGGCCGTGCGCCTGGCCGACGCCCTGAATGCTGCGCGGAATGGCGGCGTGGCTGGCGGAGCAGCCGCCACGGGCGCGCTTCTGGACCAGAACCTGGCCGAGGCCGCCGCCCTGCTGCACGACATCGCCAAGGGCCAGCCGCGCCATGAGGCCGCCGGGGGCGCGCTGCTGCGCGAACTGGGCTTTTCCGGCGTGGCTGATATCGTCGCCGCGCACCGGGACACCACGCTGCCGGACGGCCAGCCCCTGACCGAACGGGAACTGGTCTACTTCGCGGATAAACTGGTGCGCTGCCACACGGTGGTGGACGTGGAGAGCCGCTTCGGCGAGAAGTTGGCCCAATGGCGCCACGATGCCGAGGCTGCCGCCGCCATAGAGGGGCGGATGCGCCGGGCGCTGGCCCTGCGCACGCGCATCGAGCGCGAGGCCGGGCGGCCGCTGGCGGACATCCTGCATCCGCTGGCTGTGGGCATGCCCGCGTGGGAACCGTCGGCTGACGGGGCCGGGCAGACCAGGCAGACCAAGCAGACCGGACAGGCCGCCCCGTGCGCCATGAATGCGACCGGTGCGCCGCACGCGCCCCCATCACACGGTCCGGCCGGGCAACCCGGCAGTGGCGGGCACCACCCGTGACCACCATGCCGGATATCCTGCTGTTCCGCCACGCGGCCACGGACATGGGCGACGGCCCGCGCCGGTACATCGGGCGTACCGAAGTCCCGCTGTCCGGCGAGGGCCGGGAGCAGGCCGCTGCATGGCGGCCGCGCCTGGCCGGGCTGGCCGTGGCGCGGGCCTATGCCTCGCCGCTGGCGCGGGCGCGGGAGACGGCCCGGCTCATGCTGGGGCAGGATGACGGCGCGGGCGGCAGTGGCGGCTGCGCCGGGTTGCCGGGCACTGCGGGCGCATCGGGCATTCCGGTCACCGTTCTGGCCGACCTTGCGGAAATGGACCTGGGGGAATGGGAAGGGCTGTCTCAGGCCCAGGTGCGGGAAGCCCGGCCGGACGCCTAC
>JALHFU010000414.1:1391-2156 GCA_022838525.1 Hyphomicrobiales bacterium | reverse complement strand
GAACGCGAGGCTCTGCCGCTCTTCGCCGAGCAGATCGCCGATGCCCAGCACGGCGTCGACGAGGAAATGGCCCGTCGCGCCCTCTGGTGGGACGAGGCCGAGCGCGAGCGCCGCCGGCAACGCGCGGCGTCCTGGCGCAAGGCCCGCGCCCGCCTCTTCGCGCTGCCGAACGCTCTGCGGGGCAAAGTGCGCGAGATCTGGCGCGAGTGCCCTTATCCGGCCGATCCGGCCTATTTCGCCGATCTTCTCCACCAGATCGACGTCGGCCGCGTCGATCCGCACCGGCCGCCGTGGAAGTTCCACCCGGAGCTGAAGGCCCGGATCACACCGGACCCGTCCAGCTTCGACGCCGCATTTCGCCAGATCGGTCAGCGCAAGATCGGCGGCGGGCCGAAGACGACGAAGGCTGACGAGTTCCTGTTCTGCGGCAATCTCGGCTCGGGCCTGCTCTTCCTGCGTTCGCGCGTCCGCCTGATCGAGCGGCATGAGAGCTTCTATACCTCATCCGGACACCGGCTGCGCAATTCCAAGGTCGGCAGCGGCGGCCACTATGTCGAGATCGAGGTGACGGGCGAGTGCCCGGACACCGACCTCGCCACCATCGAGCGGATCGCCCAGGCGGCCGATACAAGGCCCGTCATCGTCCGGCGTGCCGCGCGGCCGGGACGCCATTCCCCTTCGCAAACGTCGCCGCGCCCGCCCTACGGGCCGGCTTCCCGCATGCATGGAGATCGCCATGATGACTCGTGACGCGCTGCGCGCCGC
>JALHFU010000414.1:0-1341 GCA_022838525.1 Hyphomicrobiales bacterium | reverse complement strand
AAGAACGCCTGGCCGAGACAAGGCGCAATATCGACGCCATCGAACGGGGCCCGCGCGACCGCGCGGAGGCCGAAACCATTCGCAGCAGGCCGAAATCGCGGGCCTATCATCGGCGCATGACCCGATGGACAGGCGCCGACGAGGCCGCATACAGCCGCGTCATCGAGACCCTCGCCGGCCTGGCCGGCGCCGAGCTGGTGCGACTCGACCGCAGGGCTGGGCGACAGGAACGCGCCATCGAGGCGCTTCGCAGGAAATACGGCGTCAACGCGCCACGGCCGCGCCATCCCCGCGACTGACCCCGACCGTTTCGCGCATGGCGATGGCGCTGCCCGCTATCGGGCGGCGGCGACGGCGGCAACTGCGGCGAGAGGAGGAGGAGGGAGGGGATTTTCGTGACGGGTTTAGGGTCGAGAGAGAGGCTCTCGGCGCCCGTCGCGGAGAAACCACCATGGCCCGAGCTGCCAAGAAGAAGCCCTCCCTCGCACTGATCGAGTTCTCGCGGGCACGCGATATTCCCTTCAACCGCATCCATCTGTCGAGCGACAATGTGCGCGAGATCGACGCCGAAGCCGGGGTGGATGACCTCACACATGACATCGAGCGCCGCGAGGATCTGATCCAGGGCCTCAATGTCCGCGCCATCCTCGACGCCGATGGCAACGAGACCGGCGATTTCGAGACCCCGGCCGGCGGCCGCCGTCACAGGGCCATCGCGCGTCTGGTCGAGGCCGGCCGCTTCCCCGCCGACGGCCTGGTCCCCTGCATCGTCAAGAAGGCGGACGCCAAGACCACGGCGGTCGACGACTCGCTCGCCGAAAACACCTGGCGCCTCGGTCTGCATCCGCTCGACCAGTTCCGCGCCTTCACGCGCATGGTCAATGGCGGCATGACCGTCGAAGAGGTCGCCAGCGCCTATCTCACGACGCCGCGCTATGTCGAGCAGCGCCTGCGCCTCACCGCAGTCTCCCCAAGGCTGCTCGACGTCTATGCCGAGAACGGCATGACGCTGGCCATGCTGGAGGCGTTCACCCGCAATCCCGACCACGCCCGCCAGGAGCAGGTCTGGGACGCCGTGCGGCAGTCGCATAACAAAGAACCCTGGCGCATCCGCAACATGCTGACCGAGACCACCGTTCCCTCCTCCGACAAGCGCGCGCGCTTCGTCGGCCTCGACGCCTACATGGCGGCGGGCGGTCCGGTCCTGCCGCGCTACCTCTTCGACGATGACGAGGAGGGCTGGCTGGAGGACGTGCCGCTTCTCGACCGGCTGGTCGCCGAAAAGCTCAAGGCCGCGGCCGACGAGGTGGCGGCCGAGGGCTGGAAGTGGGTCGCCGCCGA
>JALHFU010000413.1:0-1350 GCA_022838525.1 Hyphomicrobiales bacterium | reverse complement strand
GCCGGAACGGCGCGAACTGGCGCAGCGCGTGGACGAACTGGAAATGGCCCTGACGCGGGGCATGGAGCGCCGCTTCGCCCGGCTGGACGAACAGTTGGGCGCCTTGGTGCGCGGGCTGGCCTGGCTGTCGCCGGAACGGGCGCTGGCCCGGCTGGACGAGCGCTTCGTCGACGCGGCGGCCCGCCTGGGCCGGGCGTGGGATGCACTGGCGCAGCGCAATGCGGCCCGGCTGGACGCGGCGGACGCGGCCTTGGCCCGTGCGCTGGGGCCGGAGACGTGGGAACGGCGCGAACGGGCCGTGGACGCGTTGGAATCGCGCCTGCGCTGGGCGGGCGAGCGCGCGGTGACCGGGCGCGAGCACGAGCTTGAGCGCTGCGCCCTGCGGCTGGACGCGCTGGACCCGCTGCGCCCGCTTGAGCGCGGCTACAGTCTGGTGCGCCGGGCCGACGGCGGCTTTCTGCGCAGCGTGGCCGAGGTGACGCCCGGCGATGCGCTGGCCGTGCTGGTGTGCGACGGGGAGGTGGACGTGACCGTGCGCGGCGCGCGCCCCGGCGGGCTGGAGGAGCAGGGCGGCGCAACGGGGAACGACGGCAATGCCGCAACGGGGGCCACGGAGCGGCCCGCCGGAGAGATTTCGTGATGCAGTGGTTTTTGAACGCCGTTGGTGCCGTTCACGCCGTTCATGCCGGACGGGGCGGCGCGAGAGGCGCGCGCCTGTTGTCGATGCTGACGGCCTGCTGGTGTCTTGCCGTGGTGCTGGCCGTGTTTGCAGTGCCCGCGCCCGCGCATGCGGCGGTGCTGTCCCTGGACGCGCCGGAATCCACCGGCGACGGCAAGCCCTTCGTGGTCACGGTGACGGCGGACGGGCCGGGCGACGTGGTGCTGGACTGGCGCGGCCATGCCGTCACCGTGCCCGTGGCGGCCGACGCCTCGGGGGCCGGGCGGACCTCCACATGGACGGGGCAGGCCATCCTGGCCGTGCCGCTGGATACGAAGCCGGGCAGGGAAACGCTGCGCGCCCGCGCCGCCGGGCAGCCCAAATCCGCGACGGCCGTGGCCCGCACCATCGCCGTGGTCCGCGCCGCCTATCCGGAACAGCGCCTGACCGTGGAGGGCAAGTACGTCAACCCGGACAAGGCCGCGCTGGACCGTCACGAGGCGGAGCGCGCCCGGGTGAAGGCCGCCCTGGCCCTGCGCACCCCGGAACGGTTGTGGGCGCTGCCCATGGCGCGGCCCGTGCCGGGCGAGGTGTCCAGCCTGTTCGGCCTGCGCCGGGTGTTCAACGGCGAACCGCGCGCGCCGCATCGCGGGCTGGACCTGCGCGGCGCGGCGGGCGAGCCGGTGGCGGCC
>JALHFU010000412.1:0-1351 GCA_022838525.1 Hyphomicrobiales bacterium | reverse complement strand
GGACGATCTACCAGCGGACGATCGACCGGCGCAGCCGCGTCGTCGGCTTCGCGCCGAACAGCGTCTTCGCCTTCGTCCGCTGGGCGTCGAACGAATACGGGACCGTCGTGTCGCGCATCGACATCCTGCGCGCCATCGGACGCGGCGAACCGTTCCAGACGCTCCCGTTCGTGCGGCCCGGCGGCGATCTCCTCCTCAAGCTCCACGGCTGGCCGAAGGTCGAGCATGTGCTTCAGCTCGTCGACGCGATCGAGGCGCTCGGCATCGAGCCGGCCGACGCCGCGCCGGCGTATTGGCGGCACGTCCACAACCGGCTGACCGCCGGTGCGGAACCGCGCCTCTATACGCGCGAGCAGCACGACGCCTGGCGCGCGCGCCGGAGCATCCTGCCATGAGCCCGCGCCGCGTCACGCTGATCGCCATGCTCGCCGGTGCGGCTCTGGTCGCCGCGCCCGTCGTCACCGGCCAGGCGCCGCGCTTCATCTGGAACGCATCTCCGAGTGTGCCGATCGGGCTCTACGGAATCGCCCCGGCCGGCGCGATCGAGGTCGGCGATCTGGTCGCGGTGCTGCCGCCCGACGACCTCGCCGCCTTCCTCGCCGCGCGTGGCTACCTGCCGCGCGGCGTGCCGCTCCTCAAGCGCGTCCTGGCGCTGCCGGGCGCCGAGGTCTGCCGCCACGGCGCGACCGTGACCGCCTACGATCACGCCTATGGCGAGGCGCACGCCCGCGACCGCTTCGGCCGCGACCTGCCCCAATGGCACGGCTGCCGCGTCATCACCGAGGGCGAGGTGTTCCTGATGAATTGGGACGCCGCCGACAGCCTCGACGGCCGGTATTTCGGGCCGCTTCCGCGCTCCTCCATCACCGCCCGTGTAACGCCGATCTGGACCGACGAACACGGCGACGGCCGCTTTCGATGGCGCTTCACCGATCCGGCCCTTGAGCCGTGAGCATCCCGCAACCAGCACACAAAGGAGACTTGACCATGGCAAATCTCGGGGACTTCACCCGCACGGAGACCGGCTTCACCGGGCGCTTCGAGGGGCTCGGCATCGAAGGGCAGCTCACCTTCGTTCCGGCTAAGCCTTCGGAGGTCGAGAACGCGCCGGCCTATCGCATCCTCCTCGGCGACGAGAACGGCCGCGACATCGGAGCGGGCTGGTCGCATGTCGGCGAAAAAGCCGGCGAGTTCGTCTCCATCGAGGTTTACAGCCCGCTGTTCGGCTGGCTGCGCGCCAACCTGTTCCGCGACAGCGACGACGACGACACCGCCTGGAGCCTCCACACCAACGACCAGCGGACCAAGCGCGCCGAAGGGACCGACAAGTGACAGATCAACGGCCTGCCGG
>JALHFU010000411.1:0-1367 GCA_022838525.1 Hyphomicrobiales bacterium | reverse complement strand
CCGGTCGCCCGCTCGACCCGGTAGTGCAGGACGGCGGCGATGTCGTCGGCGTCATCGAATCCTCGCGCGGCCACGAGGCGCGGCAAGAGCGCATCAAGGTTGTGATGGTTGGCCTCGGCGCGGCGAAGTTCAGCGGCAAGGGGGCCGAATGCTTCGGATTCGATGGCGCTCTCGGCCTGTTCGTCGGTGAGCCCGGAGCAGCGGACGAGGGCAGCCCAGCGGTCGTGTTGGGCTGCGGCGGCAATGGTCTCGTACTCGGCGGCGAGCTGGGCGATCGAGCCCCACTGCTCCTGCTCGGCGACGATGGTCTCGTGCGCCGAGAGTTCGGCACCGCTGTGCTGCAGAACTCCGTAGAGCACGCTTCGCGCGGTGGCATGCGGGTCGTCGCCAGGGTGCGGCTGGGCATGGTCGTCGGAGCGGTCGAGGGTCACGTAGGCGTGGTTTGCGTGCCGTCCTCGGGTCATCGCGACGTAGAAGGTCTCTCTCGTCGAGGTCGGTTCGACCAGGACGTGCGCGGTGTCGGTCGTGATGCCTTGGGCGCGGTACGCGGTGACTGCGTAGCCGAGATCGACATGCTCGGCCACATACGACGTTGGAAGCACGATACTGCCGCCGAACCTGCGTCCACGCCTGCGAGCCCTGATGGTTCCGTCGTCGCGCACAGTGGTGCCGGTTCCGTAGTCGCGTGCGATGGTGATGGTCCCGTCGTCGCCGACGGCGGTGACGGTCCAGATGTCGCCGTTGCGCACCCAGTCACGCCCGGTCAGGGTGCGTAGGTTCCGGTTGTTGCGTCGCGTGATGATGGTGTCGCCGACGCCTGCGGCGGTGCCGTCGCGCAGCTCGACTTCACGGTCGGGGTTCAGCGTCTTGTTGAGGATCAGGTCTGCTCGGGCGCGACGGTTCAGCGTGGTCACGTCTTCGTGGGTTTCGGCGATCAGTACCGAGACCAGTCCTGCGTCGCGGTCGGCGCGCCAGGCGTTGTAGGCGGCATCGGTCATGGCCTCGCCATCGCCGTCGGTGACGCGCTGGTGAGCGAGGTAGGTGTCGATAGCCGCCGTGCGCCCGTGACGCAGCTCGAGCGAGGCGGTCTTCTCCCAGGCGTGGGTGAAGCGGTGAACATCGACCAGTTCGGGGGTGTCGGCCCGGTCTCTGGCGATCATCGCGAACGCACCGCCCGCATCCACGGATTGCAGTTGGGCGTAGTCGCCGACAAGCAGCACCTTCGCGCCAGCGTCCTGGGCGAGGTGGGTGAGGCGGTCCAGTGACAGGGTGCCAGCGAGGGAGGCTTCGTCGATGATGACGAGCTGGCCCGCCTCGAACGTGGTGCCGTGGAGAAGGTGGTTCTGCCACCACTTCGCCGTGTTCTC
>JALHFU010000410.1:0-1372 GCA_022838525.1 Hyphomicrobiales bacterium | reverse complement strand
TCCTCCTTGCCCGCGTTCGCGACAGCGGGACGATCTCGCCGCGCGACTTCGTCGAGCTCGCGACCGTGCTCGGCTACCAGATCGAGATCGAGGAGCCGCGGCCGTTCGAGTTCGGCGGCTCCGCCCATGGCGGCAGCGACCAGATGGTGGGCGGCGACGATGCCGGCAACGCGATCCAGTTCCACTGGATCGTCAGGATCGCCGGCGTCACGTCCGACCGCTTCGAGTTCGGCGTCTCGCAATACGGGCTCGACCGCTACCTCGATTTCAACGAGGCGCACGCCCTCGAATGCGTCTTCCGCCGCATCGCGCCGGCCTGGACGCGACCGATCTTCGACTACAGCTAAGCCAGAGGAAACACCCGATGGACTACTACGCGCCGCTGAACAACCCGGCGACCGAAGCCTTGCCGCGCCCGCCCTACGTCAACGGCAACGCGGCGGCCGGCATCAAGGGCAGCTATCCGCCCGCGGAATCGGCCGAGCACCCGATGCGGGAAATCCTCGCGGTGATCGAGGCTGCCGGGATCGTGCCGTCGCGCGACGACCTGACGCAGCTCCTCCAGGCGATCCAGATACTGATCGCCAACCAGACCGGCACGGTGGTGGGCGGCGGGGGCGGCGGCGCGGGGCCGGTCGTCTACAACAACAAGCAGGTGTTCCTCTACACCGGGGCCGACCAGAACTTCGTCGTGCCGGCGACGGCCACGATGCTCAAGTTCAAGATTTGGGGCGCGGCCGGCGGCATCTGGTCGGGCGACCCCAACGGCTCGGCCGGCGGCTTCACGCTCGCGGAGTTCAACCTTACCGACGGACCGATCGCCCCCGGAGCGGCGCTCAAGCTGATGGTCGGCGAGGGCGGGCTGGGCAAGGGCGTCGCCTATGCCAGCGGCAACGTGCTGACGCCGGCCACCTACGGTTTCGGCGGCGCGTCCCGCGCGGGCGCTTCGAACGGCGCGTGGCCGGGCGGCGGTCTTTCCGGCGTCTTCTCCGGCAGCGCCGCCATCCTCGCCAGCCAGGCCTCCCGTGCGTTGGCCATCGCCGGCGGCGGCGGCGGTTCGATCTATCACTCCCGCCCCGGCCAGCCGCATTCTAACGGCGGCTACGGCAATGCTGCGGCCTCCGGCGGCCAGACGTCGATGCAGGGACAGTCGGCGACGGAGCTCAACGACGGCGGCGGCGGCTACAATGGCGGCGACGCCAACGCCATGCCCTACATCAACCCCGAGCCGCACCACGATTCCGGCGGCGCAGGGCGCGGCGGCAAGGGCTTCGTCCATGCCGAGGCGGTCGCGGCGCAGATCCTCGCGCAGGTCGCGGGCGTCTCGCCGCCCATGCCCTACGACCCCGACTATGTCGCCGGCACCGGGGTC
>JALHFU010000009.1:39155-44719 GCA_022838525.1 Hyphomicrobiales bacterium | reverse complement strand
GCTCGGCATCGGCGACCTCGGCGTGCCCAAGCGGATGAAGAAGCTGGCGAGGATGTTCTACGGCCGCGCCGAGGCCTATCGCGTGGCGCTCGAGGCCGGCGACACCGCCGCTCTGGCGACGGCGCTCGGCCGCAACGTGCAGCCGCAGCGCCCGGACTGGCCGCATGCGGCAGAACTCGCCGCCTATGCGGTGCAGGCCTCGGCCGCGCTTGCCGGGCAGGAGGATGCGGCGCTGCTTGCCGGGCGGATCGCCTTTCCCGCCGCCGAAGCCGTGGAGGCCCGGTCATGAGCCGGCGTGAAGGCGGCGCAAGCCCCGTCTCCTTTCCCGTCCACGTCGCGCACCTGCCGAAGAAAGGCACGACCGTCGCCATCGAGGCCGACGCCGAGCAGCGCGCCGCCCTTGCCGACGTTCACGGCCTGCGCGCCGTCGACCGCTTCGTCGCCACGCTGGAGGTGGTGCCGTGGAAGCAGGGCGGCGTCAGGGTCGCGGGCAGGGTGACGGCCGACATCGTCCAGGACTGCGTCGTCACGCTGGAGCCGGTCGCCGCGAGCGTGGACGAGGAGGTGACGGCCGTCTTCCTCCCCGAGGGCTCGAAGCTCGCCGTGCCCACCTATTCGGCCGAGGGCGAGATCCTGCTCGATGCCGAGGGCGACGACGCCCCGGAGGTCTTTTCCGGCGACACCGTCGATGTCGGCCAGCTCGCGGAGGAGTTCTTCTCGCTCGGCATCGATCCCTATCCGCGCAAGGCCGGCGTGTCGCTGCCCGCGGGAGCCGAACGGGAGGAGAAGCGCGGACCGCTCTACGACAAGCTGACGGAGCTGAAGAAGAAGCTCTGAAATAGCTGTGCCAGCCCGTGAATCCGGTTGTGCGGCACCGGAAAACCGCTATTTTCGCGAAAATCTGTCCCTCTCCCCGCTTCGGGGCCCAGAAGAAACGACTGCCTCTTGATACGCATCGCCATCGACGCAATGGGTGGAGACCACGGACCGGAGGTCACCATCGCCGGTCTCGACAAGGTCTCCGAGCGCCGCCCCGACGTTCGCTTCATCCTCTTCGGCCGTGACGACCGCGTGCGCCCAGTCCTCGACAGATATCCGCGCGTCGCCGCCGCCTCGCAGTTCGTGCACTGCGACGTGGCCGTGCGCATGGACGACAAGCCGAGCCAGGCGCTGCGCCAGGGGCGTTGGAAGTCGTCGATGTGGAAGGCGATCGAGGCGGTCAAGACCGGCGATGCCGATGTCTGCGTCTCCGCCGGCAATACCGGCGCGCTGATGGCGATGTCGAAGTTCTGCCTGCGCACCATGGCCGCCATCGAGCGGCCGGCCATCGCCGCCATCTGGCCGACCGTGCGCGGGGAGAGCATCGTGCTCGATGTCGGCGCCACCATCGGCGCCGACGCCCACCAGCTGATCGACTTCGCTATTCTGGGTTCCGCGATGGCGCGCGCCATCTTCGGCATCAACCGCCCGTCCGTCGGCCTGCTCAATGTCGGCGTCGAGGAGGTCAAGGGCCAGGAGGAGGTCAAGGAAGCCGGCCGGCTGCTGCGCGAGGCGGAGCTGAAGTCGATGGACTATCGCGGCTTCGTCGAGGGCGACGACATCGGCCGCGGCTCCGTCGACGTGGTGGTGACGGAAGGCTTCGCCGGCAACATCGCGCTCAAGACGGCAGAAGGCACGGCCAAGCAGATCGCCGAATATCTGCGCGCCGCGATGGGCCGCACCTTCATGACCAAGCTGGGCTATGTGCTGGCGCGCGACGCCTTCAACCATCTGCGCGAGAAGATGGACGTGCGCCGCGCCAATGGCGGCGTGTTCCTCGGCCTGAACGGCATCGTGGTCAAGAGCCACGGCGGCGCCGACCCCGAGGGGTTCGCCGCGGCCGTCGAGCTGGGCTATGATATGGCCCGCAGCCGGCTGATGGACGGCATCCGCAGCGAACTCGAGGCCTTCCACGGCGGTCGGGCCGGAAAGCGCGGTGCGTCGGAGGACGGCGCGGACGTTTCCGAAGAAGAGCAGGGCTAGGCGCATGATACGATCCATCGTGTGCGGCGTGGGCACCGCCCTGCCGCGTCGCATCATGAAGAATGCGGAATTCGAGACCCTCGTCGACACCTCCGACGAGTGGATCGTCCAGCGCACCGGCATCCGCCAGCGCCACATCGCGGCCGAGGACGAGACGACCGCATCGCTCGGCGAGGCCGCGGCGCGGGCCGCGCTCGCCGATGCCGGCCTGACGCCCGCCGACATCGACCTGATCGTGCTCGCCACCTCGACGCCGAACAACACCTTCCCGGCGACCGCCGTCGAGATCCAGGAACGGCTCGGCATGCACCACGGCTTCGCCTTCGACATGCAGGCCGTGTGCTCGGGCTTCGTCTACGCGGTGACGGCGGCGGACGCCCATATCCGCGGCGGGCTCGCGCGCCGCGTGCTGGTGATCGGCTCGGAAACCTTCTCGCGCATCCTCGACTGGAGCGACCGCACCACCTGCGTCCTCTTCGGCGACGGCGCCGGCGCCATCGTTCTGGAGGCGGCCGAAAGCCCGGGCCTCGGATCGGACCGCGGCATCCTCGCCGCCAGCCTGCGCTCGGACGGCAGCCACCGCGACAAGCTCTATGTCGACGGCGGCCCTTCCACCACGCAGACGGTCGGCCACCTGCGCATGGAAGGCCGCGAGGTCTTCAAGCATGCCGTCGGCATGATCACCGACGTGGTCGAGGACGTGCTGGCCAAGGGCGGCGTCACGGCCGGCGAGCTCGACTGGTTCGTGCCGCACCAGGCCAACAAGCGCATCATCGACGCCTCGGCGAGGAAGCTCGGCATCGCCGAGGAGAAGGTCGTCATCACCGTCGACCGCCACGGCAACACCTCGGCCGCCTCGGTGCCGCTCGCGCTCGGCGCCGCGGTCGAGGACGGGCGTATCAGGAAGGGCGACCTCGTGCTGCTCGAGGCCATGGGCGGCGGCTTCACCTGGGGCGCGGTGCTCCTGCGCTGGTAACGACCTGTCAACGACAGCTCGAACCCCGCCGAGATTCTGCTGGCGGGGGTTCTTGACCTCGACGGACCAATTTCTTAACGTCGCGAAATATTGCGGATTTTTCAGATAGTTCGAGATGGTTGGACCGCTCAATGGGGGGAAAGACACTTACGCGCGCTGACCTGGCCGAGGCCGTTTATAGAAAGGTCGGTCTGTCGCGCACCGAATCCGCCCAGCTCGTCGAGATGGTTCTCGACGAGATTTGCGAGGCCATCGTCCGCGGCGAAACCGTCAAGCTCTCCTCCTTCGCCACCTTTCAGGTCCGCGACAAGAACGAGCGCATCGGCCGCAACCCCAAGACGGGCGAGGAGGTGCCGATCCTTCCCCGCCGCGTCATGACCTTCAAGGCGTCCAACGTCCTCAAGCAGCGCATCCTGCGCGCGCATCAGGCCGCCAAGGCCAAGGGCCGCAAGTAGCGTCCTCCGGCATTCCCGCGCGCGGCTGGCGACGGCCGGCTTCCGGTGCCGTTCCGTTGCGTAAAGAAAAGTGCCGCCGGCTTGCCCGGCAGACTTGAAAGCGCCCATTTGTGACGCTTCTATTGCCCCGATTCGCAAGCAGGAACGCGTGCCCCATGGACAAGAGCCCGGATGCCTTCCGCACCATCAGCGAGGTCGCCGAGCAGCTCGACCTGCCGCAGCACGTGCTGCGCTTCTGGGAGACGCGCTTTGCCCAGATCAAGCCGCTGAAGCGCGGCGGCGGCCGTCGCTACTACCGCCCGCAGGATGTCGAGCTCATCAAGGGCATCCGCCACATGCTCTACGACCAGGGCTACACCATCAAGGGCGTACAGAAGCTGTTGCGCGACAATGGCGTGCAGTTCCTGATCGCCATCGGCAGCGGCGACCTCGCCGCCGTCGAGGCCATCGCCCAGCGCCGTCAGGCCGAGGTGGAGGCCGAGGAGGCCGCGCATCAGCCCGCCGCCGCGCCGCGCACCGACGACGAGATGCTGGTCGGCCAGCCCAAGGTGCGGCCGGGACGGCGTTTCTTCGGCCTCGGCCGCACCGAGGAGGACGGGCCGGTGCAGGCCGGCGAGGGCCGGCTCTCCCGCGACAACCGCGCGCTGCTGCAGGAGGCGCTGTTCGACCTGCTCGAATGCAAGCGCCTGCTCGATCAGGTGCGCTAGAGCCATTCAGGAGAAGCGCGAAGCGGTTTTCCGCCCGGAACGGCGCGGAAGCCGGAAGGCGTTCCGGGCGCCCAAACGAAAACCCCGCCTTTCGGCGGGGTTTTACGCTTTCGGGAAACTGTGATTACCGCGCTGCGGCGAGGCCGAGAATGACGCCGGTGGCGAGGCTGATCAGCAGGTAGTCGTTGTCGACCCTGACCCACTGCTGGCCCTTGGCGGGACGCTTGAGGCCGTGCCGGTGATAGTCGCGGACGTGCTGCTTGCGCTGCCACTCCGGCACGCGCTGGCCGCGCGCCCAGTGGCGACGGTTCGGCTCGGGCTTCTTCGCGTGATGGCGCTGCGGCGCGTGGTACTTCGGCTTCGCCGGCTGCGAGTAGTGGTGGCTGCTGCGCGGCCCGTCGTACCGGCTCTGGGCCTGCGCCATCGGCGCTGCAAGGACGGAAAAGGCGATTGCCGCAAGGATCGTGCGCTTGAACATGGGGTGGCTCCTCGTTGTCGATGCGAGGACGGTAGCGGCGCGAACCTGAATGGCAAATGAACGGTAAGGTTACAATATTGTAATTAAAACAATTGTTTACGAAGGTTAACGGCAGGTCGCGTCCGTTGGGGCGGATGACCGGAAGCAGGGTAGGGGCGCACAACATGCGCTCGCGATCCCCGCTTCGCGGCGAGGGTGAGGATTGCGGGATTTCTTGGATCGCCCCGCTCCCCATGCGGCCGTTTCGGCCAGCATGGGAGGGAATCTGCTTCTCGAGAGATCGAATGGTCGGAGCGGCGGGATTCGAACCCACGACCCCTTGACCCCCAGTCAAGTGCGCTACCGGGCTGCGCTACGCTCCGAACCGCGGGAAGCCTTATCGGGTCCCGGTGTGCCGTGCAAGGGCTAAATCGGTGCCGCCCGGGCGAAGGCGCATATGCGGGCGCAGTCCCGGGAAGAGACGGCGCGGGCGGGGGCGAAAGGAGCCCGAATTCGGCGCTCCGTCGTCCCGCCTGCCGTTGCGTCAGGACGGCTTGACAGCGCGGGAGCGGCGTGCGTCCTTCTGCAGGACGGGGCAGGAGGCTTGGGACCATGTCTTTTATCGCGAGACTTGCATGCATCGTGCTGGCGTCCGGCGCGGCGATCCCGTCGGCGGGCGCGCAAAACTATGTCGGGCAGTGGCGTTGCGAGATGGCGAACCAGACCGTCACCAACAACGCCTTCGAGAACTGGATGTACAGCTTCGTGCTGGCGCTCTACGGCAACGGCAGCTTCGAGGCGCAGGGGCAATATTATGCCCAGACCAACGGCTTCAACATGCCGTTCCACGCGCGCGGAAACTGGCAGGGCTCGCAATCCGGCGTCCTCGTGCGGGGGCAGGAGCAGCGCCAGGGCTACAACGGCCCGTTCACGATGGCGCTGACCTA
>JALHFU010000009.1:0-39104 GCA_022838525.1 Hyphomicrobiales bacterium | reverse complement strand
CGCGCCCCAGATCAGGCCGATCAGCACGTAGAAGTGGCGCCAGTGGTCCATGTCGATGACGGTGCCGAGCAGCAGGTGGCCGAGAAAGACGACATAGGCGCACAAAAGATAGGGCTGCCACGGGCGATCACGCAGCAGGATGCGGAAGCCGCCGGCGACGGTCCAGGCGACCAGCGCCACGAAGGCGGCGAAGCCGAGCCAGCCATAGTCCATCAGCGCCTTGAGCCAGATGTTGTGCGTGTCCTCGCCCAGCTTCCTGCCGAAGTTCAGCGGGCCGATGCCGAGCGGGTTCTCCATGGCCATCGCGAAGCCGATCCAGAAGCGCGCGAAGCGGCCGCCCTCGCCGGCGTCGTAGTGCTGGACGAGCCGGGCGCGCTCGGCGAGGAACTCGGCCGTCCCCGGCACCTGAAGCGCGACCAGGATGCCCGCAAGCGCCAGCACGACGGTAAAGGCGCTCATCAGCGCCACCCGCAGGCGGAAGAGGCCGCTCGTCGATTGCAGGAACAGCGTGCCGACGAGCAGCACCGCCGCCATCAGGAACAGGCCCCACGCCCCGCGCGAGAAGGAGACGAAGATGCCGCCGGCCAGCACGACGAGCAGCGCGGCATAGAACGGGATGCGGCGCGGCGCGGCGGTGAGCAGGCGATGGAGCATGTAGATCGCCGGCAGGGCGAGGAACGGCCCGAAGACGTTGGGATCGGCGAAGGTGCCGGTCGCACGGCCGAATCGGCCTCGAGGATGGCGGCGAAGAAAACGGAGGTCAGCGCCAGGAACAGGGTGACGCCGAGATAGAGCGGCGTGTCGTAAAGGTCGCCCATCGTGCTCATCGAGCCGAGGCCGCCGATGTTGTAGGCGACGAGCAGCGCAAGCAGGACCGCCGCATGCCGCGACAGGCGCAGCCCGAAAAGCGCCCAGACCGCGATCAGCCCGACCATGAACAGCTCGTAGGGGGCGGGCTCGCGGATGACGAAGGCCTGCAGGAACACCCCGAACGCCACCGCCGCCGAGGCGAGAAGCGAGACCGCCCTGGCTTCGACCGCGGCGCGCGGCAGGCCGTTGGCGGTTATGGCGCTCAATAGGCGTTCTCCGTGTTCATGAGGCGGATCGGCGTCAGGAACAGAATCTTGAGGTCGAGCCACAGCGACCAGTTCTCGATGTAGTCGAGGTCGAAGGCGGTGCGCATGCGGATCTTGGTGTCGCTGTCGGTCTCGCCGCGCCAGCCGTTGATCTGCGCCCAGCCGGTGACGCCCGGCTTGACGCGGTGGCGGGCGAAGTAGCCGTCGACCACCTCGTGGTAGAGGCGGTCCTGCGCCTTGGCGGCAGCCGCATGCGGGCGCGGGCCGACCAGCGACAGGTCGCCCTTCAGCACGTTGAAGAACTGCGGCAGCTCGTCCAGCGACGACTTGCGGATGAAGCGGCCGACGCGGGTGACGCGCGGATCGCCCTTGGTGACGAGCTTCGCCGCCGCCGCATCGCTCTGGTCGACATACATCGAGCGGAACTTGTAGACCTCGATGGTCTCGTTGTTGAAGCCGAGCCGCTTCTGCCTGAAGATCACCGGCCCCTTGCTGTCGAGCTTCACCGCGATGGCGGTGGCGAGCATGACGGGCGACAGCGCGACGATGCCGGCGAGGCTGAAGACGATGTCGAAGGCGCGCTTGGCGACCGAATCCCAGTCGTGGATCGGCCGGTCGAAGATGTCGAGCATCGGCACCGAGCCGATATAGGAATAGGTGCGCGGCCGGAAATGGAACTGCGTGGCGTGCGCCGACAGGCGGATGTCGACCGGCAGCACCCACAGCTTCTTCAGGAGCGACAGCACGCGCTCTTCCGCGCTCAGCGGCAGCGATACGATCAGCATGTCGATGCGGGTCAGCCGCGCGAACTCGATCAGCTCGCTGACCGTGCCGAGCTTGGGATAGCCCGCGACGATGGGCGGCGAGCGGCGATTGTCGCGGTCGTCGAAGATGCCGCAGATGCGGATGTCGTTGTAGGGCTGCTGCTCGATCGAGCGGATCAGCTTCTCGGCCGCCTCGCCGCCGCCGACGATGACGGCGCGGCGCTCCATGCGGCCGTCGCGCGCCCAGCGCCGCACCAATTGCGCCACGATCAGGCGCAGGGCGACGAGCAGGGCGAAGCCGCCGAGGAACCACGCACCCGCCCACAGGCGCGAGAACTCGGCCGAGATCTTGAGGAAGAACCCGAACAGCGCCGTCAGCGCCAGCGCGCCGACCCACACCGGCAGGATGACGGCGATGGACTTGAGCGGGCGGTAGAGCTTGGCGATCTGGTAGGAATCCGTCAGCTCGAGCAGGATCACCGTCAGCGCCGAGGCGAGCAGGATCAGCACCGGATAGTGCCAGCTCGCCACGATGCCGAGCCCGAGATAGGCGAAGCCCAGCGCATAGCCCGAGACGGCCAGCAGCGCGAACTCGGCAAGGCGCAGGATGCCGCTGACCATCACCGGCGACAGCGTGTCGTGCCGGTACTGCGTCGCGATCTGCCGCGCCATCGCGTTCAGCTGGCCGGCTTGCGCGTCCGCCGCGCTCGCTTTCCCCTCGAAGGAGCGGATCGCATCGGCGGTGTAGCGGTGGGCGGGGTCGTCTTTGGCCATGGCTCGCAGGTCCGGAGGATCGTCCCTCCATACCCGAAAGCCGCTAAGGAAACCTTGACGCTGCGGCGGGCGCTATCCCGCCAAGCTGGCGCGGTAGGCGTCCTCGACGCTCGCGGCCATCGCCGCGACGCTGAAGCGTGCCTCCAGCTCCTGCCTGCCCGGCATCAGCGCGGCGAATTTTTCCTCGTCCGAGATGGCGGCGGCCATCGCCGTGGCGACGCTGTCGACGGTCGGCTCGGCGAGGGCGGGGGAGGCGGGCGGAAAGATTTCGGGAATGCCGCCGACGGCGGTTGCGATCATCGGCTTTCCCGCCGCGAGCGCTTCGAGCACGATATAGGGCATGGCCTCTGCGCGCGAGGGAACGACGATCATGCGCGCCAGCGCGAACGCCTCGCGCGCCGGCATCGGCGGCAGCATGCGCACGCGCGCCTCCAGCCCCAGCCGCTGTACCTGCGCGGCGTAGGTCTCCGTCTCGCCGCCGCCGACCATCACGGCGGTGAGGCTGCGCCCCGTCGCCTCCGACGCCTGCCCGAGCGCGTCGATGAAGATGTCGGTGCCCTTCAGCGCCCGCATCTCGCCGATATAGAGGAAGTCGGCCGCGTCGGCGGCCGCCGGCACCGGCTCGAACTCGGCCGGCGCGAGGCCGTTATAGACCACGCTCCACGGCGCCTTCGGCCCGCCGATCTTCTCCGCGAAGGTCCTGCGCTCGAACTCGGAGACGAAGAGGAAGCGGTCGGTCAGGCGGTCGAGCGCCCGCTCGATGGCGAAAAGCGTCCTGCCCTTGAGCGTCGCGGGGTCGTAGTGCAGGACGCCGCCATGCGGCGAATAAAGGCGGGCTACGCGAAACCTGGAGACCCGCAGGGCTGAGCCGAAGACGCGTGCGAGCGCGCCGCCCTTGGCGCCGTGCCCGTGCAGCACGTCCGGCCGCAATTGCTTGATGAGACGATGGGTGCGAAGGCCGGCGGCGATGTCGCCGGGACCGATCGAGCGGCGGATCGGGATGCGCGTGACGCCGAGCGCGAGCGAGCCGGCCACCGCGTCGAAATAGCGGTCCTCCAGCACGCCGCCGGTGGTGGAATCGCAGATGAAGCCGACCTCGTGACCCGCCGCCGCCTGCGCCATGGCGAGGTCGCGCACATGGCGGAAGACCCCGCCGACCGGCGCGCGGAAGCAGTGGACGATGCGCAGGCCGGTGGTCACATCGGGTCCTAGAACAGGCGCTCGCGCACGTAGATGGTATCGCCGGGCAGGATCGGCTCCGAGGTGCGCACGCGGCCGGTCATCACCTCGTTGTTGATGGCGCGGGTGATGTCGACGTTCTCCTGATTGGCGCGCGGCGTGTAGCCGCCGGCCGCCGCCACCGCCTTCTGCACCGTCATGCCCGGAACGTAGGAATACTGCCCCGCCGCGCCGACCTCGCCCATGATGAAGATCGGGCGGTAGCGGTCGACCTCGACCGACACGTCCGGGCTGCGCAGGAAGCCGTTGCGCAGGCGCGTCGCGATCTGGCCTTCCATCTGCTGCGCGGTGTAGCCGCGCGCGGGAATCGAGCCCACATAGGGCTTGTTGATCGCCTCGTGGAATGCAGGCGGGGCGGGCCTGTAACCGGAGCATCCGGCGGCCAGCAACACGGCGGAAACGGCAAGTGCGGCTGCAAGCTGGCGTTTCATGGGCGGATGACGATCCTCAACACTGCCTGCGGCCCGCCCGGAGGCACGGCCGCGTTTCGACCCGCCCTTTATCTTCCTGTTAAGGTTAATGCCCGGTAAAGCGGCACGCCGCAGCGATCCGCCGAAGGGCGGTCCCCGAATGGGCAAAGGCGGGTGGCGGCAGGCGAGGGCGCCCGGTTTAACCTCGTGGTTACCATAACGGTTTACCGTTCCGGTCCTTCGCGTACCGGAGTAAGCCCCATGTCTGATGCACGGTCTGAAGCACGCCCGGCGGTCAGCGACGTCGATGTCGATCTCGGCCAGCTCTTCGGCAGCCTGATCCGCAACTGGCTGCGCATCCTGCTTGTCGCGCTCGTCGTCGCGGGGCTCGCCTGGCTCCTGGCGGGGCTGGCGACGCCGCTCTACCGCGCCGAGACGCGCATCATGATCGAGGCGCGCGAGAACGTCTATACGCGCCCCGCCTCGGCCGGGCTTTCCGAATCCGAACGCGCCCTGCTCGACGAGGAGACCGTGGCGTCGCAGGTCGAGGTGATCGGCTCGGCGGACCTGCTGCGGCAGGTGGCGGGGCAGCTGAACCTCGCCGCGCATCCCGAATTCGGCGCCGCCGGCGACACCTCGACGCTCGGCAACCTCCTCATCCTGCTCGGGCTGAAGGGCGATCCGTCGCAGGCCACGGTCGAGGAGCGGGTGCTCGCGTCGCTCGCCGGCCGGCTGTCGATCTATCGCGTCGACGGCACCCGCGTCATCGTGGTCGGCTTCTCCTCGCAGGACCCGCAGCTTGCCGCCGACGTGCCCAACGCCATTGCCGGCGCCTATGTCGCGGGGCAGGAACAGGCGAAGCGCCTTTCCAACGCCGACGCCACCGAGTGGCTGGAGCCGGAGATCGACGACCTGCGCCGCCGCGTCCGCGAGGCCGAGGCGCGCGTCGCCGAATACCGCGCCGGGGCCGACCTCCTGGTGGGGCAGAACAATGCGGTGCTGCCGACGCAGCAGCTTTCCGAGATTTCGAGCGAGCTGACCCGCGCCCGCGCCGACCGTTCGGCGGCCGAGGCGAAGGCTTCGGCCATCCGCGACGCGGTGGGCTCGGGCGCGCGCGTGGAAGCCATTCCCGAGGTGATGGCGGCGCCGATGGTGCAGCGCCTGCGCGAGCGGCAGATCCAGATCGAGGCCGACATCGCCGACCTTTCCGCCTCGCTGCTCGAAAACCATCCGCGGATGCGTGCGTTGAGGGCGCAGCTCGACGAGACCGCGCGCCAGCTGCGCGCCGAGACGCAGAAGGTGCTCGCCGCCGCCGACAGCGAGGCCGCCTCGGCGCGCGCCCGCGAGAGCCAGCTCGTCGCCGAGGTCAACCGCCTCAAGGCCGCCTCCGCGCAGGCCGGCGACGACGAGGTCGAACTGCGCGCGCTGGAGCGCGAGGCCGCGGCCCAGAGGGCCTTGCTGGAATCCTACCTGACGCGTTACCGCGAGGCCGCCGCCCGCGCCGACCGCAACACGCTGCCGGCCGACGCGCGCGTCATCGAGCGGGCCAGTGTGCCGCATCAGGCCTATTTCCCCAAGGTCATCCCGATCGTCGCCGCCGCCTTTGCCGGCGCGCTGCTGGTCATCTCCGTCATCATCCTGCTGCGGGAGCTGTTCAGCGGCCGCGCCATGCGCCCGGCCGCCGGCGCCGTGTGGGCGGACGAGCCGTACCTGCCAGCGCCCGTCGTGTCGCCGCCCGCCGCGGTGGCGGAGGAGGAACAGGCGGCAGAGGAAGAAACGCCCGCGGTCGTCGAGACCGTGGAGCCTCCCGCCGCCCCGGTCGACGCCGTCGAGGCCGAGGCCGAGGTCGAGGCCGCGGCCGCCACGGTGGAGGATGCCCCGGTCGCCGACGACGTACACATCGAAGACGCGGATCAACCAGAGGAAGAGGACGAGATGCCCATGGCCAGCTCCCCCCGCATGGAAATCGCCGTGACGCAGGCTGCGGACCGGCTGATCGACGGCGACGCCAGCCGCGCCGTCTTCATCTCGCCGGAAGGCGACGAGGCCGCGGCCATCTCGGTGATGGTGGCGCGCGAACTGGCCGATGCCGGCCTGCGCACCGTGTTCCTCGATCTCACCTGGTCGGGCGCGCCGTCGGCGGCGATGCTGGAGAGCGGGCGCTATCCGGGCATCACCAATCTGCTCGCCTCGCGGGCGCAGTTCGCCGACGTCATCCACGGCGATCTCTATTCGGACTGCCACGTCCTTCCGTCCGGCACCGCCGACCCGGAGCAGGCGATGAAGGCCGCCGACAGGCTGCCGATCGTCCTCGAGGCGCTCACCACCGCCTACGACATCGTCGTCGTCGAGTGCGGAGCGACCGAGGCGGCCGCCATCGCGGGCGTTGCCGGCGAGGATGCGGAGGTCTTCGTGTCGGCGATCGAGCCCGAGGCGGAGGCCGTCGTCGCCGTCGCGGACGGGCTGGAGGCCGCCGGCTATCCGGATGTGATGAAGGTCGTGCCGGCCGATCCGGGCCGTCGCCCGTCCCTGCGCGGCCGCTTCGCCGCCTGACCGGGCGAGGGCGCCCTCGGCGTCAGCTTTCGCCCGCGGCCCGCTTCGCTCCCGCCAGCCTGGCGCGCAGGCGCTTGGCGAACGCCCACAGCGCATGGTTCGACTTGACGGCGTGCACGACCGTCGCGCGCGCCCGCTCGTAGAGCGACAGCGCATGGCCCTTGACGCTCAGCGGCAGCAGCGTCTCGAACTGCCACGTTTCGATGTCGCACCAGCTCCGCTTGTAGTCCTCGTCGCCGACGCTGAAGTCGTAGATCTTCTTGCCCCGCTCGCAGGCCTGCTGGATGTTGGTGTGGTCGATGAAGTAGCCCGGGCTGCTCTTGGGGTCGGCGCTGCAATAGGTGCCGAACTCGCAGATGACGCTTTCCTTCGTCACGCTCAACCCGTTGATGGCGACGATGCGGCCGCCCACCTCCACCCCGTGGAGGAGAAACGGCGGCTCGCGCTCGGCGAGCGCGTCGCGGAACAGGGCGCGGAAGAAGGCGCGGATCTCGGCCGGGGCGAAGGCGTCGGCGATCCCCTTGCTGAGCAGGCTCTTGCCCTTCAGCTCGAAGAAGGTCGAGATCAGCCGCTCGACCTCGTCCGGCGTTCGCGCCTCGATCAGCGCGTGGCCGCCCGCCTGCTTGAAGCGGTTGAACTGGTACTTGAACTTCTTGCGCTTGCGCGGCGCGTTGTGGCGCGCCAGCACCGCCTCGAAGCCGCCGTCGAGGTCGACGGCGAGCGAGACGTTGGGGCTCTGCATGGTGGCGAGGCCGGAAAGGGCGTTCTCCACGCCCTCGAAATGCGGATTCTGCCGCGACAGGAGCACGAGGTCGATGTCGGGCCGCGCCTTGCGCAGCGCAGCGGCGATGCCCGCCCCGTCCGCGGGCGAAAGCGGCGTCGCGACGCCGTTCGCCACGGCAGCGAAATTGCCGTTGGCGTGGTTGCCGCCGGCGAAGCGCGCGATGCGGAACGGCCCCTTGGCGACCACCTCCAGCGCCAGCTTCAGGACGGGAACCCCGTCGCGGCGGACGGTGACGATCACCGCGTCGGCGCCGGTTTCCGCGACCCAGGCGCGGACCCACACCGGATGCTGGCACGGGCCATGGACGCCGTCGCGGCAGAATGCCTCGTAGTCCGCGAGCGCCGTCTCGTCGGCCTGCGCCACGTCCATGCGGGTCTTGCCTTCCATCGCCCGTGCGTCGCTCCCGCCTCGGGCGGCGGCAAGGGGCGGAGACGCCGCGCCGATGTCAACCATACCGAAATCCTTCCGGTCTAAAGATGCGCGGATCGTGGTTTCCGTCCGCATTTCCCGGCCGATAGCTCGGCGGACCCTAGCTGCAAAAAGTGAATCAATGGTCGATGTGAAGGAAACGGCAATCAGGATCATCCTCGGCGTCGCGCGCTGGACGGGCGCGGCCGGGCTGGCGCGGCCCCTCCTTTCGGGCGCGGGCGCGATCCTGATGCTGCACCGGGTGACGGAGAGGAACTGGTCGCCGCTCGGCCTCAACAGCGGCCTGACGATCACGCCGCGCTTCCTCGACGGCGTGCTTTCCGACCTGCGCCGCCGCGGCCATGCCGTGGTGCCGATGGACGAGATGCTGGAAGCGCTGCGCACCGGCCGCCCGGCGAAGGCGGTCGCCATCACCGCCGACGACGCCTATCTCGACAACCTCACCGAGGCGCTGCCCGTCTTCGAGGCGCATTCCGCGCCCTTCACCGTCTATGTCGCGCCGGCGCTCGTCTCCGGCGAGACCATGCCGTGGTGGGAGGTGATCGAGGAGCTCGCCATGCGGCGGGACGAAATCCGCCTGCCTTCGGGGCAGGGAGGAACGGTCCTGCCGTGCAGGACGCCGGACGAGAAGCGCACTGCCGCCCGCGCGCTGATGGCCTGGGTCAGCATCGGGGTGGCGGAGGTGGACCAGCAGGCCGTGCTGCGCGAGCTCGGCTGCGTGCCGGGCCCCGAGCGCCGGTTCATGGACTGGGACGAGTTGCGCCGGCTCGCCGCCCATCCCCTCGCCACGCTCGGGGCGCACACCGTCCACCACGTCGCCCTCGCGCGGCTGGGCGAGGCGGAGGCGCTGGCCGAGATGCAGGAATCGGCCGCGATCCTCGCGCGCGAGACCGGCCGCCGCCCGCGCCACTTCGCTTACCCCTACGGTCATGCCGCCGCGGTCGGCGCCCGCGAGGTCGCGCTTGCACGCGCCGCCGGGTTCCACACCGCCGTGACGACGCGGCACGGCGTGCTGCTGCCGGGCCACGCCGCCCATCCGCATGCGCTGCCGCGCATCTCGGTCAACGGCAATTTCCAGCGGCTTGCCGACCTGCGCACGCTGATGTCGGGCCTGACCACCCCGATCGCCAACCGCGGCAGGCGGCTCGTCACGGTCTAGGCAAGGCCCGGTTCAGGACAGGGCGCGGAAATCGGCGGTGATGGTGCCGGCTGCCGCGAGCTCCGCCTCGTGGCCGGGCTCGCGCCACCTTTCGGCCAGCGCCGCGCGCTCCCACTCCCGCATCGCGGGGTGGTCGAGGATATGCTCGACCCATGCCTGCCCCTTGCCGACGTCGAGCCCGTAGGTGCGGATGCGGAACGCGACCGGGGCGAAGAAGGCGTCGAGCGCGCTGAATGCCTCGCCGGCGAGCCACGGGCCGCCGAAACGGGAAAGCCCGTCCTCGAAGATTTCGCGCAAGCGGCCGATGTCCTTCGCGAGCGCGTCCGACATCGGCTTCGGCGTCACGCGCACGCCGACATTCATCGGGCAGCCGGAGCGCAGCGCGAAGAAGCCGCTGTGCATCTCGCACACGGCCGGTTGCGCGAAGGCGCGCGCCGCCTCGTCCGCTGGCCACACGCCGGGGTGTCGGTCGGCGAGATAGAGCGCGATCCCCAGCGAATCCCACACGGTGCGGTCGCCGTCGATCAGCGCCGGCACCTGCCCGGTCGGCGAGAAGCTGCGGAATGCCTCATAGTTCACGAGCTCGCCGAACGGCTCGATGCGATCCGTGAAGGGGATGCCGAGAGCCTTCATCAGAAGCCACGGACGAAGGCTCCAGCTCGAATAGTTGCGGTTGGCGGTGACGAGCGTGTAGGTCATCCCGCGAGGATAGACCGTGGGGGCGCAGGCTCAATGCGCCAGCCGCGGCTGCGCCATGCGGCCATCCTGCCAAGAGCGGGCGCGAAGGCGCGGTGCGACGATCCACGCGATGGGCAGGGCCAGGACGAAGCTCGCCGGCACGACGAAGAGGAAGAGCGTCGAGGCCATCGCGGCGAGGGCCGGTATCGACAGTATCGAGATCGCGGCGAACCCGAACAGGACGGCATTGGCCATCGGGTACACCATCGCGGCAATCCAGAGCCTTGTTTTCATGGTGCATCTCCTGCGTCTGTGCAGGAGATAACGGCCGCAACCGGCGCGGGGTTCCGGCGGCGGGAAGGGGTGGCGGCTGCGCTCAGCCGGCGCGGCCGCGCGGCGGCGTCGTCATCCACTTGATGATGAGCATGGCCGGCAGCACCCACAGAATGCCGGTGAAGAAGAAATAGGCGAGGTGCACCAGCGGGCTCGACTCGGCGAGCTGGGCGACGGCGACGATGGTCGCCACCAGGGCGTAGATCACGACGAGCAGCACCAGCAGGATGGTGCCGATCAGTTTCTTCACGCGGACGGGCATGGCTTTTCTTTCCGTTTGCGCCACGACATAGTCGCTTCGCGCCCGCCGCGCAAATATCGGCCCGGACCGGGCCTGATCTCCGCGACGGGGTGTCGCGCCTAGCCACCTTGTCTTGCCTGTGGCAATGCGCGACGAAGCCAGACGAGAACGCTTCCGTCGAGCAAGACCCAAGCGAGGAGACCCCAGCGAGGACCTCATGACCGATCACGCGCTGTCCCATCCGGAGCCGATTTCCGCCCGAAGCCGCGAGGCGCACAACCGCGCGCTGGTGCGCTGGTGGCTCTATGCCGTGCTCGTGGTGCTCTTCGCCCTCTTCGTCGTCGGCGGCGCGACGCGGCTGACGGGCTCCGGCCTCTCCATCACCGAGTGGAAGCCGATCCACGGCGTCATCCCGCCGTTGAACGAGGCCGAGTGGCAGGAGGAGCTGGAGAAGTACCGCCAGATTCCGCAATATCAGGAACTCAACAAGGGCATGAGCCTCGACGAGTTCAAGGTCATCTTCTGGTGGGAATGGGCGCACCGGCTGCTGGCGCGCGGCGTCGGGCTGCTGGTCGCCGTGCCGCTCGCCTTCTTCTGGCTGACCGGACGGCTCGAACGCCACCTGAAGCCGAAGCTGGTGGGCCTGTTCCTGCTCGGCGGCTTCCAGGGCTTCATCGGCTGGTGGATGGTGTCGTCCGGCCTGTCGGAGCGGCTGTTCGTCAGCCAGTACCGGCTGGCGATCCACCTGCTTCTCGCCTGCCTCATCTTCACCGCCACCATGCTGGTGGCGCGGGGGCTCGCGCCGCATTCGGCCGGCCCGGCCGAGCGCTCGACGCAGCGATGGGCCGGCTGGATCGTGATTCTGGTGCTGTTCCAGATCTGGCTGGGCGCGCTGGTCGCCGGCCTTCATGCCGGCCTCACCTACAACACCTGGCCGCTGATGGACGGCAAGCTGTGGCCCGACGGGCTCGTCACCATGGAGCCGGCCTGGATCAACTTCTTCGAGAATCCGCTGACGGTGCAGTTCGTCCACAGGCTCGGCGCCTACGTGCTGTTCGCGGTCTCACTCTGGCACGCGGTCGCGGCGTGGCGGGCCGAGCCCGGCTCGACCCATGCGCGCCGCGCCATCGTCCTCTTCCTGCTGGTGACGTTGCAGGCGGTGCTGGGCATCCTGGCGCTCCTGACCTTCGTGCACCTCCACGTCGCGCTGACGCACCATGCGCTCGCCATCGTGGTGCTCGGCTTCGCCGCCGCCCACTGGCGCGCGACGCGCGGCAGCTATCCGATGGAAACGCAGATCGTCAGGGGAGGCTGAGCCCCCGGCGGGCGGCATCGGAAAAGCAAAAGGCGGCGTCCACGCGACGCCGCCTTCTTTCCGTCGGGGCAGGGGCCGCCGGTCAGGCTTCCTTGCCCAGCATCAGGTCCATGTTCTGCACGGCCGCGCCGGAGGCGCCCTTGCCGAGATTGTCGAGCACCGCCACGAGGTTCGCCTGACCCTTGCCCTCGGTGCCGAAGACGAAGAGTTTCATGCCGTCGGTGTCGTTGAGCTCGGTCGGATCGACGCGGGCGAGCTGCGCCGATTCCGCGAGCGGCACCACCTCGACGATGCGCTGGCCATCATAGTGCCGCGCGAGCGCCGCGTGGACGTCGCCGAGCGACGGCGCGCCGTTGAGGTCGGCCAGATGCAGCGGAAGCTGCACGATCATGCCCTGCGCGAAGCGGCCGACGCTGGGCGAGAACAGCGGCGCGCGGTCGAGCATGCCGTGCATCTGCATCTCCGGCACGTGCTTGTGCGCCAGCGTCAGCCCGTAGAGGAAGTGCGGCGACGGGATGTAGGCGGGATTCTGCTCGTCCTCCATCTGCGCGATCAACTGCTTGCCGCCGCCGGTGTAGCCGGAGACGGCGTTGACCGTCACCGGGTAGTCGGCGGGCAGGATGCCGGCCTTGACCAGCGGGCGGATCAGGCCGATGGCCCCGGTCGGGTAGCAGCCGGGATTGGCGACGAAGCGCGCGCCGGCGATGCGCGCGGCCTGTCCCTCGTCCATCTCGGCGAAGCCGTAGGCCCAGTCGGACGCGGTGCGGTGGGCGGTCGAGGTGTCGATGACGCGGGTGGCGTCGTTGCCTGCCAGCATGGCGACCGATTCGCGCGCGGCGTCGTCGGGCAGGCACAGGATCGCGATGTCGGCGGCCTTGAGCATCTCCTCGCGCAGCGTCGGGTTGCGCCGCTCGGATTCCGGGATCGACAGCACGTCGAGATCGTCGCGGCCGGCCAGCCGCTGCCGGATCTGGAGGCCGGTGGTGCCGTGCTCGCCGTCGATGAAGATTTTCGGTTTCATGCTCGTGGTCCGGAAGGTTTGCAAAATCAGTTGCTTATATGGCGCGCCGGAATCGTTCCGGCAACCGCTTGAATCGATCTCTCAGGCGCCCGAAGCGCCGTGTCAGCCGCGCGCGCGTTTCTCCGCAAGGAGGCCGAGATAGTGCATCGCCACGGTCGCGCCGGCAATCGCGGTGATGTCGGCGTGGTCGTAGGCGGGCGCCACCTCGACCACGTCGGCGCCGACAACGTCGATGCCGCCGAGCTGGCGCAGGACCGAGAAAATCTTGGCCGAGGAGGGGCCGCCCGCCACCGGCGTGCCGGTTCCCGGCGCATAGGCCGGGTCGAGGCAGTCGATGTCGAAGGTGACGTAGGTCTTGCGGCCGCCGGTGCGCTCGTGGATCGCATAGGCGATGTCGGCGGCGCGCATCTCCTCGACCTCGTGGCCGTAGACGATCCTGATGCCGCAATCCTCCGGCGCATGGGTGCGGATGCCGATCTGGATCGAGCGGCCGGGGTCGATCAGGCCGGCGCGCACCGCGCGCGCCACGAACGAGCCGTGGTCGATGCGCCGGTCGTCGTCGAACCACGTGTCCTGATGCGCGTCGAACTGCACCAGCGCCAGCGGCCCGTGGATGGCGGCGTGCGCCTTCAGAAGCGGCCAGGTGACGAAATGGTCGCCGCCGAGCGACAGCAGGAAGCCGGCATGCTTGAGGATTTTCGCCGCCTCGCGCTCGATGGCGGCCGGCGTCTTCTGGTGGTTGCCGTAGTCGAGCAGGCAGTCGCCGTAGTCGACCACGGCAAGGGTCTCGAACAGGTCGATGCCGAACGGATATTGCGGGTCGACGTCGAAGATCGCCGAGGCGCGGCGGATCGCCTGCGGCCCGAAGCGCGCGCCCGGCCGGTTGGAGACGGCGGCGTCGAAGGGGATGCCCCACACCACCGCATCCGCGCCCCTGACGTCCTTGGTGAACTTGCGGCGCATGAAGGAGAGCGCGCCGGCATAGGTCGGCTCCGGCTCGCTGCCGATGGGCCTGCGGGCGGTGAAGGCGCGGTCGATGGCGTTCGATGGCATGTCTCGTCTCCCGTGGTCGGCCGCACGCTATCGGCCCGATATGACGGCGGCGCAACAAAAAAGCGGGCCGCAAGGCCCGCTTTTCCATGGTTCGCAAGGCGCGAAAAAAATCAGCGCTTGGAGAACTGGAACGAACGGCGGGCCTTCGCCTTGCCGTACTTCTTTCGCTCGACCGTGCGGCTGTCGCGGGTCAGGAACCCGCCCTTCTTGAGCACGCCGCGCAGCGTCGGCTCGTAGTAGGTCAGCGCCTTGGAGATGCCGTGGCGCACCGCGCCCGCCTGGCCGGACAGGCCGCCGCCGGTGACGGTGGCGACGATGTCGTACTGGCCGTTGCGGTTGGCGGCGACGATCGGCTGCTGCAGGATCATCTGCAGCACCGGGCGCGCGAAGTACTTGTCGTACTCCTTGTCGTTGACGACGATCTTGCCGCTGCCGGGCTTGACCCAGACGCGGGCGATGGCGTCCTTGCGCTTGCCGGTGGCATAGGCGCGGCCGTGCTTGTCGAGCTTCTGCACGTGGACGGGCGCGGCCGGCTGCTCGGCGGTGTTCGCCTGCGCGAGATCGGCGAGGGAGGAGAGATCAGCCATTATGCGGCCCTCTTGTTCTTGGCGTTGAGCGAGCCGACGTCGAGCGTCTCGGGCTGCTGGGCTTCGTGCGGATGGTCCGGCCCGGCATAGACGCGCAGGTTCTTCATCTGCCGGCGGCCGAGCGGCCCGCGCGGGATCATGCGCTCGACGGCCTTCTCGATCACGCGCTCGGGGAAGCGGCCCTCGAGCAGCTGGCGCGCGGTGCGCTCCTTGACGCCGCCGGGATGGCCGGTGTGCCAGTAATACTTCTTGTCGGTGTATTTGCGGCCGGTGAACACCACCTTGTCGGCGTTGACGATGATGACGTTGTCACCGTCGTCGACGTGGGGGGTGAAGGTGGGCTTGTGCTTGCCGCGCAGACGGTTGGCGACGAGGGAGGCGAGACGGCCGACGACGAGACCCTCGGCGTCGATCAGCACCCACTTCTTCACCACGTCCGCAGGCTTCTGCGAAAAGGTTGCCATGGTTTTCAGCTTTCTTGTCGAACCTGTCCGTCCGGGGTCGGGCCGGGGACGGAAAAGGCGTTTCTTGTTGCTTGCGTTGGCGCCGGCGCGACGCCGTGCCAACATGAAAACGGCGGCCCGGAAGGGACCGCTGCATTCATGGCGGCTTATAGAGCGTGCGTCGCGCAGCGTCAACCCGGGAAATCCGGAATGTTGCTCGAATAATCCATTGAAAACAAGAGGTTAGAAAAGAGGTATCGATTTACCTCATGGATTTCGCTTCGGCGGGATCGAATAGGTGCCGGTCGCGTGCGCCACGACATGCCTGTCCGGCCCCGCGACCATCTCGACGTCGAACACCATCAGGCTCCTGCCGAGCTTCAGGATGCGGCAGTGGCCGTCGACCGGCCCGGCCTCGGCCTTGCGCATGAAGTTGATGTTGAGGTTGGTCGTCACCGACAGCGCGTCGGGCGTGGCGTGGGTGAGCACGCAGACATAGCCGCCGATGTCGGCCAGCGTGAACAGCGACGGGCCGGAGACCGTGTTGCCCGGCCGCAGGTGCCGCTCGCCGGCATTGAGCCGCACCGTGCAGCCGCCCGGGAACACCTCGGTCGCGACATAGTAGGAAAAATCCTCGTTGAGCTGCGGATAGACCTGCTTCAGGAGGTCGTTCACCTCGTCGGCCGTCATCAGCGGCTGGTATGTGCTCATCTGCCCCTCGTCCTCCCAAGGCTTCCGTTTCCGTAAACGTCAAGCGAGTGTGGCCATTTCCGGGCTTCCCTTCAACCCGGCAAGTGCTAGTTTTCCGTTGGAGCAGTTTTTGGGGGAGGGCGGAACGGCGTTCCGCTCCGACCTGCGACTCCGCCCGGCGGGCCGGCTGCCGGGCGCACGAGAGGGAGGAAGGCATGGCCGAGGTGGTGGCGATACGCGGCGAGCGCGAGAGCGGGGCGCTGGTGACGGCCGACCGCGAGGGCGGCGTGCTCAGGCTCACCCTCGCCAACCCGCCCGCCAACGCGCTGTCGCTGGCGACGATCGCCGCCCTGCAGGAGGCGCTCGACGCCGCAGCCGCCGATCGCGCGGTGCGCGTCGTGGTGGTGGCCGCGTCCGGCAAGCTGTTCTCCGGCGGCCACGACCTGAAGGAGATGACGGCGCATCGCGGCGACGCCGATGGCGGCCGCGCCTTCTTCGAACGCACCTTCTCGGATTGCTCGCGGATGATGCAGACGATCGTCGGCCTGCCGAAGCCAGTGATCGCGGCCGTGGACGGCATTGCCACCGCAGCCGGCTGCCAGCTCGTGGCGAGCTGCGATCTTGCCATCGCATCCGACCGCTCGCGCTTCGGCGTCAACGGCATCGACGTCGGCCTGTTCTGCTCCACGCCGGCGGTGGCGCTGTCGCGCAAGGTCAAGCCGAAGCACGCGATGGAGATGCTGCTGACCGGCGAGATGATCGACGCGGCGACGGCTCGCGAGTTCGGGCTCGTCAACCGCGTCGTGCCGCCGGAATATCTCAACCAGGTGGTGGACAAGTATGCCGCGACCATCGCCGCCAAGTCGCCGACGGCGGTGCGCCTCGGCAAGCAGGCATTCTACGCCCAGCTCGAGATGGGGCTGGCGGACGCCTATGAACACACGTCGCGCGTGATCGTGGACAACATGCTTTCCGGGGACGCGAAGGAAGGCATCGGCGCCTTCATGGACAAGCGCAAGCCGGAATGGACGGGCGAATAGGCCGGGAGAGGGGACGATGGAACCGCGCATCTCGATCGTCACGCTCGGCGTCGACGATCTCGACCGCGCCGTCGCCTTCTACGAGGCGATGGGGCTGGAGCGGCATCAAAAGTTCACGGAAGGGGTGGCCTTCTTCCAGATGGGCGGGCTGATCCTGGCGCTGTGGCCGCGCGAGGAGATGGCGCGCGACGCGGGCAAGCCCTACCATCCCCGCCCGCGGCGTTCCGAGATCAGGGCTGCGGAGCCCGGCAGGCCGGTGGTCGAGGAGATCGTTCCCGACTTCTCCGGCGTCGCGCTCGCCTACAACACCCGCACCGAGGACGAGGTGGCCGACATCCTCGCCAGGGCGGAGAAGGCGGGCGGCCGCGTGCTGAGGAAGGCCGGCCGCGCCTTCTGGGGCGGCATGCAGGGCTATTTCGAGGACACCGAAGGCAATCTGTGGGAAGTCGCCCACAATCCGGACTTTCCCATCGACGCGGAGGGGCGTATCTCGCTGCCCGAATGAACCACGATTCCTACGACGACGCCTACATCGCCGGCATTCTCGAAAGCGTGCGCACCGTCGCCATCGTCGGCGCCTCGGCCAACGAGGTGCGGCCGTCCTTCTTCGTCGCCAAGTACCTGATCGACAAGGGCTATGCCGTCTTTCCGATCAATCCCGGCCACGCCGGCAAGGAAATCCTCGGCCGCATGACCTATGCGCGGCTGGCCGACGTGCCGGAGCTGATCGACATGGTCGACATCTTCCGCGCATCGGATGCCGTGCCGGGGATCGTCGACGAGGCGCTGGCGCTCGAGCCGAAGCCGAAGGTCATCTGGATGCAGCTGACCGTGCGCCACGACGGGGCCGCAGCGAAGGCCGAGGCTGCCGGGCTGAGCGTCGTGATGAACCGCTGCCCCAAGATCGAATATGCCCGCCTTGCCGGCGAGATCGGCTGGAACGGCGTCAACAGCCGGGTCATCTCGGCGAGAAAGCCGGTCATGCGGGCCGGCTACCAGAGTTTCGGCATCAGGCGGCGATAGAAAGAGGCAGCCGGCGCGTCCGGCCACGCCGTCATCGCCGCCGCACGGTTGGAGGAGGAGTCCCATGTCCCAGCGCACGCCCGGTTTCAGCACGCTCGCCATTCACGCCGGCGCCCAGCCCGATCCCGCCACGGGAGCCCGCGCCACGCCGATCTACCAGACGACGGCCTATGTCTTCGACGACGCCGACCACGCCGCGTCGCTGTTCGGGCTGAAGGCGTTCGGCAACATCTACACCCGCATCATGAACCCGACGCAGGCGGTGCTTGAGGAGCGCATGGCCGCGCTCGAGGGCGGCACGGCGGCGGTGGCCACCGCCTCCGGCCATGCCGCGCAGCTTCTCGTCTTCCACACGCTGATGCAGCCGGGCGACAACTTCGTCGCCGCGCGGAAGCTCTACGGCGGCTCGATCAACCAGTTCGGCCACGCCTTCAAGAATTTCGGCTGGGAGGTGCGCTGGGCCGAGCCGCACGACCTCGGGAGTTTCGAGGCCGCCATCGACGGCCGCACCCGCGCCGTGTTCGTGGAAAGCCTCGCCAATCCCGGCGGCACCTTCGTCGACATCGAGGCCATCGCCGAGATCGCCCACCGCCACGGCCTGCCGCTGATCGTCGACAACACCATGGCCAGCCCCTATCTCCTGCGCCCGGTCGAGCATGGGGCCGACATCGTCGTCCACTCGCTGACCAAGTTCGTCGCCGGCCACGGCAATTCGATGGGCGGCGTCATCGTCGACGGCGGCACCTTCGACTGGTCGAAATCGGGCAACTACCCGATGCTGTCGGCGCCGCGGCCCGAATATGGCGGCATGGTGCTGCACGAGACCTTCGGCAACTTCGCCTTCGCCATCGCCTGCCGGGTGCTCGGCCTGCGCGATTTCGGCCCGTCGATCTCGCCCTTCAACGCCTTCCTCATCGCCACCGGGCTGGAGACGCTGCCGCTCAGGATGCAGCGCCACTGCGACAACGCGCTGAAGGTGGCCGAATGGCTGCGGAACCATCCCAAGGTCGCGTGGGTTTCCTATCCGGGCCTTGCCGACGACCCCAACCACGCCCTGCAGCGGAAATATTCGCCGAAGGGCGCGGGCGCGGTGTTCACCTTCGGCCTGAAAGGCGGCTTCGATGCCGGCGTCCGGGTGGTGGAGGGTGTGGAGATGTTCTCGCACGTCGCGAACATCGGCGACACCAAGTCGCTCATCATCCACCCGGCCTCGACCACGCATCGCCAGCTCTCGGACGAGCAGAAGGTGGCGGCCGGGGCAGGGCCCGACGTGATCCGCCTTTCGGTCGGCATCGAGGACGTGGACGACATCGTCGCCGATCTCGAGCAGGCGCTCGCCAGGGCGTGATCGCGACGGTGGGAGACGACGCCGGAAGGTGACAGACCCCGAAGGTGACAGACGATGTATGTGACGCGCTTTCTCCATCTCTCCGTCTCCGGCATCGAGCCGGAGGAGGGCGCTCCCGCGCCGGAGCGCGTGATGGCCGGCGAGCCCCGGTTCCTGACGTGGAACGCCGAGGAGGCCGAAGGCGGCCTCTATGCCGGCATCTGGGAAGCGACGCCCGGCAAATGGCGGGTCGAGTACGACGAATGGGAGTTCTGCCACATCCTGTCGGGCATCTCGATCCTGACCGAGGAGGGCGGCGAGGCCCATACGCTCAAGGCCGGCGACAGCTTCGTCATCAGGCCGGGCTTCAAGGGAACCTGGGAAGTCGTTGAAACGACTCGCAAGCAGTACGTCATCCGCGCCTGAATCGATGCGTTAACCCTTGCCCGCGGTTCGCCTCAAGGTAGAAGGCAATTGCTTGCGCCTTGCCGGTCGCGGCGTATGGTTGGCCGCCGGGTGCTTCGCTCCCGGCGGGCGGACCATGGAAGGGGCACATGGCGACCATCGGCGGGCCGATCGGGACAACCATCGTCATCGGGGCGGGTATTGCCGGCCTGTCGACGGCATGGGCGCTGACGCGGCGCGGACACGCGGTCACGCTTCTGGAGCAGGGGACCATCCCCAATCCGCTCGCCGCCTCCGGCGACCACCACCGCATCATCCGCCGCGCCTACGGGCCGGACAGCGGCTACGGCGCGCTGATCACCGAAGCCTACCGCGCATGGGACGCCCTGTGGGCCGATCTCGGCCAGAGCCATTACGACGAGCGCGGCTTCCTGTGCCTGTCGCGCGAGCCGGGCGACGGGGGCGAGCGCTATCGCGAAGGCATGAAGAAGGGCGGCTGGCCGTTCGAGCTTTTCGGCCCCGAGGAGGCGGCGGCGCGCTGGCCGTTCCTCGACGGCGGCAGCCTGCGCTTCGCCTTCTTCTCGCCGGAGGGCGGGGCGCTCCACTGCCGGCGCATCGCCTCGGGCCTCGCCGAATGGCTGCGCGCCAACGGCGCCGACGTGCGCGAGCGCGCCCGCGTCGAGAGGGTGGACTGCGCGTCGGGCGAGGTGGTGCTCGCCGATGGCGAGCGGCTTTCGGCCGACCGCGTCGTGGTCGCGGCCGGCGCCTGGGTGAAGAAGCTCGTGCCGGACCTTGCCGCCGGCCTCGCCGCCTGGCGCAACGCCGTCGTCTACCTCGACCCGCCGGCCGATCTCAGGGAGGCATGGGACGCGGCCCCCGTCATCTTGGACGTCGGCGGCCGGACCGACGGCTACATCATCCCCCGCTCGGGCGACGGCGGGCTGAAATTCGGCGCCGGGCTGCACCGCCGGCCGTGCGACGATCCCGATGCCGACCGCCTGCCCCGTCCGGGCGAGGGCGAGGCGATCCGCGACCTGTTCTCGCCGCCGATCGCACGCACGGACGACTATGCGGTGCGCGAGGTCGTCACCTGCGTCTACGCCTTCACCCCGGACGAGCGCTTCTTCGCCGCCGCCAACGGCCGCTGCATCATGGTGTCGGCCTGTTCGGGGCACGGCTACAAGTTCGGCGCGGCGGTGGGCTTGCGCGTGGCCGAGGCCGTCGAGACCGGCGACGTCGCCACGCTCGCCCGCTGGCTGCGGGCGGACGCCGCCTGAGCGCCGACCCTTCCGCTGCGGTGTTTACCCTGCCGGGCGGCCGGGCTTGCACAAGGCAAAGCCGGCATCCTATCTAACGCATAACCGAGACCTGCGATTCCGTGACGCTCCGCCGCGTCGATATCCATCCGAAAGGGCCTGCAATGAAAGACCCCATCGAAACCTACATGAATCTCGTGCCGATGGTCGTCGAGCAGACCAATCGCGGCGAGCGCGCCTACGACATCTTCTCGCGCCTCCTCAAGGAGCGCATCATCTTCATCACCGGGCCGATCGAGGACGGCATGGCCTCGCTGGTCTGCGCCCAGCTCCTCTTCCTCGAGGCGGAAAACCCGAAGAAGGAAATCAACCTCTACATCAACTCGCCGGGCGGCGTCGTCACCTCCGGCCTCGCGATGTACGACACCATGCAGTTCATCAAGCCGCCGGTCTCGACGCTGTGCATCGGCCAGGCGATGTCGGCGGGCTCGCTGCTCCTGTGCGCCGGCGAGAAGGGCATGCGCTTCGCCACGCCCAACGCCTCGATCATGGTCCACCAGCCCTCGGGCGGCTATCAGGGCCAGGCGACCGACATCATGATCCACGCCCAGTGGACCGAGGCGCTGAAGCGCCGCCTCAACGAGATCTACGTGAAGCACACCGGGCAGGACTACGATTCCGTCCACTCGGCGCTGGAGCGCGACCGCTTCATGACCACCGAGCAGGCCATGGAATTCGGCCTGATCGACAAGGTCATCTCCAGCCGCGACGCCGTGGACGGGCAGGCCTCGTCCTGAGCGGCAAGGCGGAGACTGACGAAGTTTTGAAGCCGACTGCGCCATTTCGGCCACAGTTTGCTGTTCCCTCCGCAGGGGCTAGCGCCTACGTTAAGCCTCTGTTGAGTTTCGACGGCTTAGCGTGGGCTGGGGATTCGCAGTGCCGTCGTGCCGCTTCCGTTTTGTCTCGGGTACGGGGTGGTTTCAGCAAACCGTTGGCATTGGCAGGGGCGCGTTCCCGCCATAGATTCATGCCTGCAGGGCGCGCGCGGCGCGTCGCTGCGGACTGGGCCGGAAGGGTTGGAAGAGCATGAGCAAGATCAGCAACAATGGCGGTGATTCCAAGAACACGCTGTATTGCTCGTTCTGCGGAAAGAGCCAGCACGAGGTTCGCAAGCTGATCGCCGGCCCGACGGTGTTCATCTGCGACGAGTGCGTCGAGCTGTGCATGGACATCATCCGCGAGGAGAACAAGACCTCGATGGTGAAGTCGCGCGAGGGGGTGCCCACCCCGCAGGAAATCCTCGCCGTGCTCGACGACTACGTTATCGGCCAGCCCTACGCCAAGCGCGTGCTGTCCGTGGCCGTCCACAACCACTACAAGCGCCTCGCGCATGCCGGCAAGAGCAACGACGTCGAGCTGGCGAAGTCGAACATCCTGCTGATCGGCCCCACGGGCTGCGGCAAGACGCTGCTCGCCCAGACGCTGGCGCGCATCATCGACGTGCCCTTCACCATGGCCGACGCCACGACGCTGACCGAGGCCGGCTATGTCGGCGAAGACGTCGAGAACATCATCCTGAAGCTGCTCCAGGCCGCCGACTACAATGTCGAGCGCGCCCAGCGCGGCATCGTCTACATCGACGAGATCGACAAGATTTCCCGCAAGTCGGACAACCCGTCGATCACCCGCGACGTGTCGGGCGAGGGCGTGCAGCAGGCGCTGCTCAAGATCATGGAGGGCACGGTCGCCTCCGTGCCGCCGCAGGGCGGCCGCAAGCACCCGCAGCAGGAGTTCCTGCAGGTCGACACCGCCAACATCCTGTTCATCTGCGGCGGCGCCTTCGCCGGCCTCGACAAGATCATCTCCGACCGCGGCCGCAAGACCTCGATCGGCTTCGGCGCCACGGTCGCCTCGCCGGAGGACCGCCGCACGGGCGAGCTCTTCCGCATGGTCGAGCCGGAGGACCTCTTGAAGTTCGGCCTGATCCCGGAATTCGTCGGCCGCCTGCCCGTGCTGGCGACGCTCGAGGACCTGGACGAGGCCGCGCTGATCCAGATCCTGACCGAGCCGAAGAATGCGCTGGTCAAGCAGTACCAGCGCCTGTTCGAGATGGAGAACGTGGAGCTGACCTTCCACGAGAGCGCGCTGTCGGCGATCGCCCGCCGCGCCATCGAGCGCAAGACCGGCGCCCGCGGCCTGCGGTCGATCATGGAGGCGATCCTGCTCGACACCATGTTCGAGCTGCCGGCGCTGGAAGGCGTGCGCGAGGTGGTCATCTCCGACGAGGTCGTGACCGGCAACGCCCGCCCGCTCTACATCTACGCCGAGAAGGAAAAGGGCAGCGCCGCGACGGCGTGAGGCCGCATCTTCCCGCCCGCGTCGCCCACCCTTCCGCGGTGCCCGCCATTCACGGACGGAGCGGCCCGCCGCCGCTCCGTTTCGTCTGCGGGGATGCTGCGTGCGGCCGGCCGCCGCAGCCGCCTCTTGATCTTTGTGCGACGCAACGCCAACTAAGCATCAACACGCGTGCCCGGCCTTGCGTGCTGCAAGCCTTGGACAAGCTCGAACGAGCAAGCTCCGAGATAGGCGGAAGGCCCGGCGGTCGCTAGTATCCAGAATCGCGGTCGGCCCATGTGCGGCCGCGGTATGAAAGGTTGGACAATGACCATATCCCCCACGTCCTCCGGCTCCGGCGTGTTCGCGGTCCTCCCGCTGCGCGACATCGTCGTCTTCCCCCACATGATCGTGCCGCTCTTCGTGGGGCGCGAAAAGTCCATCAAGGCGCTGGAAGACGTCATGGGTGCGGACAAGCAGATCCTGCTCGCCACCCAGAAGAACGCGGCGGACGACGATCCGGCCGCCGACGCGATCTACGACGTCGGCACGCTGGCCAACGTGCTCCAGCTCCTGAAGCTGCCCGACGGCACCGTCAAGGTGCTGGTCGAGGGCACCTCGCGCGCCCGCATCACCGGCTTCACCGCGCGGCAGGATTTCCACGAGGCCGAGGCCGTCGTGCTGTCCGAGCCCGAGGAAGAGGAAGTCGAGATCGAGGCGCTGGCGCGCTCGGTCGTGGCCGACTTCGAGAACTATGTGAAGCTCAACAAGAAGATTTCGCCCGAGGTCGTCGGCGCGGCGAGCCAGATCGACGACTATTCCAAGCTCGCCGACACGGTCGCCTCGCACCTCGCCGTCAAGATCGGCGACAAGCAGGAGATGCTGGCGACGCTGTCCGTGCGCGAGCGTCTGGAAAAGGCCATGGGCTTCATGGAGGCCGAGATTTCGGTGCTCCAGGTGGAGAAGCGCATCCGCTCCAGGGTCAAGCGCCAGATGGAGAAGACCCAGCGCGAATACTACTTGAACGAGCAGATGAAGGCGATCCAGAAGGAGCTCGGCGAGGGCGAGGACGGCCGCGACGAAGCTTCCGAGCTGGAAGAGCGCATCAAGAAGACCAGGCTGTCGAAGGAGGCGCGCGAGAAGGCCGAGGCCGAGCTGAAGAAGCTCCGCACCATGTCGCCGATGTCGGCGGAAGCGACCGTCGTGCGCAACTATCTCGACTGGCTGCTCTCCATCCCGTGGCAGAAGCCGTCCAAGGTCAAGAAGGATCTCGGCTTCGCGCAGGAGGTGCTCGACGCCGACCATTTCGGCCTCGACAAGGTCAAGGAGCGCATCGTCGAGTATCTGGCCGTGCAGAGCCGCCAGAAGAAGCTGAAGGGGCCGATCCTGTGCCTCGTCGGCCCTCCCGGCGTCGGCAAGACCTCGCTCGCCAAGTCGATCGCCAAGGCGACCGGCCGTGAGTACGTCCGCATGGCGCTCGGCGGCGTGCGCGACGAGGCCGAGATCCGCGGTCACCGGCGCACCTATATCGGCTCGATGCCCGGCAAGGTCATCCAGTCGATGAAGAAGGCGAAGAAGTCGAACCCGCTGTTCCTGCTCGACGAGATCGACAAGCTCGGCCAGGACTATCGCGGCGATCCGTCTTCGGCGCTGCTCGAGGTGCTCGATCCCGAGCAGAACATGACCTTCATGGACCACTACCTCGAGGTCGAGTACGACCTGTCGGGCGTGATGTTCGTGACCACGGCCAACACGCTCAACATCCCGGCGCCGCTGATGGACCGGATGGAGATCATCCGCATCGCCGGCTACACCGAGGACGAGAAGGTCGAGATCGCCAAGCGGCACCTCTTGCCCAAGGCCGTGCGCGACCATGCGCTGCAGCCGAAGGAGTTCTCGATCACCGACGAGGCGCTGCGCGCGGTGATCCAGCTCTACACGCGGGAAGCCGGCGTGCGTAATCTCGAGCGCGAGCTGATGAAGCTGGCGCGCAAGGCCGTGACGGAGATCCTGCGCACCAAGAAGAAGTCGGTGAAGGTGACCGAGAAGAACCTTGCCGATTATCTCGGTGTGCCGCGCTACCGCTACGGCCAGATCGAGGGCGAGGATCAGGTCGGCGTCGTCACCGGGCTTGCCTGGACCGAGGTCGGCGGCGAGCTGCTGACCGTCGAGGGCGTCATGATGCCCGGCAAGGGCAAGATGACCGTCACCGGCAACCTGCGCGACGTGATGAAGGAATCGATCTCGGCGGCGGCGTCCTACGTCCGCAGCAGAGCGATCGACTTCGGCATCGAGCCGCCGCTGTTCGACAAGCGCGACATCCACGTCCATGTGCCCGAGGGCGCCACGCCCAAGGACGGCCCTTCGGCGGGCATCGCGATGGTCACGGCGATCGTGTCGGTGCTGACCGGCATCCCCGTGCGCAAGGACGTCGCCATGACCGGCGAGGTCACGCTGCGCGGCCGGGTGCTGCCGATCGGCGGCCTCAAGGAGAAGCTGCTCGCGGCCCTTCGCGGCGGCATCAAGAAGGTGCTGATTCCGGAAGAGAACGCCAAGGATCTGGCGGAAATTCCGGAAAACGTGAAGAGCGGCATGGAGATCGTGCCGGTCAGCCGCGTCGGCGAGGTGCTGCGCCACGCGCTGGTGCGGATGCCCGAACCCATCGAGTGGGTCGAGCCCGTCGAGCCGGCCGCGGCGAAGGGCGACGCCTCCGGTGCGCAGAGTCTCGCCCACTGACGGCGGCTATCGCACCTGAAAGCACGGGAAAAGGCCGGGCAGATGCCCGGCCTTTTTGCTGAAAGCCGCAGAAAACCGGGAAAAACCGTGCATTGAGCCGGTTTCCCGCTTGGTCGCGGACGGGGGATTTCCTAAACTCCCGCTCCTGCCGGACGAGTCGAATCGCCGGTCTTTCACAGGGAAGGGAATTCTCAATGAACAAGAACGAACTCGTTTCCGCCGTGGCGGAAGCCGCCAAGCTCTCCAAGGGTGACGCGCAGGCCGCCGTTGACGCGGTGTTCTCCGCCATCACGGGCGAGCTGAAGAACGGTGGGGACGTCCGTCTGGTCGGCTTCGGCAACTTCTCCGTGTCGAAGCGTGAGGCCTCGACCGGCCGTAACCCCCAGACCGGCGCGGAAGTGAAGATCCCGGCGCGCAACGTGCCGAAGTTCACGGCCGGCAAGGGTCTGAAGGACGCGGTCAACTGAGACGACGCCGATCGTTCGTTTTCCTGAAGAGCCGGGTTCCCACCCGGCTTTTCTTTTGGAGCCGTCCGGGTTCTGACGGAAACAGCCGTTCATCCTGCCCGCTGCCCGCGAGCGGAGCGGGGCCCGCTATCCGCCCAACTCCTCCGCGGCGTCATCCCGGCCAAGGCCGCGAAGCGGCCGCCGAGCCGGGACCCATTGGCCGGAAAATCGCCGGGCGCGGCCCGGTTCTCGCCGTGACGCGTGTCAGGGCTGCCCCCCGAACCCGGAACCCGGCCGCGCTGCTCAATGGGTCCTGGCTCTCGCTCCGCTCGGCCGGGATGACGGCAGCGGCGAGGGGCGGCACCGGCTCCTGCCGGCAGGTGAAGGAGGGGCGCTTCTGCCTGAGCCTGAACCGCTTGTCTTATGACGTCGGGTGCCGGACAGGCGAGGGGGCGTGGGCGCAGCACATCGGCGCGAGGTCAAGGGAAACTGGAGCGGGCAGCGGGAATCGAACCCGCACCAAAAGCTTGGAAGGCTTTTGTGATACCATTTCACCATGCCCGCAGCGGGAAAATCCCTAGTTTAGCCTGTGTCCGAGGTCAAGGCTTGTCGGCGCCATCCGCCGCTCTTGGCGCGGACGGCGCCGGGCCGCGCCGCCTCAGGCGCTGACGGGAAGCGCCGGCCAGCGTTCGCCGACCGTCTCGCCGTCGAAGACGAGGAGATCGCCGAACTGGAGGAACACCGCCTCGCTCTGGTCCGGCCGCAGGAAGACGTGGTCGCCGGGGCCGAGCGCGACGTTCGCCGAGCCGGTCAGCAGCTCCTGATTGCTGGAACGGCCGTAAAGGCCGCTATATTGCAGCCCTTCGGGCGAGACCGGGCGCGCCAGCCAGTGGCCGCCATGGATGAAGAAGCCCTGCCGGCTGTTGCGGTCCCACCAGTGCAGGACGCCGCTCGCGAACTCGACTCCCGGCAGCGCCATCTCGGCCGTCGCCTTGAGGACCGGCGTGGCGATGAACGCCGCCGGCTGGAGGTCGTCGAGATCGTCCTGGTCGAAATCGCCGGGCTTGACGAAGGCGGAGCCGACCGCCACCTCGTTCGCCACCGTGCCGCGCGCATGGCGGCGGAAGGTGGGGCTGCCGGCGGTGTTGAGCGTCAGCCGCGAAGGCTCCGCGACGCCCGCCGCGCCGAGTGCGGCGATGAAACCCGCATAGGCGGCCTGCGCGCGCCGGTGGGCGCCTTCCGCGCCGGTCGGCATCTTCGGGACGTGCGGGTCGTAGCCCATCAGGCCCGAGACGGTCACGCCGCCGGCCGGCAGGACGCTGCCGAGCGCGGCCGTCAGGGCGGCGGGATCGGCGAAGCCGCCGCGGTGCAGGCCGACGTCGATCTCGATGTTCGCCCGCAGCGGCAGGCCGCGTGCCCGCGCCGCCTGCGCATAGGCGTCGAGCCGTTCCGGCGTGTCGATCAGCCACTGCACGCGGGCGGCGGCCTCCGCCCCGGCCTCGTCGGCGAAGCGGGCGAACTCCTCGACCGGCAGCGGCTTGCCGAGCAGGATGTCGGCCTCCGGGTGGAGCGGCTGCACCTGGCGCAGCATCGCCGCGCTGAACAGCATCAGCCTGTCGGTCGCCATGCCGGACATCACGGTTTCGAGCAGGCGCGGCGACGGCAGCGATTTGGCGACCACCCTGAGCGGCAGGCCCGGGCCGGCGAGCGATTCCCGCACCGCCCGGATGTTGGCGTCGAGACGCTGCCGGTCGATCACCAGCACCGGGTGGGCGATGCCTGCCCACCGCAGCGCCTCCGACAGCCTGGCGAAATAGGCGTCGTGGCCGCCGTTTCCGCGTTCGGCCGGGCGCAGCGCCAGGGCGCCGATGCCGGCCAGCGCCAGCGCGCCGCCGCCCACGAGCACGGCCCGCCGCGATCTTCCTCTCCCCTTGCTCTCAGACATCGAAAAACACCCTCCGCAGATGCCGGTTCAGCATTCGTCCTTCCGGGTCCACCGCCTGGCGCATCTCGGCCGCGGCGTCCCACATCGGGTAGAGCGTCCGCAATCCGCGCGCGCCGAGCGCATGCAGCTTGCCCCAATGCGGCCGCCCGCCCGCCGCGCGCAGCACCGGCTCGACCAGATCGTACAGGAAGGCGTGATCGTCCTTGTAATAGGCGTGAACGGCGATGGAGCCGCTTTCGCGCCCGTAGAACGGCGACAGCCACGCATCGTCCGGCGCGACGATGCGCACCTCGATGGGGAAGAAGACGTCGCGCCGGCTGGTCTCGATGCGCCGCAGGATCTCGCGCAGCGCACCGACCTGCGCTTCGATCGGGACATGGTACTCCATCTCGGTGAAGCGGATCGGCCGCTCGTTGGCGAGCAGCTTCCAGCTTTCGTCCACCGCGATCTCGGGCGGCTCGCGATCGAGGAAGAAGGCGGCGGCGCGCCGGCGCAGCGCCGGCACGAATTCGAACAGGTCGCGCAGCAGCTTGAGCTGCATCAGGCCGTCCGCGTCGCGGTCCGGTCCGCGCGCAACCGGCGGCTCGTCGGTCTCGTCCAGCGTTATCAGCAGCGCCCTGCCCGAAAACGGGATGATCAGGAACTCGACATTGCGGTGCCTGTCGGCGAGGTCCGGCCAGCCTTGCAGGAGCGCCTCGGTCTCGACGATCGAAGTGGTCTTGCGCAGCCGCCGCAGCGGCGCGTTCTGCAGCGTCACCTCCGTCACGATCCCGAACGCCCCGAGGCCGACGCGCGCGGCGTGGAACAGGTCCGGGTTCTGGTCGCGGCTGCACGCGACGACGTCGCCCGAGGGCGTCACCAGCCGCAGCGCCGTGACGCCGCCGTGAAGCGCCATCATGGTCTTGCCGGTGCCGTGGGTGCCGGTGGCGAGCGCCCCGGCGAGCGACTGCTTGTTGATGTCGGGCAGGTTCGGCATTTCCTGGCCGACCGCGGCAAGCGCCTCACCGAGCGCCGCGAGCCGCGTGCCGGCACGCACGGTCGCCCGGTGATGCGTCGCGTCGTGCGCGACGAGGCCGTTCAGCCGGTCGAGCGAGACGAGCGTCGCGTCGGTCGGCACGAGGCCGGTAAAGCTGTGGCCGGAGCCGACGGCGCGGATCGGCGCGGCGGCGCGCGGCATCAGCGCGGTCAGCTCCGCCTCGTCGGCCGGCGCGAGCCGCGCGGCCGGCCACGCGTGCTCGTGGCCCGTCCAGTTGGTCCAAAGCGCATTGCCGTGCGCGTCGATGGTCTGCGGAGCGGGCGGCTTCCTGTCGAGCCAGAGCCGCCGTCCGGCCAGCCCGCCGGCCCCGAGCGCGACGGCCCCGGCGCCCGCCGCCAGCGCCTTCCTGCGTGTCATCCTCATGTCATCCCCCCTCCCGTCCGGCCCCCTCCCGCCCCGCCATGAAGCGGGTCAGCGCCCGCAGGTCGTCCGGCGAGCATGAAAAGCACTGGCCGCCTGCCGGCATGCCGTTCTTGCCGGCGAGGGCGACCCGCAGAAGGGTCTCCTCGCCCTGCGCCCATCGCGCATCCCACTGCGTGCGGTCGCCGGTCAGCGGCGCGAGCGAATCCCGCACCGTGTGGCAGGCCTTGCACGAGGTCTCGTAAAGCTCAGCCAGGTGCGGATCGGCCGGCGCGAGCGCCGCGCTTTCGGCCTCGCTCAGCGCGCGCGGGGGCTCCCGCCCGTCGCTGCACGCGGCGACGAGCGCGCCGACGGCAACGACCGCACTCACGACCCCGCCGACAACCGCTGGGGCGTGTCGAACGAACTGCATGATTGTCTCCTCCGCGACTAACTATAGCGATGGCTATATTTCTGTCAATGAAGGTTGCAATTCAGCCTCTTGTCGGTCATCCCTTGAAGGGATGACCGCCACGTTCAGCGGCAGGAAGCCGCAACAGGACCGCTCGAAGAGGACCTACGACCGCCTGCTCGACGTCACCGGGCAGCTGCTGGAGGAGGTGGGCGTGGACCGCGTATCGACGAACCTCGTCGCCGAGCGCGCCGGCGTCTCGCCGCCCACGGTCTACCATTACTTCGTCGACAAGTACGCGCTGTTCCGGGCCCTGGGCGAAAGGCTGATGGCGGCCCAGAACGCGCTCGTCGCCATCGACTTCCACCAGTCGGAGTCGGAGATCGCCGCCACGCTCGCCGCCCATGTGCGGCTGACGCGCGATTTCCCCGGCGGCATCTGGGTCATGCGCATGCTGCGCGCCGTGCCGCAGCTTGCCGAGGTGCGCCTGGCCTCGCATCGCCAGCTCGCCACCTCGCTGGTCGACCAGGCGGTGAGCGAGGACCCGGCCATCGACCGGGCCGCGCTCGAACGCACGGTCCGCCTCGCCATCGAGATGGGCTATGCCGCGATCGAGATGGCGCTCGAGGAGCCGTCGCTCGACGTGGACGAGACGATGCGGCTGACCGCGCGCGCCGTCCGCAGCCTCGCCGCCACGGCCTGAGACGCTGCCCGCTTCGCAGAGGCGGGGAGGCGGCGCGCCGCCGCATTGGCGCGGAACGTCGCAGGCAGGTTCCGGAACCTCCTCGCCCCTTGAATTGCCGCAATCCGCCACTAGCTTGCAGGCATGTGCATGAACACGTTCGTCAGGATGTCGAGGCTTGCCGGGGAAGCGCGTGCTTCCGCCCGGGGCGGCTTCCTGTGGAACCCGGAATGCCGCATCTGACCCCGCCGCTCCGGGACATCTGACAAGACCAGCGGTTCATTTCTGCGGCGCATGCGCCGCGTCGATGGAGCGTCTTCATGCCCGATTCCCGTCTGCATCCCGTCTGCCGCGCCTGCCACCGCAGCCTTCCCCGCGCCGCCAGCCGCTGCCCGTGGTGCAAGTTCCCCGCCACCGTCCGCTTCGAAAATCCGTGGTCCGCGCGCGGTCCCCGCACCATGCATCCGGCCCGCAGCAGGGGCCTGTGATGAACGCCATGCCGAAGAACCCCCGGCCTCTCCCGCCGGCCGCGGCCGGCGAGGCCGTGCTGTGGCAGGTCGGCGTCCTGCCGTGGAAGATCACCCGCAAGAAGGGGCTGCGGGTGCTTCTCATCACCTCGCGCACGCGGGGCCGCTGGATCGTGCCGAAGGGGTGGCCGGAGGAGGGGCGCGCGCCCTTCATGTCCGCCGCGCTCGAAGCCTTCGAGGAGGCGGGCGTCATCGGCGACATCCACCCCGCGCCGCTGACCGACTATCGCTCTCTCAAGATCGACGACAACGGCATGGCGCATCCCTGCCGCGTGACGCTGTTCGCCATGCAGGTGCGCGGGACGTTGACCCACTGGAAGGAGCAGGACCAGCGCAAGCGCCGCTGGTTCGGCCTCGCCGAAGCCGCAGAGCGGCTGGACGACGCCGAGCTCGCCGCCTTCGTGGAGCGGCTGGCATCGGCGCCGGAGCAACTGACGGACCGGGCAGGGCGGCTGCCCGCCGTTCCCGCCGCGCTGTAGCCGGCCGGCCTATCCGCTTGATTTTCCATGGCCCGGTCCTGCCGGGCCGTGGGCGCGCCGGCGATGCCGTCGATCCGCGGCCGGGTTGCGGACTGTGATGTTTCGCCTGCCTGTCACATCAGTGTTATCCAGCATGCCTAAGGGAAGACGCATCCCGCCTAGCCTCGATGGAGAACACAGATGCGTCGTCTGCTTGCCGCCCTGATTGCCACCACCATGCTGTTTTCGCCGGTCGTCGCCTCGGCGACGACCATTTTCCCGCTCGACCGCGCCACGATCCTCGTTTCCTCGCCCTTCGACGTGAAGGTCGAGTTCGACAATGTCGTCGCCGAAGCCGATGTGAGCGTGACGGTGAACGGCAAGCCCGCCGCCGAGGTGCTGGGCAAGGACGTCACCTTCATCGAGAAGGAGGAAGGCGTCGAGGCGTCGGCCGTGCGCATCAACGGCGTGACGCTCGCGGCACCGGGCACCTACACGGTCGTCGCCAGGGCCGGCGGCGAGGAGAAGACCGTGACGTGGGACGTCTACGGCACGCCCGACGCGCCCGCGGCGAAGAACGTCATCTTCCTGATCGCCGACGGCCTTTCCGTCGCCCACCGCACCGCCGCCCGCATCATGTCCAAGGGCATGACCGAGGGCAAGGCGAACGGCCGGCTGAACATGGACGAGCTCGACCGCGCCGCCTTCATCGGCACCTCCTCGACCGAGTCCATCGCCACCGACAGCGCCAACACCATGTCGGCCTACATGAGCGGCCACAAGACGGCGGTGAACGCGCTCGGCGTCTACGCCGACCGCACGCCGGATTCGCTCGACGACCCGAAGTTCGAGACGCTGGCCGAGGCGCTCCGCCGCCAGACCCGCAAGTCGATCGGCATCGTGACCAACTCCGAGCTTCAGGACGCCACCCCGGCGGCCGTGTTCGCCCACACCCGCCGCCGCGCCGACAAGGCCGAGATCAACAACCAGACCTACGAGGTGCGCCCGGACGTGATCCTCGGCGGCGGCTCGGCCTATTTCCTGCCCCAGTCCACGCCGGGCTCCAGGCGCAAGGACGACATCGACCATATCGCGCTCTACAAGGAGGCGGGCTACACGCTGGCCACCACCGCGGGCGAGCTCGAGGCCGCCGCCGGCTCCAACACCGGCAAGGTGCTCGGCCTGTTCCACACCGGCAACATGGACACCACGCTCGACCGCGAGTTCCTCAAGAAGGGCACGGTGGACAAGTTCCCCGAGCAGCCGGGCCTCGTCCAGATGACGCAGACCGCTCTCGACCTTCTTTCGCGCAACGAGGAAGGCTTCGTGCTGGTGGTCGAGGCGGCGAACGTCGACAAGATGTCCCATCCGCTCGACTGGGACCGCGCCGTGGTCGACACCATCGAGTTCGACAAGGCCATCGGCCTTGCCCGGGAGTTCGCGAGGAACAATCCCGACACGCTGATCATCGTCACCGGCGACCACACCCACGGCGTCTCCATCATCGGCACCGTCGATGACGACAAGCCCGGCGAGGCCATGCGCGAGAAGGTCGGCACCTATGCCGAGGCCGGCTTCCCCAACTACGTGGACGAGGACGGCGACGGCTATCCCGACCGCGTCGACGTCTCGCGCCGCCTGTTCCTCGCCGCCAACAACGGCCCGGACCACTACGAGACCTTCCGTCCCAAGCTCAACGGCCCGTTTGTCCCGGCCATCCAGGACGAGAACAAGAAGTACGTCGCCAACGAGGTCTACAAGGACGTGCCGGGCGCGGTGTTCGTCCAGGGCAACATCCCGACCAGCGGCGACACCGGCGTCCACGCCATCGACGACGTCGTGCTGCAGGCCTCCGGCCCCGGCTCCGAGAATTTCCGGGGCTACATGGAGCAGAGCGACGTCTACCGCGTGATCGCCGAGGCGCTCGCGCTCGGCGCCAAGCAGACGCAGTAGGACGCCCGATCACGGCGAAGGCCCGGACGGACGGTCCGGGCCTTCGCTCCGCTTCCCGCAGGAAAAGCCGCGATGCCAACCTCCCGTTCCCGCCCTCGCGCCATGACCCGTCGCCATGCGCTGGCCGTTCTGGGCGCAGCCGTCGCGATGCCCGCGGCCGGCCGGTCCGTCGCGGCCGAGGGGACGATCGCCTTCGGCGAGCTCTATGCCTCGTTCGGCGTGCTGGGGCTCGCCTTCTCCGACAAGGTCAAGGCGCTGGAGGGAAAGACCGTCTCGATGCGCGGCTTCATGGCGCCGCCGCTCAAGGCGGAGGCCAACTTCTTCGTGCTGACCGAGGTGCCGCTGTCGCTGTGCCCGTTCTGCTCGTCCGACGCCGACTGGCCGGACGACATCGTCGTCATCTATCTCGACCGTGCCCAAACCTTCGAGCAGGCCAACGGGCTGATCGAGGTCGAGGGCAGGCTCGAGGTCGGCTCGTGGACCGATCCCGAAACCGGCTTCGTCAGCCTGCTGCGCATCGTCGGCGCGGATTTCCGGCGGGTCTAGACGGATGCTCGCCCTCGCCATCGACAAGCTCGAAGTGCGCTATCCGGGCCTGCCCGTGCCGGCGCTCGACCTGCCCTCGCTCGCCATCGAGCCGGGGGCGCATGTGGCGCTGACCGGACCGTCGGGCTCGGGCAAGACCACCTTCATCAACGTCGTCACCGGCATGGAGCGCATCCGCGCCGGCCGGGTGGCGTGGGGAGACGAGGATCTGGCCGCGATGCCGGAAGGGCGGCGCGACCGCTGGCGCGCGCGCAATGTCGGCCTCGTCATGCAGGACTTCCATCTCTTTCCCGGCCTGTCGGCGGTGGGCAACGTGCTCCTGCCGCAGCGCCTGTCGCATTTCGGCCTGCCGGACGGCGTGCACGCGCTGGCGCTCGACATGCTGGCGCGCGTCGGCATCGAGCGCCCCGACCAGTCCGTGGAGACCATGTCGCGCGGCCAGATGCAGCGCGTCGCCGTGGCGCGGGCGCTCGCCGGGCGGCCGGGCGTCATCGTCGCCGACGAGCCGACGGCGAGCCTCGATCCCGAGTCCGGCGGCGCCGTCGCCGACCTGCTCATCGAGCTGGCCCGCGACGCCGGCGCGACGCTGATCGTCGCCACGCACGACACGCGCCTGATCGGCCGGCTCGGCCGCACCCTGCGGCTGGAAAACGGCCGCGTCGGCGACTGAGGGAGACGGCCGGTGCTGCACTTCATCCTTGCCGACCTCGCCCGCAACCGCGTCGGCGTCGTCATCCTCGTGCTTCTGGTCGCGCTGGCGACCGCGCTCGGCGTGGCTGTCACGCTGCAGGAGCGGGCGCTGCGGCTGGGCAGCGCGCGGGCGGCCGCGCCCTTCGATCTGGTGATCGGCGCGCCCGGCAGCGAAACCCAGCTCGTGCTTTCCTCCGTCTTCCTCCAGCCCGCGCCGCTGCCGCTGATGCCGCCAGGCGTGCTTGCCGCGCTGCGCGCCGACCCGCGCGTCGAGGCCGCGGTGCCGGTCGGCTTCGGCGACTTCGTCGAGACCCACCCCGTCGTCGGCACCACGAGCGACGCCATCGCCATGCTCGGCGGCCTGAGCGAGGGCACGGGCTTCGACCATTTCGGCGACGCGGTCGCCGGCGCGCAGGTCGGGCGCGCCGTCGGCTCCACCTTCCGGCCGTTCCACGGCAATGCCGGCGAGGCGGGCGAGGTGCATGCGGAGGTCGAATACCGCATCGTCGGCCGCCTCGCGCCGACCGGCACGCCGTGGGACCGCGCCATCCTCGTCCCGATCCAGGCCGTATGGGACGTCCATGCCGACCACGGCCACGAGGAGGGCGGGGAGGAGAGCCATGCCGACGAGGAGGAAGGCCATGAGCACGGCGAGGAGGGGCACGGCCACGCCGATGAGCATGACCATGACCACGAAGGCGCGTTCGCCTCGCGGCCCGTCGACGAGGCGGCGCTGGCGGGGAACGACAATCCCGGCGTTCCGGCCATCGTCGTCAAGCCCAAGACCCTGGCCGACGCCTACAATCTGCGCCAGCAGTACCGCGCCGACGACACGCTCGCCGTCTTCCCGGCCGAGGTGCTGACGAGGCTCTACGGCACGCTGGGCGATGCGCGGCGCGTGCTGTCGGTCGTGGCCGCGGGCGCGCAGGCGCTGGTGGCGGCCGCCATCCTGATGGTCGTCGCCGTCCACGTGCTGCAACGCCGCCGCCAGATCGGGGCGCTCAGGGCCTTCGGCGCGCCGCGCGCCGTGGTGCTGGCCATCGTCTGGCTGGAGGCGTTCATCGTGCTTCTCGCCGGCCTGCTGCTGGGCTTCGCCGTCGGTTATGCCGGCGTGCGCGTCCTGTCGCACCGGCTCGGCGAGGCGAGCGGCATCGCCATGCCGGTCGAGTTCCAGCCGGCCGACGGCTGGATGCTCCTCGTCTTCCTGTGCCTGACGGCGCTGGTGACGCTGGTGCCCGCCCTGATCGCCTACCGGCAGTCCCCGGCGCAGGCCCTGCGCGCGTAAAGGCCTTTTCCGCCTCCGAATCTTCCAGAAGCCGCCCGGGCCGCCGGTCGCGCCTTTCGGCCGATGGTCGTTGCGGCTGCCGGAGCGCCGGGCTATCTATTCCGGGACGCTCGGCGGGCGCACCCTTCGGAGGCGGACCAGGGAGGCGGAAAAGGTTCATGTCGACGCCCTCCCTTCAGGAGGTGAGCTTCATCGCGGTGGTCGTGCTCGTCACGGCGGCCTTCGTGTGGCTGCTCCTGCCCTTCTACGGCGCCGTGCTGTGGGCCGTCATCCTCGCGATCCTGTTCAATCCGCTGCAACGCAGGCTGGAGCGGCGGCTCGACGGCCGCCGCAATCTCGCGGCCACGCTCAGCCTGCTCACCTGCATCTGCATCGTGGTGCTGCCCGGCTCGCTCATCCTCGCCTCGCTCGCCCAGGAGGCGACCAGCCTCTACACCCGCATCAACACGCGCGAATTCGACCTCGCCGCGCTTCTGGAGCGGTTCCGCAGCCTCCTGCCCGATTTCGTCCTCGAGGCGCTGGCGACGCTCGACCTCGGCAGCTTCGAGGAGATCCAGACGCGCCTGACGTCGCTGCTCGGACAGGCCGCGCAGGCCATCGCCACGCGGGCGGTGTCGATCGGGCAGGGGACGGCCCAGCTCTTCATCAGCCTCGGCGTGATGCTCTACGTGCTGTTCTTCCTGTTCCGCGACGGGCCCGGCATCGCCATCGCGATCCGCAAGGCGAGCCCGCTGAGCGAGCATCACACGGAATACATACTGGGCAAGTTCAGCGCGGTGGTGAAGGCCACCGTCAAGGGCAACGTCATCATCGCCGTGATCCAGGGCGCCATTGGCGGCGTCGCGTTCTGGCTGCTCGGCATCGAGGGCGCGCTGCTGTGGGGCGTGCTGATGGCGGTGCTGTCGCTGCTGCCGGCCGTCGGCGCCTTTCTCGTCTGGGCGCCGGTCGCGGTCTATCTCCTGCTGTCGGGCCAGTATCTGAAAGGCGTGATCCTGCTTCTGATCGGCACGCTGATCATCAGCCTGATCGACAATCTCCTGCGCCCGCCCCTGGTCGGCAAGGGCACGCGGCTGCCCGACTACGTGGTGCTCGTCTCCACCCTCGGCGGCCTGTCGCTGTTCGGCATGAACGGCTTCGTCGTCGGCCCGTTGATCGCGGCGCTGTTCATCGCGGTCTGGTCGCTGTTCGCCGACGGCCAGATGCGCTCGCAGCGCGAGGAAGGGTAAACCGGCCTCAGACCGGGTCTTCGAGCTCCGATATGCGCGTGCCGATGGTCATCGTGTTGCCGCGCCACTCGAATTCGCCGACCGTCCAGCTGCGGAACCACACGATCGGCATCACCAGATCGCGCACCAGCATCGCCGGCAGCGAAAGCGGCGAGATGTGCCAGTTCTTTGCGTAGGCAAGCGCGAGCTCCGGCAGGTAGATCGCCGCCGGAACGAATGCGCCCATCGTGACGAGGCTTTCATCCCCGAGCGCCGCCGCGCCCGAGGCGAGGACGAGCGGAGGGATCGCGCCGAGCAGGATCTCCGGTGCGAAGAAGGCGGGAAAGGTCACGCGGCGCAGCCGCGCCCAGCGGCGCTGCCGCATCCAGATTTCGCGGAAGCTCCTCTCCCCCAGCGGCTGCTCGAAGGGCGAGGCGACCAGATGGACCTTCAGCCCGAGACGATTGACGAGCTTGGTCGCCGCCGCGTCCTCGGCGATCTCCGCGGCCAGCGCCCCGATGCCGCCATTGGCGTCGAGAAGCGGCTTGTACCACAGCATGCTCTTGCCCTGGGCAAAGCCGAATCCCGTCGCCTCGCCGGCATATTGCCACCGGGCCTGATGCGTGTTGAGGAAGGCGCATTCGACCTCGGCCCAGAAATTGCCGGGGCGCGTGCCGAGCGGGGTGGAGCAGACGAGGCCGGTATCCTTCTTCCGCGCCGTCATCAGATGGCGCACATAGTCGGGCGGCATCAGCACGTTGGAATCGGCCAGTATCACCCAGTCGAAGCGCGCCGACGTCCAGCCCTTGACGCAATTGTTGAGCTTCGGGTTGGCGCTGATGCGGTCGTCGCCGACGAGCACGCGCGCCGGAACCGCGGGATGGGCCGCCATCGCCGCCTCGATCTCGGCAATGATCGGGTCCGCTTCGTCGGCGACGCAGAAGATCAGCTCGTACTCGTCCCATTCGATCCGGAATGCGTGGCGCAGGGTCTCGCGGGAAAACGGCTCGATCCCGCGGACCGGGACGACGATGGAAACGGGCGGTCTGACTGCCGCCGCACCGGCCTCCGCGCCGCTCGGCGAAAGCCTCCATGCCGCGATGAGAATGCTTATCAGATTTGCCAGAATCAGCGCCGCAGAGATGAGAAAGAGAATTTCAGCCATGAGAACCCGCATTCGCGCCACTTCACGGGTCGTGAAGCGTGTCTTGCGACCTGACGCCGGTTAAAGTCGGCTGAGCACACCACCTTTGTGTGTCAGTTCCACGACAGGAAGGACGGAGTTCCGTCGCCCGCAGGGGCGAAGCGGCAGCGCGTGTGGACAACCGGGAAGCGAGATGCCAGCCGGAACCCCGCTCCTGGGCAGGATGGTCAATCCGGGTTCCGCGTGGATCGGTTCCAGATGACCGGCAGCAGGCCCGGAAATCTGGTGGGCGCGACAGGGATTGAACCTGTGACCCCACCCGTGTGAAGGGTGTGCTCTCCCGCTGAGCTATGTGAACTGACGTTCACAAAGCGGCTTCGCCTTCACGCGCCCGAACTTAGAAGCTAAATTAAATCAGCCACTTGGTAAACAATAGCAAGCTCACCCTCTCGTAGCAAGGCCGAAGGATGATAGGGAGAGGTTTGCTCTGAATCAGCCCGATTCCGGCGCTGACTGTGCCAGATTTGTGCCAAGCAAACGACGCTGGCGGCCCGCTCCGGCAGGAACGAAGGGAGGTTGCTTGCTTCGCTCATGCTGAATGGAGCCGCTTGGAACCAGCCGGGACACCCCCGCCGGGTGGGTAGGGCAAGGGGGGCCGGTGGCTTGCGGCTTGCGGGAATGACGCCTTGAATTTTTCTCGGAGAAATTCCCGCAGACCATGAATGAAGAGACGGCAACGCCACCCCTTGCTTACGGAATATTATCT
>JALHFU010000151.1:0-7668 GCA_022838525.1 Hyphomicrobiales bacterium | reverse complement strand
AGAGGCCTCCCATTCCCCACGTATTCCCCACGGTTCCCCACGTATTCCCCACGACATCCGGGTCGTGGGGAACCTCGTTGGCGTCGCCCGCTGTCCACCCGATCGTCCTCGCGGCCGTTACGGAGCGTGACAGGAGGGGCGCATCATGGGTAGACCACGGGCCAAGGTCAAGCGCGGCTTCGGTGAGGTCGGCCAGCTGCCGAGCGGGCGGTACCGGGCGCGCTACACCGGCCCCGACGGGAGTCGGCACAGCGCTCCGATCACCTTCGTCGCCAGGATCGACGCCGAGGGGTGGCTGGTCGACCAGGAACGGATGATCAGTCGCGGCGAGTGGGAGCCGCCGGCCCGTCAGGTCCGGGAGGTTCACGAGGCGCCCCTCCTGCTGGGTGAGTACGCCGCCACCGTGGTAGCCCGCCGGCGGATTCGACCCGGCACGGCGGCGCTGTACGCGAAGCTGCTGCGGTTGACCATCCTTCCCGCCTTCGCCAAGCGCCCTCTTGGCGAGATCACGGCTGCTGAAGTCTCGACCTGGTACGCCGGGATGCGAGGAACACCGACCCAGCAGGCCAACGCCTACGGACTGCTGAAGTCGATCTTCAAGGAGGCCGTCGAGGAGCGGCTCGTGGAGGTGAGCCCGTGCCGGGTGAAGGCGGGCACGCAGAAGGAGCGGGCGCGTGAGATCGAGGTGCTCACGGTCGACCAGCTCAACCGCTACCTGGCTGCCGTGCCCGAGGCGCGGCGGGTTCCGCTGTTGTTGGCCGGTTGGTGCGGTCTGCGTTCCGGTGAGGTCCGCGGGCTCCGGGTGCGTGACCTGGATCTGGACCTCGGCGTCGTCCACGTCCGCCAGGCCGTCGTGCGACTCAAGGGGCAGCTCCTGATCGGCCCACCCAAGACGGGCGCCGGGGTCAGGTCGGTGTCGATCCCTCCCCACCTCCTGCCGGCGTTGCGGCAGTGGGCCGCGCGGCAGCCGGTGCGTGAGCGGGAGGCGCTGCTGTTCCCGGCCAGGGACGGGCACTCCCCGCTCAACGACAGCGTCCTGCGGGTAGCCCACAACAAGGGCAAGGCGGCCATCGGCATGCCCGGCCTGACGGTCCATGGGCTGCGTCACACCAGCGCGACGTTGGCCGCGCAGTTGGGAGCCACCCTGGCCGAACTCCAGGCGCGGATCGGGCACAGCACGCCGAACATGGCCATGCGCTACCAGCACGTCGCGGCTGAACGCGACGCCCAGCTCGCGGCGCGCATGTCGGCGTTTGCAACGGGTCGACTCGCCTGACTCCTTCGGTGGTGGGACTGGCAGTTGTGTTGGCTTTGTCCTGATCGCCGTCGCCTCGATCAGGAGCGACACGCTGCGGTGAGCGACGCCGTACCCCGTCTGTCCTGTCTCCAAACGGCTGGCTCTCTCGTGCCGGGGGTCGTGACACCTCGCTCAAGCACCAGCGTCGGACGTCCACCTCGAGACGGGTCTTGGAGGTGCGGAGCGACCGCGAGCGCAGCGAACACGATGGTGAGGTGGGCCTCGATCGGTTCGCGTTTGCGGTGGAAGATCGGTCTGGTTTGGAGGTCTCCCTTGGCCATCCGGAAGTACTCTTCGACGTGCCACAGGTCCCGGTAGGCGGCGACCACTGCTGCGCCGTCCATGACGTCGGTGCTGATGTTGGTGACGTAGCCCTTGAACCCGGCGCAGAACCTGGCCCGTTCGATGACGTCCCAGTTGACCTCGGCCTTCTTCCCGTCGGCGTCGGTAGTGACCGTCACGAACCGGTCCCTGGCCACGGGGCGTAGCCCGTCGGCGACCTTCTCGGCCTTGGCGACCTGCGCATTGATGGTCTTGTCGTCTCGCTTGCGGCGCTTGAAGGAGTAGTGATACACCACCCGTCGGGTGCGGCGCTGCCGGCCAGTGCCCATGTCGCGGGTGGTCTCGATCGTCGAGTCGTCGGGGGTGTAGTTGCCGTGGCGTTCGAAGTGGTCGCCCAGGTCGTAGGGCACGTGCGACTGGCGGGAGGCCACGATGAAGCGGCATCCGGCGTCTTCGAGGCCGTTGAGGTTGTCCGCCGACAGCATCCCGGCGTCGGCGACCACCACCAGCTCATTGATGCCGTGGCGGGTCTTGAACTGCTCGATCACCGGGATCAAGGTCGTGGTCTCTGCCTTGTTGCCCTCGAACAGCGCCACCTCGAGCGGGAACCCGTCGGCGGTGACCAGCAACCCGACGGTGACTTGGGGGTCGACGCGGCGTTCCTTACTCATCCCGACCTTCCGGAGCCGGTCCTCGTTGGTGACCTCGAAATGCAGGGTGGTCAGGTCGTACATCACCAACGCCACCGGCCCCCGGGCCGTCGCGTAAGCCCAGCAGGAGGCGGCGACCCTGCTGCGGTAGTCACGCTCCACGCACCGCCGCAGACAGTTGTAGAGGGTAGTTGAGGCCGATGAGCGCAACGATCGTGCCATTGACGGCCGGCGGCATGAGCTTGTCGATCCAGCCGACGCCCGCGAAGTGGCCGAGCGCGCCGACGACGACGAGGCACGCGCCGGCGAAGAGGATGCCGCCCGAGGCGTCGCCCATCGTTGCGGCCGCACCGATGGGCGCGAGGAACGCGAAGCTCGAACCGAGGTAGCTCGGGAGCCGGTTCTGGTTGACGAGCAGGAAGATGAACGTACCGATCGCGCTGAAGAACAGCGTCGCGGTTGCCGGGAACCCGGTGATCGCGGGGACGAGCAGCGTCGCGCCGGACATGGCGACGACGTGCTGCATGCCCATGCCGATCGTCCGCGGCCAGGAGAGTCGTTCAAGGGGGGCGACGGCCTCCCCGGGTCGGACGGTCTTGCCGTCACCGTGCACGGTCCACAGAGCCATGTGGGTTCCCATCAGGAGTCTGGTGCGAGAGGGAGCGCGCGCAGGGGCGCCGCGCCGCGGAGCATCCTACTCCTCGTCCCACCTGGCGAGAGGACGGTCTCGCAGCGCGCTCGCGACGCGAGCCTGCGGTAATACGGGTTGGCGAGGCGCGTCAGGCAGCCGCGTCAGGCGGGGGCGCGTCAGGCGGGGCGTGTCACGCGGGGTGCTGCTCGAGGAGCCGCTGGGCGAGCGCGTCACCGCGCAACGCCGCGTCGACCCATGCACGGCGGGCGGCCTCGAGGTCGCCGTTGTCACGCCAGCGCGTGCCGAGGTTCGTGAGCGCCTGGACGTCACCGGCCTCGGCGGCGACGAGGAGCACCGCCTCGGCGTCGTCGGCCCGGCCGTCCTCCTCGAGGAGCAGCGCAAGCGTCACGGCGACGCGCGTCTCGCCGCGCGACCAGTGGTGGTCGAGGTGCGTGAGCCCCTCGGCCACCGGGGTCGCGTCGCGCAGCGCGTGCTCGACGGCGGACTCCCAGCTCATGGCGGCGGACTCGGCGACGATGTCGTCGGCCTCCTGTGCGAGGCCGATGCGACGCAGGACGCGCGCAAGCCGCACAGGGGTCTCCGGGAGCTCGAGCGCCCGCGCGTAGTGGAGCGCCGCACGGTCGTCGTCACCGCAGGCCTCGAAGATCTGCGCCGCCATGAACGCACCCTTGGCGTCACCCGCCTCCGAGGCCGCAACGAACCCGGAGCGCGCGATCTCGGTGCGGCCACGCTCGTGGTGGAGCAGCGCGAGGTTGTATGTGGCCTCGGGGACACCCGCCTCGATGGCCTTCTCGTAGAACGGCACGGCCGCGTCGTCGCAGCCGAGCGCGCGCAGGTCGTTGGCGATGTTGAAGAACTCCTCGGGCGCCGACGAGCTCAGCCGATGCAGGGCGACGCGGATATCCTCCGCTGCGTCGCGCGGCTCCGACACCGTCGTCGGGTGCGAGTGCGTCGTCGTGTCTGCGGCCATCGCAGGACTCCTCGGTGTGAGGGCGACCGGATCGTTCCGGGCGCACCGCCTTCCCTGGCGCAGAGCGGACAGGGGTCGTGCACTCAGAAGTCTGACAACGCGCACGGGGGTCAGCAACCGGTACAGAAGTGGGTCACCCGTCGCCGAGCACCCTCACCCGCCCGACCGCCCGCGGTCAGGCGAGGACACCCGCAGACTCGCCCGCGAGCATCCCCCCGACGAGCGGCGCAGTCGCGAGGAGCAGCTCACCGTCGGGCAGCGGCGCCGCCTCCTCACCGAGGTTGACGACGAGCGTGAGCGCCCGGCCCCCGACGCCCGCGGCAGGGGTCCGGCGCAGCACGAGGCGCGTCGCCGTCTGCTCGAGCCACTCGACGTCACCGCCCCGCAGCGCGGGCTCGGCACGCCGGAGCGTGCCGAGCGCCCGGTAGAGCGCGAGCATCGAGGCGTCGTCGTCGGCCTGGGACTCCGCCGTCAGCGACGCCCAGTCCTCCGGCTGCGGCAGCCACGTCGTCGTGCCGTCGGGCGCGAAGCCGAACGGCGGCCGCGAGCCCGCCCACGGCAGCGGCACGCGGCAGCCGTCGCGCCCGCGCGACGTGCCGCCCGAGCGCGCGACGATCGGGTCCTGGAGGACCTCGGCAGGGAGGTCGACGACCTCCGGGAGCCCAAGTTCCTGCCCCGCATACACGTAGGCCGCGCCCGGCAGCCCGAGCAGGAGCACCGCCATCGCGCGAGCGCGGCGCGTGCCGCGAGCGAGCGCGGCGTCGTCGAGCGGGAGCTCGGCCGTCGAGCCCGGCACGTACTCGCCCTCGAGCCGCACGTCCGCGCCGTAGCGCGTCACCGAGCGCGTCGTGTCGTGGTTGTCCGTCACCCACGTCGTCGGCGCACCCACCGCGCCGTACGCCGCGAGCGAGTCGTCGACCGCCGCGCGGATCGCGGCCGCGTCCCAACCCGCCTTGACGAAGCGGAAGTTGAACGCGAGGTGCATCTCGTCGGGCCGGAGGAAGAGCGCGACGACATCGTCGGGCGCCCCCGTCTCGATAACGGCCATGCGGTCGCCGTCGTAGGAGTCCATGACGGCGCGGAACGCCCGGTAGATCTCGTGGACTCCGCTCGCGTCGTCCTTGGGGATGAGCGGGTTGCCGTCAGGCGTGTCCTCCCACGCCGTGTCCTTGATGAGCGCGTCGGACACGTCGATGCGGAAGCCGTCGATACCGCGGTCGAGCCAGAAGCGGAGGATGCGCTCGAACTCGGCGAGGACTTCGGGGCGACCCCAGTTGAAGTCGGGCTGCTCGGGCGCGAAGAGGTGGTAGTACCACTGGCCCGGCGTGCCGTCGGGCTCGGTGACGCGCGTCCACGACGGTCCGCCGAACGCGGAACGCCAGTTGTTCGGGGGGAGCTCGCCGCGCTCACCGCGTCCGTCGACGAAGTGGAAGAGCTCCCGCTCGGGGCTGCCGGGGCCGGCCGCGAGCGCGGCCTGGAACCAGGGGTGCTGGTCGGAGCAGTGGTTGGGGACGAGGTCGATCGTCACGCGCAGGTCGCGCGCGTGCGCGGCCGCGACGAGCGTGTCGAGGTCGTCGAGCGTGCCGAACATGGGGTCGACGTCGCAGTAGTCGGCGACGTCGTAACCCGCGTCGACTTGCGGCGACGGGTAGAAGGGCGAGAGCCAGAGGGCGTCGACACCGAGCGAGGCGACGTGGTCGAGGCGGGCGGTGATGCCGGCGAGGTCGCCGACACCGTCGCCCGTCGTGTCCCCGAAGGACCGCGGGTACACCTGGTAGAAGACGGCCTCGCGCCACCAGGGCTGGGTCGTGGCGGGCGTGGTCTGGGCGCTCTGCGGGGTCACGCACCCAGCCTATACCGACGTCCACGGCGTCCTGCGAGAACGCGGGCAAGTCGTACGCCGAGATCCACGCGCTATGGGCAGGTGCGACATGGACGCCGTCGCTCTCACCTGCGTGGTTGCCCGGGGAGTCGGGGACGCCTTGGAGGCACTCCTCCCGAACCCCGCTTGGCCGGCGTCGCCGTGCTGGCGGCGTTGCGATGAACGCCGTGGGGGATTGGGCTGCGACGCGCGGCGGCCGGCCGCCTATGCTGAAGGCGGCCTGGCCGCGTGTTCCGCGCGTGTCTGAGCTTCAGAATCATTCCCCACGCATTCCCACGGCAAGGTGACGAAGTGGCAATCAATCTCCATAAGGGCATCACGAGCCCCACGGGGCCGTGATTCTCGCGCGGCTCGAAGTGGCCGGACAAGGGCGAGGCGTGGCGCGCGTCCCCTTGTGACTTCAGAGCGCACCTGTCCACGGGGAAGAGTCGCCGCCCGTTAGGAGGAATGACGGGTTCGCCCGCCCGTCCTGTCCCCAGGAGGGAGGCCGACATGAATTCGGGGACACACTCGCTCGTGACCGCGCGAGGGCTCCATTGGGCCTATGCCCAAGGCGTCCAGTACGACGAAGCGGTCAAGTCGTTCGACAAGGACGCCCGCGACTACAACGCGACCAGCTACGCCCACCGCCGCCGCCCCGCCCCTCAACCGGCTGGAACGACGTCCGCGACCCACCAGGCGGCTGTGAAGACAGCCTGTGTGCGATCCTGCTCATTCAGGCCGCGATCGGATGACAGGGCGGCGACCTCGACTCTTGCGTCGACCTCGTCCAGGTCCTCGACCCGAAGCGGCGGATGCTGGCCCTGCCCTCGACGCCGGAACTGGAGGGCGAGTGGGAGTCCAGCACGACCCCGGGCGAGGCTCACCAGGAGGTCATGCATCCGCCACCCGACCACTGGGTTGCAGCCGTGAGCGATCCCGAAACCCCGCTCCCCGACGTCCTGCTTATCGTTGAGGACCTCCTTCTGCAGGCCAAGCGGCTCGCCGACGCGGGCGCGCTGACGGCGGCTGCGGAGATCCTCGATCACGTCGCCGCCCTGAGGGAAGGCCGCGGCTGATGGCGGGCTACCGAAGGCCCGTCAGCGACGCCGAACGGGTTGCCGCCGCAGATTCCCGGCAGGCCACGCTAGACCAACTCCACGGCCAACTGAGCGACGGCGTCCTCGCCCTCAACGGCCCACAGGCCTGGCAGGCCTGGCTCAAGTTCGCTAGTCGGTTCCACAAATACTCGTTCGGAAATTCTCTGCTGATCATGGCCCAAGACCCGCAGGCCACCCACGTCGCCGGTTACCAGGCGTTCAAGGCCATGGGACGCCAGGTGCGCCGCGGCGAGGCCGGCATCAAGGTCCTCGCGCCGATCACACGCCGCGAGCCCCGCCTCGACGACGCGGGACAGCCCGTCGGCACGAAGCCCGTCACGGTGGTCGATATCCGGCAGACGGACGGTCCTCCGCTGCCCGACCCCAAGATCGGCGAGGCCGTCCTCCTGACCGGTCAAGCCCCCTTCGGACTGTGGGATCGCCTCCAAGGCCTCCTCAATGAACGAGGATTCGACGTACGTCGCGGCGCGGACCTCGGCGGCCCGAACGGCTACACCGACTTCGACCGACGGCTCGTCGTGGTCCGCGACGACGTCGACGACGCCCAAGCCGTCAAGACCCTCGCCCACGAAGCCGGACATGTGCTCCTTCACCAGGACCAGGGCAGCCGCGAGTGCCGCGGAATCGCCGAAGTCGAGGCCGAATCGGTCGCGTACATGGTGACCAGCGCCCACGGGCTCGACTCCGGCCAGTACACCTTCAACTACGTCGCCGGCTGGGCCCTGAACGCCGTGACCGAAGCCCGCGACCTGGCCGACATCCTCCGCAGCACCGGCCAACGCGTCATCGGCGCGGCCGACCTCATCCTCCAAGCCACGCAGCCGACGCCCACCAT
>JALHFU010000008.1:0-42359 GCA_022838525.1 Hyphomicrobiales bacterium | reverse complement strand
TCGATGGGTCCCGGCTCTCCCTCGCTTCGCTCGGTCGGCCGGGATGACGGCGGGGGGCGGCGTCCCGCCCTATGCGATTGCCCCGCCGCTTACGGGAGGAAGGTGCCGGCAGGCCGGTGAGGGCGGCGCCGGCATCCGATCGCGATCTTCCCCGGCATCACTCCACGAACACCTTGACGCTGGCGGTGCGGCCGACGGCGTCGATGACGGTGAGCGTCGAGAAGCCGGCGCCGTCGGGCTGCCAGCTTGCCGTGCGCCGGCGCGTCAGCCCGTCGAGCGGCCGGCCGTTGGCGAGCCAGCGGAACGGCGCGCGCCCGCCCTGGAGCTTGAGCGCGAGCGGCGCGGCGGCCTCTCCCGCGGTGCCGAGCTCCACCCGCGCGCCCTCGGGCGGAAAGACGATCTGCGGCGTGGGCTCGGCGACCCGTGCATCGTCCGGCGCGTCGCGGCCGGAGGAGAAGCGCCGCAAAGTCACCGGCAGGTCGGCCCGCGCGGTGCGCGCCGCACCCGACGGCGGGCGGGGGAGCGCGGCGATGCCGATGCCGGCATGGGCGAAGGCCTCGAACAGGATGGGAGCCGCGGTCGCGTAGCCGGAAAGGCCGGGCACGGCCGCGCCGTCCGGCCGTCCGACCCAGACGCCGAGCACGTGCCGCCCGTCGAAGCCGACCGACCACGCGTCGCGATAGCCGTAGCTGGTGCCGGTCTTGTAAGCGATGCCGCGGCGGTCTGCGCCCTCCGGCGGCGCGACGCCGGCCAGCATGTCGGCCACCTGCCAGGCTGCGCGCGGGTCGAGCAGCGTCGCGGTGCTGCGCGCTCCGGACTGATTGGAGATCGGGCGGTCGGAGATTTCGGTGGCGAGCCCGCGATTGGCAAGGCCGGTATAGAGCCGCACCAGGTCGCGCAGCGACAGGCCGGCGCCGCCGAGCGCGATGGCGAGCCCCGGCGCCTCGCCGCGCGGCAGAGCGAGGCGGACCCCGGCATGGCGCAGCCGCGTCGTCAGCCGCGCCGGGCCGACGGCGTCGAGGAGATGCACGGCCGGCACGTTGAGCGACATCTGCAGGGCCGTGCGCACCGATACGTCGCCCTGATAGGCGAGGTCGAAGTTCCGCGGCCGGTAGCCGGCGAAGCTCGACGGCCGGTCGGCGATGATCGTCTCCTGCGCCACCATGCCTTCCTCGAAGGCGAGGCCGTAGATGAAGGGTTTCAGCGTCGAGCCCGGTGAGCGCACGGCCCGCGTCATGTCGATCCAGCCAAAGCGCGCCTCGTCGAAGAAGCCGGCCGAGCCGACCTCGGCCAGGATGTCGCCCGTCTGCGCATCGGCCAGCACCATGGCCACGGAGAGCCGCGGCCCCAGCCGCGCGGCCGCCTCGCGGGCGACGCGCTCCAGCCCCTCCTGCGCCCGGCGGTCGAGCGTCAGTGCGACGCGGCCTTCGCCCGGATTCTCGCGCAGCGCCAGCTCCGCGGCATGGGCGGCGAGGAAGGGCAGCGCCCGGCGCGCGGCCGGCGCGGCATGGTCGCGCGCCCGCATCGCCTCGGCCGGCTCGATCAGCCCGGCCGATACCATCCTCTCCAGCACGCGGTCGCGCGCGGCTTCGGCCGCTTCCGGGTGGCGGTCGGGGCGGCGGCGCTCCGGCAATTGCGGCAGCGAGACGAGAAGCGCTGCCTCGCCCAGCCCCAGCCGCTTCGGCTCCTTGCCGTACCAGGCGAGGCTCGCGGCGCGGATGCCTTCGAGGTTGCCGCCATAGGGCGCGAGCGTCAGGTAGCGTTCGAGGATCTCGCGCTTCCCAAGCCGGCGCTCGATCTGGAGCGCGCGCGCCATCTGCCGGAGCTTGGCGGCGACGGAGCGCTCGGCGCGCGGCTCCGTCAGCCGGGCGAGCTGCATGGTGATGGTCGAGCCGCCCGAGACGATGCGGCCGCTGGCGACGAGCTGCCACGCCGCCCGCGCGAAGGCGAGCGGATCGACGCCGGCATGGTCGTAGAAGCGCCGGTCCTCGTAGGCGACGAGCATTTCGACGAAGCGCGGATCGACGTCGTCGAGCGAGACCCTGAACCGCCATGCCCCTTCCGGCGTCGCCAGCGCGCGCAGCAGCGCGCCGTCGCGGCCGACGACCTCGACCGAGGTTTCCGGCGGGTCGAGCGGCGGCGGAAAGGCGCGGTCGAGCGCGCCGAGGCCCGCCATCGCCGCCGCGCCGGCGAGCGCGGTGAGCGAAAGCGCGAGCAGGGCGGGCTTCAGGCGCATCGCCGTTCCTTCATCCGTTCGCGCCGCCCCTCATCCACCCTTCGGGCACCTTCTCCGCGTGAACGGGGAGAAGGGGAAGCGGCGGCGTCGCGGCCATCCTTCCTCTCCCCGTTCACGGGGATCCGAAGGACGGGTCGAGACAAGCGGCTCGACCCCGGCAGATGCCGGCAGGCAGGTGAGAGGCGGAGCCGACCGTGCAGCACGAAACGCCTCCCTCCGCTCATCGCGCCGCCGTCACCTCCATCATGCCGGCGGCCGTCCGCGCGTTGAACTGCGGCCGGTACATGTCCTCGACCACCGCCGCCGGGTGGGCGTAGACGCCGGGCGTCACCGCGCGCACGACATAGGCGGCGGTGAAGGTGCCCGGCCCCTCGGTGTCGAAGGCGGCGACGAAGCGGTCGTCGCGGAACTCGCTGTGCGCGGCGGTCGGGTCGCCGAGCCAGTCGAAGGTCGCGAGCTCGGCGCTGCCGACGAGGCGCGGATTGTCGATCTCGAAGCCGGCCGGCAGGAGGTCGGTGATGGCGATGCGTGCCGGCCACTCGTTCTCGGATTCGATCTCCAGCACCACGACGAAGCGGTCGTTCTGCGCCGCTTCGGTCACGTTCGCCTCCTCGCCGTCGAGCGTGTAGTAGGTGCGGGCGATCGTGAAGCCGTCGCCGCCGGCGGGCAGCGGATCGACGGGCGCGGCGACCGTGGTCACGACGGCGTCGACCGGCTCGCTCCCCCGGTTTACGAGGGTGATCGGCGTCTCCACCAGCGCCGCGCCGCCGACGCGCCGGGCGAAGCTGCCCTCGTGCGGCGCGCCGTCGACGTCGAGGCGGATCGCCTCGCCGCTTGCGGCGATGGCGCGGGCGGCGAGCACCATCCACACCTGCTCCTGCGTGCTCAGCCAGTCCTTGCGGCCGCGCTCCTCGGCCACGAAGCGGGCGAGCGCCGGCACCACGGCGGGCGCGGGCTTCACCTCGGCGGCAAGCGCCAGGATCGCCGCGCCGTCGCGCAGCGGCGAGCCGTAGTCCGAGCGGGAAAGGTTCGTCCCGGTGCTCGCCTGCGCCTGCCCGAGCGCCGAGCCGAAGGCCGCTTCCGCACGGCGGTTGTCGCCGTAGAGCGCGAGGCTCGCGGCGAGCTGCGCGCGGGCCATCGGGCTTGCGAACTCGTCGATGCGGGCATCGGCGTAGTAGCGCAGGTCGCCGATGGAGGCCCTGCGGTTGCGCGCCAGCACGTAGAGCGAATAGGCGATTTCGGTGCCGCGCTCGTTGAGGTCGGTGGTGTAGGCGAGCTGGTTCTGGAGGTTGTCGAGCGCGCTCGTAAAGCCCTGCGCCGGCACCGCGTAGCCCGCCTCGCGGGCGCGGGTCAGGAACTCGGTGACATAGGCGTCGAGCCACAGGTCGCCCCAGCCCGGCCCCCACAGCCCGAACGAGCCGGAGGAGGACTGGAAGGTCATGATGCGGGCGATCGCCTTCTCGACCTTGTCCTTGAGGTCCGGATCGACGTCGAGCCCGGCCGCGGCCGAAAGCTCGCCGGCATAGAGGAGCGGCAGCGCCCGGCTGATCGTCTGCTCGGAACAGCCGTAGGGATAGCGGTCGAGCGTGGTCAGGAGCGACGGCACGTCGAAGGCGGCCATGCGCGACACGCCGACCGCGACGGAGGCGCCGTCGAGGATGCTGTCGGCGAGGAGCCCGCCGTCGATGCGCAGCGAGCCGCCGTTGGCGCCGAGGCTGACGACGCGCTGGCTGGTCACCGGCATGGCCGGCGGCCGCACGGTCAGGAACAGCGTGCGCTCGACCGTGGTGCCGTCCTCGTGCACCAGCGAGACGAGGATGGTTGCGTCCCCCGTCGTCTCCGCCGTCAGCGGCAGCGTCACCGTGGTGCGCGCGTCGGCCGCGAGATCGATGCTTTGCGGCGGCGTGCCGAAGTCGAGCCGGGCGTCGCCGCCCGCCTTGACCGCGAGCGCATAGCTGCCTTCCGGGCCGTCGGTGTTGTGGATGTCGAGGCGGATCTCGGCCCGGTCGCCGGTGGCGAGGAAGCGCGGCTGGCCGGCGGTGACGACCACCGGATCGCGGATCGTCACGTCGGCGCTCGCCTGGCCGACGGCGCTCTTCGACCACGCCACGGCCATGACGCGCGCCGTGCCGTTGAACTCGGGAATGTCGAAGGAGATTTCCGCCTTGCCCTCGTCGTCCACGGCGACCGGACCGGCGAAGAAGGCGACGAGCCGTTCGGTGGGCGGGCTGCCCTCGATGGCCATCGCGCCGCCGTCGCCGCCGGTGCGGATGCGGCCGAACGCGCCGGCCGAGCCGTCGCGGCGTGGCGGGTGAGGTTGAGGATGCCGACATCGACGGCCGCGACCGTGACATAGGCTTCCTCGCCCGGCGCGAGGCCGGCGAGCGTGACCGGCACGGTGAGCGTCTCGCGCGGATCGGCGCGCTCCGGTGCGCCGAGCGTGACGTCGAGCTTGCGAGACGCCGGCTCGATCGCCAGCCATTTCAGGCCGATGGCGCGGGCGGGCAGGCGGCTCTCGGCCGCGTCGCCCGGGCGGTAGAGCGTCGCCGTGACGTAGGCGCCGGCGCCCCAGTCGGCGCTGACGGGAATCTCGATCTCCGCGCCGTCCTCCGGCACGCTGGCGTCGAGCGTGGTGTAGAGGCGCTCGGCCCCGACCGTGACGAGAAGCTCGCCCGCGAAGCGCGGCGACACCTTGAGCCGCGCCACGTCGCCCGGCTCGTAGCGGTCCTTGTCGAGCGCGATCTCCAGCCCGTCCGGCGTCTCGGTCGAGGCGGCTTCGACGAACCAGCCGGCGTTGAAGGCGAAGCTCGCCACCGGCCCGGCCGGGTCCGGGTCCTCGATGTCGAGGCGGTAGCGACCCCAGCCGACGGTGACGGAGAGCGCCGCCGGCTCGCCGGCCGCGATGTCGACGATGCCGCTGTCGACGCGGCTTTCGCTTTCGATCGCCTCGTAGTTCCACGAATTGTTGGAGCGATACCACTGGTAGTTGCGCTCGATCTTCGTCAGCGTCCAGCGCGCGCCGTCGATGGCCAGCCGCTCGCCCTCGGGCGTCGCGGCGATGACGCGGAAGCCGGCGGTCGCGTTCTCCGCGACCTCGGCCCCGGAGAAATCCGGCCTTATGCCGATCACCGGCGCTTCCGGGCGGATGGCGAAGGAGGCGGTGCGCTCGACGGCGCGGCCGCCGCCCTCGCGCATGCGCACCGTCACCTTGCCGTCATAGAGGCGCGTGGTCGAGGGCAGGGCGTCCACCGCCGCCTCGAAGGTCGCCCTGCCGCCGTCGTCGGCCGGCTCGAGCGCCAGCGGCGCGGACACCGCCTCGACCTCCTCGTCGGCGAGGCCGAACAGGAAGCCCGGGAACTTCTCCCATTCGCGCTTCGTGCCGACGGAGACCTCGCCTTCGAGGTCGAGCCCGGCGGCGGGCGCGCCGTAGAGATAGCGCCCGTCGAGGGAGAGCCGGGCGGCCTCGCCGGCCGCGATCTCCGGCGTTTCGACGGTCAGGTCGAACTCGATGCGGTCGGGCACGAAGTCCTCGACGAGGAAGTTCGTCCGCGCGATCGCCGCCGCCTTCGGGTCGGTGTGCACGGCCATCGTCCAGGTGCCGCGCATGGCGTTGGGCTGGAGCGCGAACGGCACGTGGTGGCCGCCGAGCGCGCGGCCGTCGCTGACGGCGCGCTTTTCCTCGACGCCGTCGGGGCGGGTGAAGATGAAGGTCAGCGGCAGGTTCTCGACCGCCTCGGCCGCCTCGTCGCGGGCAAGGGCGGCGGCGTGCACGGTCTCGCCGGCGCGGTAGATGCCGCGCTCCGTCCAGGCGAAGACGTCGACCGCGCCGGGCGCGGCGCGGCCGGCGACGCCGCGGTCGGAAAGGTCGAAGCCGGCGCGCGTCATGTCGAGGAAGACGAAGTCGCCGCCGGCGCCCTTCGCGGTCAGGGCTGCGGGCGCGAGGCCCGACGTGCCGCGCATCAGGCCGGGCGTGAAGGTGGCGCGGCCGCGCGCGTCGGTCACGGCCTCGCCGAGGATCTCGTTGTTGCGGGCAAGGAGCTGGAGCGTCGCGCCGGCAAGCGGCTTCGCGCTCGACAGGGCGCGGGCGAAGACGGTCAGCCCGTCCTCGCCGGCATAGGTCGAAAGGCCGATGTCGGAGACGACGAACCACTGGGTGGCCTTCGAGTTCCACGACTCGCTCTGGTCGCCCTCGGGGATGGCGACCATGACGTAGACGCCGGGCTTGCGCTCGGGCAGCGCCTCGTCGACCGGGAAGCTGATCAGCGCCTCCCTGTTCTCTTCGCCCGGGAACTCGATCTCGCCTTCCCACACCAGCTCGCCGCTCTCGGTAAGCTGGTCCATGTCGTACTCGCTCAGCTGGCGCAGGAAGTTCCAGCCGGAGAGCAGGTTGGCGAGCGCGCGGTCACCGATGCGGTGCAGCTTCAGCTTCGCGGTCGGCGCGTTGATGCCGACCATCGGGATGCCATGGCGGCCGGTGGCGGGCAGGACGAAGTTCTCGCCGGTGAAGCGGACGGTCGGCGCCCGGTCGCGGACATAGACGTTGAGCGAGACCGGGCTGTCGGTGGTATCGCCGATGGCGGCCGGCAGGCCCTGGCGCACCGCGATGCGGTAGTGGGTGCCGTGCTCCAGCCCCTCGACGCAGATCTGGCGGCCGCTTGCGGTGATCGCCCTGGGCGCGGCGTCGTCGACGGTGAAAAAGGAGGCGTAGTCGATGCCCGACTTCACGAGGTCTTCCGAGAACTGCACGCAGACGCGCGGCTCGGCGAGGTCGGCATCGACCGAATGGTTGACGACGCGAAAGCCCTTGCGCGCCTTGAGGTCGAGATAGGCGGCGCGCACGGCGGCGTCGTTGACGAGGGCGAGGCTCGCCTCGTAGGCCTGCAGGGCGGCGCGGGAGACGTCGCGGCGGTCGAGCGCCTGGCCGATGGCGGCGAGGCTTTCGGCACGCAGCGAGGCGGTGCGGGCAAGGCCGTAGGCGTTGAGCGCGGCCGAGGTGCCGTCGCGGGCGAGCTGCGCGCGCTCGTTGTAGTCCTGCGTCTCGACGGCGAGGAGCGCGCGCGACAGCGCGGCCCACAGGCCGGCGTCGTCCTTCTCGATGGCGAGCGCGGCGACGTAGGAGTCCACCGCCTCGCGGGCATTGCCCATGCGCAGCGCGTCGCGCCCCGGAGGACGAGGCCCTGCTCGGCCTGCGGCTCGGTCTCGGCGAGCGACGCGCGGTAGCGGCGGGCGTCGAGCTTCATGTAGTCGGGCACGTAGGACAGGGCCGGCGGCGCGCCGAGGTCCGGCTCGTCGGCGGCGACCTGGACCTTGCCCGCCACCGCGCCGGGGAACGGCTTCAGCGTGCTGTAGTCGGACTTGAGGAAGCACCATTGCGCGCGGGTGTTGTAGGTGAAGGCGCGGCACCCGGGATCGGCGAGGCACACGGCCTCGCAGGCGTCGAGCGTCACGTCCCTTTCCGTCCTCAGGTCGAAGCCGAAATAGTCGGCGTCCTGGACGGTGACGACGGACCTCGCCTCCTGCGCCCCGGCGGTGCCGGAAAGGACGGCGAGCGCGAACAGAAATGCGGACAGGAAACGGGCCGCGCGCATCGACATGAAGCTCTCCCAAAGATGCTGCTGTCCCCTTGCGTCAGATGAGCAGCGCGGGAACGGACTTGTCAACTGGTGGCGCAGCAATGCGACGGGATCGCGACAAGGATGCGGCCACGATAACATGACTGTTTTTATCATGTTTTTCGCCATGAATATCAATGGCTTGGTGAAAATTTGACCGATTGATAAAAAACAGGATCGTGCTAGCATTTTCCCCAAAACCATAAAGGGGAATATCGCCATGGCGCAGAGCCAGCATTGGGGCCAGCACAGGGAGGGCATAGCCGCCGGCCGGCTTGCCCCGCCGCAATACGCCGACAATTTCTCCGACCTCAACCCGCCGCTCGACCGGCACGAGGCCGTCGTCGAGGCCGACCGCTGCTATTTCTGCTACGACGCGCCGTGCATGCAGGCATGCCCGACCGCGATCGACATTCCGCTGTTCATCCGCCAGATCGCGACCGGCAACCCGCTGGGCGCGGCGCGCACCATCTTCGACCAGAACATCCTCGGCGGCATGTGCGCCCGCGTCTGCCCGACCGAGACGCTGTGCGAGGAAGCGTGCGTGCGCGAGGCGGCGGAGGGAAAGCCGGTGCAGATCGGCCGGCTCCAGCGCTACGCCACCGACGCCGCGATGGCCGCCGGCCGCCAGTTCTACGAGCGCGCCGCGCCGACGGGCCGGCGCATCGCCGTGGTCGGGGCGGGCCCCGCGGGCCTCGCCTGCGCCCACCGGCTCGCCGTCCACGGCCATGACGTGACGATCTTCGAGGCGCGCAAAAAACCCGGCGGGCTGAACGAGTACGGCATCGCCGCCTACAAGGCGACCGACGACTTCGCCCAGGCCGAGGTCGACTACGTCACCGAGGTCGGCGGCATCTCGATCGACTACGACAAGGCGCTCGGCCGCGACTTCTCGCTGGCGGAGCTCGCCGCGACCTACGACGCCGTCTTCCTCGGCATGGGGCTGGCCGGCGTCAACGCGCTCAACGCCGAGGGCGAGGACACGCAGGGCGTCGGGAACGCCGTCGACTTCATCGCCGAGCTCAGGCAGGCAGCCGACCTCGCCGCGCTGCCGGTCGGCCGCCGCGTCGTCGTCATCGGCGGCGGCATGACCGCCATCGACGCGGCGATCCAGTCGAAGCTGCTCGGCGCCGAGGAGGTGACGATCTGCTACCGCCGCGGCAAGGAGCACATGAACGCCTCGCAGATGGAACAGGACCTCGCCGCCTCCAGGGGCGTCCTGATCCGTCACTGGCTGCAGCCGAAGCGCGTCCTGACCGAAGGCGGCCGCGTCGCCGGCATCGAGATGGAATACACCGAGCTGCGCGACGGCAGGCTCGCGGGCACGGGCGAGACCGTCACCATCGAGGCCGACCAGATCTTCAAGGCCATCGGCCAGACCTTCGACCCCGCGCCGCTGAACGGCAGCGGCAACATGATCGCGCTCGAGGGCGGGCGCATCCGCGTCGATGCCGAAGGCCGCACCTCGATGGCCAGGGTGTGGGCGGGCGGCGACTGCGTCGCCGACGCCCGCGAGGACCTGACCGTCGCCGCGGTCGCCGCCGGCCGCGACGCCGCCGAATCGATCCATCGCACGCTGACCTCTGACGGGAGGGCATGAGCATGGCCGACATTCGCTGCAATTTCGTCGGGATCAGGTCGCCGAACCCGTTCTGGCTCGCCTCTGCGCCGCCGACCGACAAGGCCTACAACGTCGTGCGCGCCTTCAAGGCCGGCTGGGGCGGCGTGGTGTGGAAGACGCTGGGCGAGGAGGGGCCGCCCGTCGTCAACGTCAACGGCCCGCGCTACGGCGCGATCTGGGGCGCCGACCGGCGGCTCCTCGGCCTGAACAACATCGAGCTCATCACCGACCGCGACCTCTACGTGAACCTGCGTGAGATCAAGGAGGTCAAGCGCGACTGGCCCGACCGGGCGGTCGTGGTCTCGATCATGGTGCCGTGCGAGGAGGCGGCGTGGAAGGCGATCCTGCCGCTGGTCGAGGAGACCGGCGCCGACGGCATCGAGCTCAATTTCGGCTGCCCGCACGGCATGAGCGAGCGCGGCATGGGCTCGGCGGTCGGCCAGGTGCCGGAATATGTCGAGATGGTCGTGCGCTGGTGCAAGCAGAACACGCGCATGCCCGTCATCACCAAGCTGACGCCCAACGTCACCGACATCCGCAAGCCCGCGCGTGCCGCGCATGCGGGGGGCACCGACGCGGTGTCGCTCATTAACACCATCAACTCCATCACCGCGGTCGATCTCGACACCTTCTCGCCGGAGCCCTCCATCGACGGCAAGGGCACGCATGGCGGCTATTGCGGCCCGGCGGTCAAGCCCATCGCCATGAACATGGTGGCCGAGATCGCCCGCGACCCCGAGACGCGCGGCCTGCCGATCTCCGGCATCGGCGGCATCACGACGTGGCGCGACGCGGCCGAGTTCATGGCGCTCGGGGCCGGCAGCGTGCAGGTCTGCACCGCGGCCATGACCTACGGCTTCAAGATCGTCGAGGAGATGATCGACGGGCTGAAGAACTGGATGGACGCCAAGGGCCATGCCAGCCTCGACGACATCGTCGGCCGGGCCGTGCCCAACGTCACCGACTGGCAGTTCCTCAACCTCAACTACGTCGCCAAGGCGCATATCGACCAGGAGCTGTGCATCAAGTGCGGCCGCTGCCACATCGCCTGCGAGGACACCTCGCACCAGGCGATCACCGCCGTCGTCAACGGCGCGCGCCACTTCGAGGTCAAGGAGGAGGAGTGCGTCGGCTGCAATTTGTGCGTCAACGTCTGCCCGGTCGAGGGCTGCATCACCATGGAGCCGCTGGCCGCGGGCATGCTCGACAGGCGCACCGGCAGGCCGGTCGAGCCGGTCTACGCCAACTGGACGACGCATCCGAACAATCCGATGGCCCGGCAGGCCGCGGAATAGTTCCTCCCGGCAGGACGGGGCCGCCCGCGTTGCGTATGGGGCGGCCCCGTTCCGTCATCTGCCGCCCGCGCTTTCGTCAACCGATCCTTAACCCAAATCGGCAAGTTTCGGACAAGGTTCGGAGCCAGCGACAGGCGGGGATTGCATGATCGTCATCAAGGCCAGGGGCGCATCGGACGTGAAGACCCTGCGCAGGCTCGCGACGGAGCTGTCCGCGACCTCGATGTCGGCGACCGAGACCGACATCGCGCCGGAGGAGATCGCGCCGACGCCGCCGCGCCGCCGGCGCAGGCCGACCGTCAGCACGCTCCCGGGTGCCGCGATCTCGCCGCAGACGCAGGCCGCGCTCCTCGACCTGATGCCGGTCGCGGTCGAGGAAAGCGGCGAATACCTGCTGTAGCGGCCGCAGGCCCTCTAGACCCGCATCGGCAGGCCGTCCTCCTGATAGACGGCGACCGTCTGCCCGTCCGGGTCGAGGAAGTCGGCCGACCAGCCGCCCGGAGCTTCCGACACCGGCGTCACGATCTCGACCCCGGCCGCGGCCAGCGACTCCACGAAGCCCTCGATGCCGCCCTCGGGCAGGCCGAACACCACCAGCGGCGTGTTGCCGGGCTGCGGCTCGCCGGCGAACACCACCAGCTCGGTATCCTGCGCCAGCTTCGCCAGCAGCCAGACCGAGCCGTCCTCCTCGGCGTTGCGCGCGAAGTCGAGGCCGAGATGCTGGCGGTAGAACCGCTCGGTGCGGTCGACGTCGGCGACGTTGAAGATGATCGAAATGCCATGAAACCTGACGGGCATCGGTGCCTCCTGCGTTGATCGTGCACTAGCTGTTGCCGTCGCCGCCCGGAATGTGAGCGACCGAGAAGAAAATTCCCATCCCGTCGGGGTCGCGGATGGCGAAGCGGCGCGCGCCGCGCGGCGGGATCGACCGCTTCAGGAGCCGGCGCGCCAGTCCGGGTGAACCGACAGGCTCGCCGGCCTGCCGCACCGCTTCCGGCATCGCGCCCGACCGCGCGATGGCCTTGCGCAGCGCATGGATGCGCTGCCGCGCCGCCTGGTCGCTCAGGCCGAGAAGCCAGGCGATCTCGGCCTTGCCCATGCCGAGATTGGCGAGCAGCGCCAGCACCCTCAGCGCCGGCGAGAGCCCGGCGACGACCGCCTCGGGTATCTTCACGCCGGGCGCGCCCTGCGGGTCGTGGAGGTCGCGATGCGCGGTCTCGCGCGCCCGCCGCCGTCCGGCGGTGCGGGCGAGGAAGCGGCTGTGGTTGCGGATGGCGCCGCGCGCCCACGGCAGGAAGCCGTCGCCGCCGCAGGCGCGCCCCGCGCGGATCGCGGCGAGAAGCACGTCCTGCACGATGTCGTCGGCCTCGTGCGGCGACCCCGCGTAGCGCGCCGCGATCGCCCTGAGCGCGCGCAGCTCCGCGGCGGTGAGCGCGGCGTCCGGCACCGGCCTCACGCCTTCGGTTTCAGGCCGTCGAGGAAGAGCTGCTCGAGAAAGCGCGCCGCGTCCTCGAACCGGCCCTCGCCGCCGCGCTGCGGCCCCAGCACCGCCCGCACCTGCACGTCGAAATCGGCATAGTGCTGGGTCGTCGCCCAGATCGAGAAGATCAGATGGTAGGGATCGGTGCGGGCGATGCGGCCGGCCATCATCCAGCCGCGGATGATTTTTACCTTCTCGTCGACCAGCGATTTCAGCTCGCCCTCGATCATCGGCATGATGCGCGGCGCGCCCTGCAATATCTCGTTGGCGAAGAGGCGGCTTTCGCGCGGGTAGTCGCGCGCCATCTCCAGCTTGCGGCGGATGTAGGCGCTGAGCTCGGCCAGCGGATCGCCGATGTCGTCCAGCTCCTTCAGCGGCGCGAGCCACGTCTCCAGCAGCCGCTGCATCAGCGTGACGTGGATGTCCTCCTTGGAGCGGAAATAGTAGAGCAGGTTCGGTTTCGACATGCCGGCGGCCTCGGCGATCTGGTCGATGGTCGCGCCGCGATAACCGTGCTGCGAGAACACCTCCAGCGCCGCCTCGAGGATGATCTCGCGCTTTTCGGTCTGGATGCGCGTCCGGCGTTTCGGCTTGGCAGCGTCCCGCATGGCCTCCATCTCGCAACCGTCCCTTTCGTGCCGCCGGTGCCGTCATTCTGGCCCAATCGTCTGGACCAGCCGTCCCTTCGCCCGTGGCGCGCGCCGCGGGCCGTGCACCTGCGCTAGTAATCGCTTGACCGCCCGTCTGGCGATGCTAACGTTTGTCCAATCGGTCAAAAATGCGTAGCACGACTGCGCCTGAAGAACCAAGCGTTGGCCGCATAACGAGGGGCACTCGAGAACCGATAAAGGGAAAGGCTTGGTCATGTCCAACAGGCTCAACGTCGCGCCGAACGACCTCAGCGCATTCTGGATGCCGTTCACGGCGAACCGCCAGTTCAAGCAGGCGCCGCGCATGCTCGTCGGCGCGAAGGACATGCACTACACCACGGCCGACGGCCGCAAGGTTCTCGACGGCACCGCGGGCCTGTGGTGCGTCAATGCCGGCCATTGCCGGCCGAAGATCACCGAGGCGATCCAGCGCCAGGCCGCCGAGCTCGACTATGCGCCGGCCTTCCAGATGGGCCATCCCATCGTGTTCGAGCTCGCCAACCGGCTGGTCGACATCGCGCCGGAAGGCATGGACCACGTCTTCTTCACCAATTCGGGCTCCGAATCGGTCGACACCGCGCTCAAGATCGCGCTCGCCTATCATCGCATGCGCGGCGAGGGCTCGCGCTTCCGCCTGATCGGCCGCGAGCGCGGCTATCACGGCGTCAATTTCGGCGGCATCTCCGTCGGCGGCATCGTCGCCAACCGCAAGATGTTCGGCACGCTTCTGACCGGCGTCGACCATCTTCCCCATACGCATCTGCCGGGCAGGAACACGTTCTCGCGCGGCGAGCCGGAGCACGGCGCCGACCTCGCCGAGGAGCTGGAGCGCATCGTGGCGCTGCACGACGCCTCGACCGTGGCGGCCGTGATCGTCGAGCCGGTCGCGGGCTCCACCGGCGTGATCATCCCGCCGAAGGGGTATCTCCAGCGCCTGCGCGAGATTTGCGACAAGCACGGCATCCTTTTGATCTTCGATGAGGTCATCACCGGCTTCGGCCGCCTCGGCACGCCGTTCGCGGCCGACTATTTCGGCGTCATCCCGGACATCATGACCACGGCCAAGGGCGTGTCGAACGGCGTCATCCCGATGGGCGCGGTGTTCGTGAAGAAGGAGATCCACGACGCCTTCATGACCGGGCCCGAGCACCTGATCGAGTTCTTCCACGGCTACACCTATTCGGGCAACCCGATCGCCTCGGCCGCCGCCATCGCCACGCTCGACACCTACAAGGAAGAGGGGCTTTTGACCCGCGGCGCGGAGCTCGCGCCCTACTGGGAGGACGCGCTGCACTCGCTCAAGGGCGAGCCGCACGTCGTCGACGTGCGCAACATCGGCCTCGTCGGCGCCATCGAATTGCAGCCGATCGCCGGCGAGCCCACGAAGCGCGCCTTCTCCGCCTTCGTCAAGGCGTTCGAGAAGGGCTTCCTGATCCGCACCACGGGCGACATCATCGCCCTTTCGCCGCCGCTCATCATCGAGAAGAACCAGATCGACGAGCTGATCGACGGCGTGCGCGGCATCCTGGAGGCGATCGACTGACGGTCGCCTGACCGGAAGGGCCGGCGTCGGGAACCGCCGGCTCCTTCGGGGAACATTGCGAATGGGAGTTTGGAACCGATGGCAGCACCGGGCGAGAACCTGCGCATCAACGCGGACCGTCTGTGGGACTCGATCCACGCCATGGCCGAGATCGGCCCGGGCGTGGCCGGCGGCAACAACCGCCAGACCCTGACCGACGAGGACGGCGAGGGCCGGCGCCTGTTCAGGCGCTGGTGCGAGGAAGCCGGCCTCGACATGGGCGTCGACAAGATGGGCACGATGTTCGCCACGCGGGCGGGCACCGACCCCGACGCGCTGCCGGTCTATGTCGGCTCCCACCTCGACACCCAGCCCACCGGCGGCCGCTACGACGGCGTCCTCGGCGTCCTCGGCGGGCTGGAGGTCATCCGCACGCTGAACGACCTCGGCATCCGCACGAAGCATCCCATCGTCGTCACCAACTGGACCAACGAGGAGGGCACCCGCTTCGCCCCGGCCATGCTGGCGTCCGGCGTGTTCGCCGGCCAGCACACGCTGGACTGGGCCTATGCGCGCCAGGACAAGGAGGGCAAGCGCTTCGGCGACGAGCTGGAGCGCATCGGCTGGAAGGGCGACGAAGAGGTCGGCGCGCGCAAGATCAAGGCGTTCTTCGAGCTGCACATCGAGCAGGGGCCGATCCTCGAGGACGAAGGCATCGACATCGGCGTCGTCACCCACGGCCAGGGCCTGTGGTGGCTTGAGGTGACGCTGACCGGCAAGGAGGCGCATACCGGCTCGACGCCGATGCCCAAGCGCCGCAACGCCGGTCTCGGCATGGCGCGCATCACCGAGCTGGTGCACGAGGTGGCGATGGACTACCAGCCCGACGCGGTCGGGGCCATCGGCCACATGGAGGTCTATCCCAACTCGCGCAACGTCATCCCGGGCAGGGTGGTGTTCACCATCGACATCCGCTCGCCGAACGAGGAGGTGCTGAACGAGATGCGCGCCCGCATCGAGGACGGCATCGCCACGATCTGCGAGGCGCTCGACATCGGCTTCGAGGTCGAGGCGGTCGGCCATTTCGACCCCGTCACCTTCGACGAGAGCTGCGTGACGGCGATCCGCAACGCGGCCGAGCGGCTCGGCTACTCCCACCGCGACATCGTCTCCGGCGCCGGACACGACGCCTGCTGGATCAACCGCGTCGCGCCCACGGCGATGGTGATGTGCCCCTGCGTCGACGGCCTGTCGCACAACGAGGCGGAGGAGATTTCGAAGGAATGGGCGGCGGCGGGCGCGGACGTGCTGTTCCACGCCGTGGTGGAGACGGCGGAAATCGTCGAATAGGGATGGCGGGTCATGGACGTCGAGGGATTGCTCCAGAACGTAATCCGGTTCTCGAACTTCATGACCTCCCGGCTCGTCGTCTCGGGCCTCGTCTTCTACGTCGCCTCCGGCTTCACCGAGGTCGGCAGCGCCTCGGAGGGCTTCCTTCCCGACCTCGAGCTGCTCAATCAGGTGGTGCAGAACTACCAGACGATCTTCGACGTGCTCGGCGTCTCCGACTTCGCGCTGCTGCTCATCCTGTTCATGTTCCTGACGACGATCCACATCATCTACGTCGTGTTCGAGCGCATCGGGCAGTATCTGCCGCCGGCGATCCTGCCGCTGCCGGGCTGGTCGGCCATCGACGAGATGACGCTGAAGGCGTTCGACATCCTCGGCGAGGCGCGGGGCGAGGAGCACACCGACGAGGAGAACCAGCGCCTCTACGAGTTCAAGAAGAAGCTGCGCGACATCGAGCAGCAGATCGAGGACAAGTACCGCAGCGAGCTCGAAGGCATCAATTCGGGCTTCCGCATCTCCAAGACCTTCATCGTGTTCTCGGCGCTGGCCTGGCTCTACGCCATGGCCTCGGGCAGCTATACCGGCGACCCGACCTTCCTGCTCGTCATCCTCGGCCTGTCGATCCTGACCGCGCTCTACGCCGCGTTCTCGATCTTCCGCGCCAACCACTCGCGCATCCTGAACCTGCAGGAGGACGTCGTCGTGCAGTTTCTGGGTTTCGCCCGCATCTGGCTTACGCCAGAATATCAGGAACGGATGGCGGCCGTGTGCCGCTCCGCCGGCCATCATTTCAAGTCGGCGAGCTTCGCTGTGGTCGTGCCGATCTACGGCACCCTCGACGCGTTGCTGAAGGACATTCGCAACCGGCGGCCGCGCCGGCTGCGGGATAACAGGGGAACGAAATGACAAAGGTCATCAAGAACGGAACCATCGTCACCGCGGACCGGACCTACAAGGCCGACGTGCTGATCAAGGGCGACAGGATCGTCGCCATCGGCCCGGACCTCCACGGCGACCACGAGTTCGACGCCACCGGCTGCTACGTGATGCCCGGCGGCATCGACCCGCACACCCACCTCGAAATGCCGTTCATGGGCACCTATTCGGCCGACGATTTCGAGAGCGGCACGCGCGCCGCGCTCTCCGGCGGCACCACGATGGTGGTCGATTTCTGCCTGCCTTCCCCCGGCCAGTCGCTGCTTGAAGCGATGCAGATGTGGGACAACAAGTCGACACGCGCCTGCGCCGACTACTCCTTCCACATGGCGATCACCTGGTGGGGGAAGGAGGTGTTCGACGAGATGCCGGAGGTGGTCAGGCGCGGCATCACCTCCTTCAAGCACTTCATGGCCTACAAGGGCGCGCTGATGGTCAACGACGACGAGATGTTCGCGTCGTTCCAGCGCTGCGCCGAGCTCGGCGCGCTGCCGCTCGTCCACGCCGAGAACGGCGACGTGGTGGCCGCCCTGTCGCAGAAGCTCCTCGCCGAAGGCAACAACGGGCCGGAGGCGCACGCCTATTCGCGCCCGCCCGAGGTCGAGGGCGAGGCGACCAACCGCGCCATCATGATCGCCGACATGGCCGGCGTGCCGCTCTACGTCGTGCACACCTCCTGCGAGCAGAGCCACGAGGCGATCCGCCGCGCGCGGCAGAAGGGCATGCGCGTCTTCGGCGAGCCGCTGATCCAGCACCTCGTGCTCGACGAGGGCGAGTATTTCGACAAGGACTGGGACCATGCCGCCCGCCGCGTCATGAGCCCGCCCTTCCGTTCCAAGCTGCATCAGGACTCGCTGTGGGCCGGCCTCGCCGCCGGCTCGTTGCAGGTGGTCGCGACCGACCATTGCGCCTTCACCACCGACCAGAAGCGCTTCGGCGTCGGCGACTTCACGAAGATCCCGAACGGCACCGGCGGTCTGGAGGACCGTCTGCCGGTGCTGTGGACCTACGGCGTCAACACCGGCCGGCTGACGCCGAACGAGTTCGTCGCCGTCACCTCGACCAACATCGCCAAGATCCTGAACATGTACCCGAAAAAGGGCGCGATCCTCGAAGGCGCGGACGCCGACATCGTCGTCTGGGACCCCGAGCGCAGGAAGACCATCTCCGCGAAATCGCAGCAGTCGGTCATCGACTACAACGTGTTCGAGGGCGTCGAGGTCAAGGGCCTGCCGCGCTTCGTCTTCACCCGCGGCGAACCCGTGGTCGAGGAAGGCAAGGTCGAGGCGAAGCCCGGCCACGGCCGGTTCGTGGCGCGCGAGCCGCACATGGCGGTCAACCGGGCGCTGTCGACGTGGAAGGAGGTCGTGGCGCCGCGCAAGGTCGAGCGCACCGGCATTCCGGCAAGCGGGGTTTGACGTCCGGCCCATGAACGCACCCGCCAGCCAGATCGAGCCAGCCGTCAGAACAGCCGCTCCGGTGATCGAGGCCTCCGGCCTCGGCCTCACCTTCGCGACCAATGACGGCCCGGTGAATGCGCTTTCCAACGTCAACCTGACCATCGACCGGGGCGAGTTCGTCTCCTTCATCGGCCCCTCGGGCTGCGGCAAGACCACCTTCCTGCGTGCGATCGCCGACCTCGAGCAGCCGACCGAAGGGTCGATCCTCGTCAACGGCCTGTCGCCGCGGGCGGCGCGCGAGGCGCGCTCCTACGGCTACGTGTTCCAGGCCGCGGGCTTGTTCCCGTGGCGCACCATCGAGCGCAACGTCGCGCTGCCGCTTGAGATCATGGGCTATCCCCGGCCCGAGATCGAGGCGCGGATCGCCCGCACGCTCGCGCTCGTCAACCTCGCCGGCTTCGAGAAGAAGTTCCCGTGGCAGCTTTCCGGCGGCATGCAGCAGCGCGCCTCCATCGCCCGTGCGCTCGCCTTCGACGCCGACCTTCTGCTGATGGACGAGCCGTTCGGCGCGCTCGACGAGATCGTGCGCGACCATCTCAACGAGCAGCTGCTGGAGCTGTGGGCGCGGACGAAGAAGACGATCTGCTTCGTCACCCACTCGATCCCGGAAGCCGTCTACCTCTCGACCAAGATCGTGGTCATGTCGCCGCGCCCCGGAAGGGTGACGGACGTCATCCACTCGACCCTGCCGCGCGAGCGGCCGCTCGACATCCGCGAAACGCCCGAATTCCTTTCCATCGCCGCGCGCGTCCGCGACGGCCTGAGGTCGGGGCACAGCTATGACGACTAGCGCGGCCGGCACCATCGCTGCGGGCGGGGCGGGGCGCGACGGCATCCTTTCCCGCCTTGCCGCCGGCAACGCGCTGCCGATCCTGATCGTCGTCGCGGCCATCGTGGCGCTGTGGTACGGCTTCGCCGTCTGGCTCAACATGCCGTGGCAGCTCGGCGTCTACGAGCGTGCGGGCGCCGAATGGACCTTCGCCGACCTCGTGCGCGACACGCTGGCGCAGGAGCGGCCGGTGCTGCCGAGCCCGCATCAGGTCTTCGCCGAGATGTGGCGCACGACGGTGGAGATCGCGCCGACCTCGCGGCGCAGCCTTCTCTACCATGCGTGGATCACGCTGTCCTCGACGCTCGTCGGCTTCGCGCTCGGCACCTTGCTCGGCATCCTGCTCGCCGTCTTCATCGTCCACAACCGGGCGATGGACAAGTCGGTGATGCCGTGGGTGGTGGCGAGCCAGACCATCCCCATCCTCGCCATCGCGCCGATGATCATCGTGGTGCTCAACGCCGTCGGCCTGACCGGTCTTCTGCCCAAGGCGCTGATCTCGACCTATCTGTCGTTCTTCCCGGTCGTGGTCGGCATGGTCAAGGGGCTGAGAAGCCCCGAGGTCATCCAGCTCGACCTGATGCGCACCTACAACGCAAGTGCCGTCCAGACCTTCTGGAAGCTGCGCTGGCCCTCGGCCATGCCCTATCTCTTCACCTCGCTGAAGGTGGCCGTCGCCATCAGCCTCGTCGGCGCCATCGTCGGCGAATTGCCGACCGGCGCGGTGGCCGGCCTCGGCGCGCGGCTCCTCGCCGGCTCCTATTACGGCCAGACCGTGCAGATCTGGTCGGCGCTGTTCATGGCGGCCGCGCTCGCCGCCGTCCTCGTCGCCGTCGTCGGCATCGGCCACCGCATGGTGCTCAAACGCATGGGGATGGTGCAATGAGGACGCCGTTCCTGCTCGCGCTCCTGTTCTGGGCCGTGGCCTGGGCGTTCAACGAATGGCTGGTGCGGCAGAACCCGCGCTCGGCCGCGCTGCGGCGCGCGATCGGCATCGCGGTACCGACCGTGTTCGGCATCGCCGTGCTGGTGATGTGGGAAGGCATCGTGCGCGGCTTCCAGATCCCGTCGGTGCTGCTGCCGCCGCCGTCGATGATCTGGGCGCGAATCGTCGGCTCGGTGCCGATCCTGTGGGCCGATTTCCAGCAGACCTTCCTCAAGGCGGTGCTGATCGGCTACGCGCTCGGCTGCGGCGCGGGCTTCGTCGTCGCCATCCTCATCGACCGCTCGCCGTTCCTGCAGCGCGGGCTGCTGCCGCTCGGCAATTTCGTCTCGGCGCTGCCGATCATCGGCGTCGCGCCGATCATGGTGATGTGGTTCGGCTTCGACTGGCCGTCCAAGGCGGCGGTGGTCATCATCATGACCTTCTTCCCGATGCTGGTGAACACGGTGCAGGGGCTCAGCGTGTCGTCGTCGATCGACCGCGACCTGATGCGCACCTATGCGGCGAGCTACTGGCAGACGCTGTTCAAGCTGCGCCTGCCGGCCGCCGCGCCCTTCATCTTCAACGCGCTGAAGATCAACTCGACGCTGGCCCTCATCGGCGCCATCGTGGCAGAGTTCTTCGGCACGCCCATCGTCGGCATGGGCTTCCGCATCTCGACCGAGGTCGGGCGGATGAATGTCGACATGGTCTGGGCGGAGATCGCGGTCGCCGCGCTCGCAGGCTCCGTCTTCTATGGCGTCGTGTCCCTCGCCGAGAGGGCCGTGACGTTCTGGCATCCGTCTGTCCGCGGTGGATAGGCGCACTTCAGAGGGTGAAAACAATGAAAACAACAGCAGTTGCATTTCTCGCCGGCGCGATGTCGCTGGCCGCGTTTCAGGCTTTTGCCGCGGACAAGGTCACGCTGCAGCTCAAATGGGTGACGCAGGCGCAGTTCGCCGGCTACTACGTCGCCAAGGACAAGGGCTTCTACGAGGAGGAGAACCTCGACGTCGAGATCAAGCCCGGCGGGCCCGACATCGCCCCGCCGCAGGTGATCGCCGGCGGCGGCGCCGACGTCATCGTGGAGTGGATGCCGGCCGCTCTCGCCACGCGCGAGCGCGGCGTACCGCTCGTCAACATCGCCCAGCCCTTCAAGTCGTCGGGCATGATGCTGACCTGCCTCAAGGAGACCGGCATCACCGGCCCCGAGGACTTCAAGGGCCGGACGCTCGGCGTCTGGTTCTTCGGCAACGAGTATCCGTTCATGAACTGGATGAGCAAGCTCGGCATCTCCACCCAGGGCGGGGCGGACGGCGTCACCGTGCTCAAGCAGGGCTTCAACGTCGATCCGCTGCTCCAGAAGCAGGCCGACTGCATCTCGGTCATGACCTACAATGAATACTGGCAGGTCATCGACGCCGGCATCGCCGAGGACGACCTCATCACCTTCAAGTACGAGGACCAGGGCGTCGCCACGCTGGAGGACGGCCTCTACGTGCTGGAGCAGAACCTCGCCGACGAGGCCTTCGTCGACAGGATGGCCCGCTTCGTGCGCGCCTCGATGAAGGGCTGGAAATATGCCGAGGAGAACCCGGACGAGGCGGCCGAGATCGTGCTGGAGAACGACGAGACCGGCGCGCAGCAGGAGCACCACCAGAAGCGCATGATGGGCGAGGTGGCGAAGCTGACGGCCGGCTCCAACGGCGCGCTCGACCCGGCCGACTTCGAGCGCACCGTCGAGACGCTGCTGACCGGCGGCGACGACCCGGTGATCTCGAAGAAGCCGGAGGGCGCGTGGACCCACGCCGTCACCGACAAGGCGTTCGGCGGCTGAACGAGGGCTTCGGCCGGCAAGGATGACGAATGAAGGGGGCGGGCGACCGCCCCTTTCCTTGCCCGGGTCTTCGGTGTCCGCATCTTCGGCTCGCGCCGGGCGCAAGCCTTGCGGGCCCCGGTCGACAAGACAAGAAAAAGCCCGCCGCTTCGGCAAGCGGCGGGCTTTCCTGTTCCGGCGCGGCCGGGTGTTACAGGCCGGCTGCGACCGCGGGCCAGACCTCCATCGAGCCGCGATAGATCATCTCCAGCGCCACGTAGAGGATGATCAGCAGGCCGACATAGGCGATCCAGCGGTGCTTCTCGAGCAGGCGGGCGATGAAGGTGGCGGCAATGCCCATCAGCGCGATGGACAGCGCGAGACCGATGACGAGGACGGTCGGATGGTCGCGCGCCGCGCCCGCCACGGCGAGCACGTTGTCGAGCGACATCGACACGTCGGCGATGATGATCTGGATCGCCGCCTGCTTCAGCGTCTTGCGCGGCGCGCCCTCGGCGATGCCGCCGCTCTTGTCGAGGTCCTCGTCGGCCAGTGCTTCCTGCGCGGCGTGGACCTCGTGATGCGGCGTGCGCAGTTCGCGCCACATCTTCCAGCACACCCATAGGAGCAGCAGGCCGCCGACCAGAAGCAGGCCGATGATGTTGAGGAGCTGAACCGTGACGGAGGCGAAGGCGATGCGCAGCACGGTGGCGGCGATGATGCCGATGAGGATGGCCTTGGCGCGCTGGTTGGCCGGCAGGCCGGCGGCGGCAAGGCCGATCACCACCGCATTGTCGCCGGCAAGCACAAGGTCGATGGCAATCACCTGCAGAAGGGCGGTGAAGCCCTCGGGCGTGAAAATTTCCATGTTGTCGTCCCACTCTTATGAAAATGCGGCGTCATCCACGCCGCACATCGCCCGAAGCCGGAAATTGTCCGCAGGCGATTTTACATGGGAACCGGGGCAGGTCGGTTCAAGGCACGGGCGCAGAATTTTGCAACGCCCGAAGAAATGGCCTTCGGGGGACCTTCTCCCAGGCATGGCGGGACGCCGCCCTCGCCGTCATCCCGGCCGACCGAGCGAAGCGAGGGAGAGCCGGGACCCATTGAGCGGCAAGGCCGGGTTCAAGGCTTGCGAGACGATCCTGAAGTACGCCTGCGTGAGGACCGGGCCGTGCTCGACGATGTTGCGGCCAATGGGTCCCGGCTCTGCGGGCGCTTCGCGCCCTTGGCCGGGATGACGCAGGGTGCGGCGTCCCGCCATTCACGGAGAGGAGGGGAGCCTGCGGCGGCGCAGCGTCGGTTGCGCCGCCGTTCCGCCTCAGCGGCCTTCGCGGATGTCGGTCAGCGTGCGGGTCGGCGTGATCGCTTCCGGGTCGAGCCGGACGTCGATGATGGCCGGAATGCCGCTCGTCCGCGCGCGCTCGAAGGCGGGAGCGAACTCGGCCGTCTCCGCCACGGTCTCGCCGTGGCCGCCATAGGCGCGCGCCAGCGCCGCGAAATCGGGGTTCTTGAGCGTCGTGCCGGAGACGCGGCCGGGATAGTCGCGCTCCTGATGCATGCGGATGGTGCCGTAGATGCCGTTGTTCAGGATGACGACGACGATGGGCAGGCCGTACTGCACGGCGGTGGCGAATTCCTGTCCGTGCATCATGAAGTCGCCGTCGCCGGCCCACACGATCACCTCGCGCCCGGGGAACAGGTGCTTGGCGGCGACGCCGGCCGGCAGGCCGTAGCCCATCGAGCCGGAGGTCGGGGCCGCCTGCGTGTTGAAGCGGCGGTAGCGATGGTAGCGGTGCATCCAGGTGGCGAAGTTGCCGGCGCCGTTGCAGATGACGGCATCCTCCGGCAGCACGGTCTCCAGATGCTCCATGATCGGGCCCATCAGCACCTTGCCGGGGCCGGTCGCCGGCGGCGTCGACCATTCGAGGTAGCTCTGGTGCAGCTCCTCGGTGCGGTTCGCCCAGACGGGCGTCCTTTTCGGCGCGGTCGCGGCGAAGGCGGCGGCGAAGGCGGCCGGCGTCGCGTTGATGGCGACGGTGGGCCGGTAGACGCGGCCCAACTCCTCCGGGTCGGGATAGATGTGGACCAGCTTCTGGTCGGGGTAGGGGCTTTTCAGCAGCGTGTAGTCGGAGGACGGCATCTCGCCGAAGCGGCAGCCGACCAGAAGCACGAGGTCGGCCTGCTTGATGTAGGCGCCGAGCTTCGGGTTGATGCCGATGCCGACGTCGCCGGCATAGCTCGCGTGGAGCTGGTCGCACAGCGCCTGCCGCCGGAACGAGCAGCCGACGGGTAGCGACCAGCGCTCCAGCGCGCCGCACATCTCGTCCACCGCCTCCTGCGTCCAGCGCGTGCCGCCGAGGATGACGAACGGCCGCTCGGCCTTGTCGAGCAGGGCCGTCAGCGCGTCCATTTCCGGCGCGCCGGGGCGCGTCTCCACGGGCGTGTAGGGCAGCGGCGCGACCGCCTCGACCTCGTCGGTCAGCATGTCCTCCGGCAGCGAGACCACGACCGGGCCCGGCCGGCCCGAGGTGGCGACGGCGAAGGCGCGGGTAACGAGCTCGGGGATGCGCGCGGCGTCGTCGATCTCGACCACCCATTTGGCGATCGAGCCGTAGAACGCCTTGTAGTCGACCTCCTGGAACGCCTCGCGCTCCTTGATGCCGCGGCCGATCTGGCCGACGAACAGGATCAGCGGAATCGAATCCTGCCGCGCGATGTGGACGCCGGCCGAGGCGTTGGTGGCGCCGGGGCCGCGGGTGACGAAGCAGATGCCGGGCTTGCCCGAGAGGCGGCCGTAGCAGTCGGCCATCATCGCGGCACCGCCTTCCTGACGGCACACGACGGTCTCGATCTTCGAGTCGTGCAGCGCGTCGAGCACGGCGAGGTAGCTTTCGCCCGGCACGCAATAGAGCCTGTCGACGCCGTTGGCCTCGAGCGCATCGACGATGAGTTGTCCGCCGGTTCTCATGAGCCGCCCTTCTCCAGTTCTGCGAGGATTTCTTCGGTGTGCTGGCCGAGGCGCGGCGAGGGGCGCTCGTAGGTCAGTGGCGTGCCGCCCATCACCATCGGCGAGCGCACCGACGGCAGCGCGTTGCCGAGGCCGTCGTCGAGCGCGAGCCGCATGCCGCGCGCCACCACCTGCGGGTCGGCGAAGGTCTGGCCGATGTCGTTGATGGGGCTGGCCGGCACGCCGGCCCTTTCCAGCGCGGCGAGGATGTCCGCGCGCGCGACGTCGGCGAGCGCCGCCACCATGTGCCCGCGCAGTTCCTTGCGGTTGACGACGCGCGCCGCATTGGTGGCGAAGGCCGGGTCGCCGGCCAGCTCCGCGCGGCCGATCGCGGCGCAGAACCGGGCGAACTGGCCGTCATTGCCGACGGCGAGGATGAAGTGGCCGTCCTTCACCGGCAGCACCTCGTAGGGCGCGATGTTCGGATGGGCGTTGCCCATGCGGGTCGGCGCGGTGCCGGAGACCAGATAGTTGAGGTTCTGGTTCGCCAGCACCGACACCTGCGCGTCGAGCAGGGCCATGTCGATGTGCTGGCCCTGGCCGGTCTTCTCCGCGTGGCGGAGCGCGGCCTGGATCGCGATCACCGAATAGAGGCCGGTGAAGATGTCGGTCACGGCCACGCCCACCTTCTGCGGCTCGCGGTCGGGCTCGCCGGTGATCGACATCAGGCCCGACATGCCCTGCACGATGAAGTCGTAGCCGGCGCGCGGCGCGTAGGGGCCGTCCTGGCCGAAGCCGGTGATCGAGCAGTAGACGAGGCGCGGGTTGACCGCGCTGAGGCTCTCGTAGTCCAGGCCGTACTTCTTCAGTCCGCCGAGCTTGAAGTTCTCGATCAGCACGTCGGCGGAGGCGGCGAGCCGGCGCACGGTCCCGGCACCCTCCGGCGTCGAGAAGTCGAGGGCGATCGAGCGCTTGCCGCGATTGCACGCGTGGTAGTAGGCGGCCGACAGGTTCTCGCCGTCATGGCTCGTGACGAAGGGCGGGCCCCATTTGCGGGTGTCGTCGCCGCCGTCCGGGTTCTCGACCTTGATGACGTCGGCGCCGAGGTCGGCCAGCATCTGGCCCGCCCACGGGCCGGCGAGGATGCGGGCAAGCTCGATGACGCGTATGCCCTTAAGCGGCGCTTCGGCCATGGCTGAGGCAGCCTCCGTTTCGATGGCCAGAGGCCTAGCAGATCGGGATGCGTCGGGTAATCCGAATTCTCGGCATGGGGTCATGCGCCCCCGTCATGACCTGTCGCGGCGACGACGCCTTCGGCCCACGCCGCGAAATCCTGCATGATGAGATCGCGATTCAACTCGTTGAGGGATTCGTGCCGCGTCTGGGCATAAACCCTTGAAACCGGATTCGAAAAGCCCATCCGCCGCAGGCGGCCGGCAAGGTGCTCCGTCGCCTTGCCGAAGTCCGTCGCCGGGTCCTTCGCGCCGCCGACGATATTGAAGGGCAGGTCGCGCCGCACGCCGGAGAAGTTGCGGTCGTCCGCCCCGGCGAAGATCAGGTCGAACACGCCCTTCCACATGCCGACCGAGGCGTCGAAGCCGCACAGCGGGTCGGCGACGTAGGCATCGACCTCGGCGTGGTCGCGCGACAGCCAGTCGAACGGCGTGCGGCCGTCCGTCACCTTCCTCGCCCAGGCGCGGAAGGTCAGCCGCGGCAGGAGGCGCGACGGCACGTCCGAGCCGAGCCGGAATCTTTCCCACGCCAGCACGAGCTGCGCCAGCCGCCCGAGGAGGCCGGCGGAGAAATTGCCGTTCCAGATCGCCGCGCCGGCGATGCGGTCATGATGTTTCAGCACGAAGTTGAGCGCAATCAGCGCGCCCATCGAATGGCCGAAGACGATGACAGGCACGCCCGGCTGCTCCCCGCCGATCAGGTCGTGCACGGCCGCGACGTCGGCGACGACGTTGGCCGCCGCCGGCTCCGGCCCGAACGAGCCCTGCGGCGCGTCCGGTGCGGTGGTGTAGCCGTGGCCGCGATGGTCGTGGGCGTAGACGGCGAAGCCGCGCCCGGCGAGGAAGCGGGCGAAGCGCCCGTAGCGCGCCGCATGCTCGGCAAGGCCGTGGTTGACCTGCACCGCCCCGCGCGGCCGGCCGGCGGGCAGCGCCGTGTAGACGTTGAGCGTGGCTCCCGTCGGCGAAGCGATCTGTCTCCGGCTGTCGAAAGGCATGGCGTCACCCCCGCTTTGTCGCGAGGTGAAGCGGAAAAGCCCGTCCGGTCAAGCCGGCTTCTGCCTTTTCCGCATGCTTGGCCCGGTGCGCGCGCGTGCATCCTGTCCAGTTTTTGTGCATTGCACCAATTTGCCAATCGGATGAGCAGATTGCGCTTGCATTACAATCCGGGAGCCGTTTTGATGACAGCCGGAAACGGGTTGGGAGTGTCTTCATCCATGATTTCGCGCAGAGTTTTCTCCTTCGTGGCGGCGGGCCTGATGGCGGGCACGATGTTTGCCGGCTCGTCGCTTCCGGCGGCGGCGCAGACCGACATCAAGTTCACGCTCGACTGGAAGTTCGAGGGGCCGGCCGCCGGCTTCTTCCTCGCCATCGACAACGGCCATTTCGCCGCCGAGGGGCTCAACGTGACGATCGATTCCGGCGCGGGCTCGGTCGAGGCGATCCCGCGCGTGGCGACCGGCGCCTACCAGCTCGGCTTCGGCGACATCAACTCGCTCATCAAGTTCCTCGACGAGGACCCGGCGCAGAAAGTGCGCGCCGTGATGGTCGTCTACGAGCGGCCGCCCTTCGCCATCATCGGCCGCAAGTCGCTCGGCGTCACCGAGGACCCGAAGTCGGTCGAGGGCAAGAAGCTCGGCGCCCCGCCCCCGGACGGCGCCTTCGCACAGTGGAAGGCCTTCGTGCAGGCCGCCGGCATCGACGAGAGCAAGGTGACGATCGAGAGCGTCGGCTTCCCCGTGCGCGAGCCGATGCTGGCGCAGGGCCAGGTCGACGGCATCTTCGGCTTCGCCTTCTCCTCGGTGCTCAACCTCAAGGCGCAGGGCATCGGCGACGACGACATCGCGACCATCATGATGGCCGAGAACGGCCTCGACCTCTACGGCAACTCCATCATGGTCAACACCGACTTCGCGGCCCAGAACCCGGATGCGGTGAAGGGCTTCCTGCGGGCGGTGGCCAAGGGCTTCGCCGACGCGGTCGCCGATCCGGATGCCGGCGTCACGGCGGTGATGAAGCGCAACGAGGTGCTCGACGCCGCGATCGAGCGCGAGCGCCTCGACATGGCCAATGCCCGCAACATCAGGACGCCCTACGTGGTCGAGAACGGCTTCGGCGGCGTCGACGAGGCCAAGCTCGCCGCCTCCATCGACTATCTCAAGGTCTCGATGGGGCTGAAGGGCGCGGTCGGGCCGGGCGACGTGTTCGACGCCTCCTATCTGCCGCCGAAGGAAGAGCGGCTGATTCCTTGACCTCCGGTTGAGGGGAACGCGGGGGCCGGCGCGGGGAATCGCCGGCTCCCGCACACAAGATCCGGAAGCGGACGGAGAACAGATGACGCGCCCTCTCGTCACCATCGAGGACGTCGACATGCGCTATGGTGGGCCGGAGGGCCTGCTGGCGGTCGAAGGCCTCTCGCTCACCGTCGGCACCGGCGAGTTCGCCGCCGTGGTCGGCCCGTCCGGCTGCGGCAAGTCCACGCTGATGAAGCTCGTCACCGGGCTCTACATTCCGCAGCGCGGCGTCGTCACCGTCGCCGACGAGCGGGTGACGAAGCCGGTCAACATCGTCGGCATGGCGTTCCAGAACCCGACCATGCTGCCGTGGCGCACCACGCTCGACAACATCCTGCTGCCGCTGGAGGTGGTGGACCGCCACCGCGGCCGCCTGCGCATGAACAAGGCCGAATACGTCGCCAAGGCCGAGAAGCTGCTCGAGACCGTAGGGCTGAAGGGCTTCGGCCAGAAATATCCGTGGCAGCTCTCCGGCGGCATGCAGCAGCGCGCCAACCTGTGCCGGGCGCTGATCCACGAGCCGGACCTTCTGATGCTCGACGAGCCGTTCGGCGCGCTCGATTCCTTCACCCGCGAGGAGCTGTGGTGCGTCATCCGCGACCTGCACGCGGAGCAGAAGGTGACGATCGTCCTCGTCACCCACGATCTGCGCGAGGCCGTGTTCCTCGCCGACCGCATCTTCGTGATGAGCGCGCGGCCGGGCCGCGTCATCCGGGAGCAGGCCGTGCCCTTCGCGCGGCCGCGCGACCTCGAAATCCTCTACGAGCCGGCATTCAACGACATCGTCCACGAGCTGCGCGGCAACATCGCCGATGCGAGGAAGGCCGCATGAGCGAGCGCAAGCCCGGCATCGACTGGATCAGGGCCGCGCCGTGGCTCTACACGGCCGTGCTGTTCATCGTCTGGGAGCTGGCCGTGCGGGCCTTCGGCCTGCCGCAATACATCCTGCCCGCCCCCTCGCGCATCGCGCAGGCGATCTGGCAATACTGGCCGGCGATCTGGAAGAACTCGCTGCAGACGCTCTACACCACGACGGTCGGCTTCGCCCTGGCGGTCGTCGGCGGGCTGGCGCTCGGCATCCTCGTCGGCTGGTCGCGCTTCATCTATGCCGGCCTCTACCCGCTGATGGTCGGCTTCAACGCCATCCCCAAGGTCGCGGTGGTGCCGATCCTGGTCATCTGGTTCGGCATCGGCACGGTGCCGGCGGTGCTGACGGCGTTCCTCATCGCCTTCTTCCCCATCGTGGTCAACGTCGCCACCGGCCTCGCCACCATCGAGCCGGAGATGGAGGACGTGCTGAGGGCGCTGGGCGCGAAGAAGATGGACATCATGCTGAAGGTCGGCATCCCGCGCTCGATGCCGTATTTCTTCGGCTCGCTCAAGATCGCGATCACGCTCGCCTTCGTCGGCTCTGTCATCGCCGAGACGGTCGCCGCTAATTCCGGCCTCGGCCACATGATGCTGGCGGCGCAAAGCCAGTTCAACGTGCCGCTGGTGTGGGCCGGCCTCATCATGCTCGCCATCGAGGGCATCGTGATGTACGCGGCGATGGCCTGGGTCGAGATGCGCATGACCGGCTGGGCGCACCGCAGCCAGATGGCCGCCGGCTGAGGGGCGGCGGCACAAGAGGCGGCGGCACAAGAGGCGGTGGCACACTGGCGGAAAAATTCGCCCGAATCTATCCACCTCCCGCTGCGCCTGCGCGATGATGCGGGCGTCGCCCTCGCGGGAACCGGGTCTAGAACCGGAGGCGCGGGAGGGCGATGATGTCCGGGCCGGTCGCGCGACGGTGGCGCGGCTTGACGGTCGACGTCGAAGACCCGGGCCTCGACGACGGTCAGCGCAGGGGGCGCGAATGCCGGGCCCTGCCCACGGTCGTCGGGGTGAAGGCATCGGACGGGCGGCCGGAAGGACGCGCCTATCCTACCTTGATGAGCGGCCGGACGGCCGCCCGTCTTCCCACCCGTGCGGTGGGCGTTGTTTCCCAATGGCCAGACCGTCGAACGGGGCGTGGCGACGGGATGGCTTGCGCTTCGCGCTACCAGCCGAACACGAAGGTCGCGCCGGTGCCGCCATTGCCGTTCTGGGCGACGTGACCGCTGGTGTTCCTGCCGAACTGGAACAGGCCGTGGGCGTTGCCGTTGCCGTTCTGCGTCAGCGTGCCGTTGTGGTCGGAGCCCTGCTGGTGGACGACGCCGAGATTGCCGCTGCCGTTCTGGGCGAGGCCGCCGGCATTGCCGGTGCCGATCTGGTTGATGCCCGAGCCGCCGTTGAAGCCGTTGACGATCGAATAGATCGCAAGGCCGGCGCGCATGGCCTGCGCCTCGTCGGCGTTGGTCGGGGTGACGGTGATGCCGATCGAGCCGCCGGCATGGGCGGGCGCGGCGAGAGCGGCGGTGCCGAGCGCTGCGGCAACGAGCGCGACCTTGAGGGCGGCCTTGAGCGCAGACGGGGCGGCGGAAAGGGCGGTGCGGATCATCGGTTTTCTCCTCTCGACAATGTTCTGAAATCGACGGAGACAGCTTCGCACCCTGCCGCTGAACCGGGCCGCAACCGGCCGTTCAGCAGCCGTTAACGAATTGGGCGAGGCCGGTGCAGCAACGAAAAAAGCCCCGGCATGCCGGGGCTTTGGCCTGTTCTGCTGCGAGATCGAATCAAAGCGCGCGGCTGATCCGCTCCGCGCAGCGGACCGTCTCTCCGCCGGCGCTGATGTCGAGCGTCGCCTCGTAGGGGCCGGAGCCGCCGAGCTGCACCGAGCCGAGCGTCGCCGTCGCCCCGGCCGCCATGCCGAACGGGCCGCCCTGGCGGATTTGCGCGCCCGTGCCCGAGACCTCGAAGCGGTACGAGCCGGACAGCGCCTGCTGCGCGCTGGCGCGGCCTTCGAGCGTGACGATGCCGCGCGAGGCGCTGGCGACGATCTCGCAGCGCATCCTGTCCGAGCCGGCCTGGCCGGCGCTGACCGCGCCGACGGCGGCGAAGGCCGCGGCGAGGCTGGCGACCATCGAGGCCGCCCAGATCGAATATTGCTTGGTGCTTCCGGTCATGGTCGTTCTCCTTGGGGTGTCGGGGCCGTCGTGCCGCGCCGCCGGGGAGGGGCGCTCCACCGGCGGCGGGGAAGGGGCATTGCCGTTACGGGCAGGTCTGGACGAAGGCCGCGATATTGCCGCTGCCGGTCTGCGCCACCCCGGCGTCGCAGCCATTGCCGACCTGCACGCCGGCGGCGATGTTGCCGTTGCCGTCCTGGACCAGGATCGAGTTGTGGTTGGCGCCGAACTGGGCGACGCCGCCCTGGTTGAAATTGCCGTGCTGGTAGCTGTCGGCGGAATTGTTGAAGCCCTGCTGGCCGATGGCGGCGGTGTTGCCGTGGCCGTGCTGCTGGCTCACCGCGCCGTTGAAGACGCCGTTCTGGAACACGCCGATGGCGTTGCCGGTGCCGGACTGGGCGCCGCCGGCCTGGTTGCCGAAGCCGAACTGGTCGAGCCAGACGCTGTTGGCCGATGCCGGAAGCGAGCCGAGCGCGACGAGAGCGGCGGTGGCGGCGGTGATGAAGAGCTTGCGGGTCATGGTGCTTTCCTCCTTTTGGCGGGACGGTTCGTGTGAACGTCCCGACATTCGCCGAGCCGGCCGGAACCGGCGCTGAACCGTGCGTTCAGCCGGCGTTCACGCGGCGGCGACGGCCGCACTTGACGCGGCGGCGGCGACGCAGTTTCCTGCCGGCGGGTGAATTGGGGGAAAGAATGAGAAGAGCCTGGCTTGCCGTGGCGGCGTTCGCGCTCGCCGCATGCGCGAAGAATCCGGATGCCATCGCGCCGATCGCGATGCCGGTGAACGCCTATTTTGGCCTCACCTGCGACCAGCTCGTCACCGAGCATCAGCGCTCCTCGGCGGCGCTCGCGGCCGTGTCGCAGCAGCAGAAGCAGGCCGCGACCGGCGATGCGGTCGGCGTGTTCCTGATCGGCGTGCCGGTCAGCTCGCTTTCCGGCGGCGACAAGGAAGGGCTCGTCGCCCAGCACAAGGGCGAGCTCGTCGCCATCGAGGGCGCGATGCGCAGCCAGCACTGCACGCTTCCCGCCGCTCCACCCGCCGCGCCGGCGCCCGGCCCGGTGCGCGCCGCGCAATAGGCGCGGATTGCCCTTCGGGACGGTATCGCCTACATACGCGGCGACCAATCCTTCCCTGACAGGAACAACGGAGTCTTCGCGCGCCATGGCACGCCAGTTCATCTATCACATGTCGGGCCTGACCAAGGCCTACGGGACGAAGAAGGTGCTGGAGAACATCCACCTGTCCTTCTACCCCGACGCCAAGATCGGCATCCTCGGCCCCAACGGCGCCGGCAAGTCGACCGTGCTCAGGATCATGGCCGGCCTCGACAGGGAGTTCACCGGCGAAGCCTGGCTCGCCGAGGGCGCGACCGTCGGCTACCTGCCGCAGGAGCCCGAGCTCGACCCCGCCCTCGACGTCACCGGCAACGTCATGGAAGGCGTGGCGAAGAAGAAGGCCATCATCGATCGTTACAACGAGTTGATGATGGACTACTCGGACGAGACGGCCGACGAGGCCGCCAAGCTGCAGGACGTCATCGACAGCCAGAACCTGTGGGACCTCGATTCGCAGGTCGAGATGGCGATGGAGGCGCTGCGCTGCCCGCCCGGCCATGCCGACGTGACCACGCTTTCGGGCGGCGAGAAGCGCCGCGTGGCGCTGTGCAAGCTGCTCCTGTCGCAGCCCGACCTCCTCCTCCTCGACGAGCCGACCAACCACCTCGACGCCGAGACCACGGCGTGGCTGGAAAAGCACCTGCGCGAATATCCCGGCTCGGTGCTGATCATCACCCACGACCGCTACTTCCTCGACAACGTCACCGGCTGGATTCTCGAGCTCGACCGCGGCCGCGGCATTCCCTACGAGGGCAACTACTCGGCCTATCTCGAAGCCAAGGCCAAACGCATGGCGCAGGAGGAGCGCGAGGAGGGCGCCCGCCAGAAGGCGCTGGCGCGCGAGCGCGAGTGGATCGCCTCCTCGCCCAAGGCGCGGCAGGCGAAGTCCAAGGCGCGCATCAAGGCCTATGACGAGCTGGTGCGCGCGGCCAACGACCGCCGCCCCGGCGACGCGCAGATCGTCATCCCGGCCGGCGAGCGGCTCGGCCAGGTGGTGATCGAGGCCGACAACCTCTCCAAGGGCTTCGGCGACCGCCTCTTGATCGACGACCTCTCCTTCCGCCTGCCGCCCGGCGGCATCGTCGGCGTCATCGGCCCCAACGGCGCCGGCAAGTCGACGCTGTTCAAGATGATCACCGGGGTGGAGAAGCCGGATTCGGGCGAGATCCGCATCGGCGATACGGTGCAGCTCGGCTATGTCGACCAGAGCCGCGACCATCTCGACCCCAACAAGACGGTGTGGGAGGAGATTTCCGGCGGCAGCGACATCATCAAGCTCGGCAGGCACGAGGTGAATTCGCGCGCCTACTGCTCGTCCTTCAACTTCAAGGGCGGCGACCAGCAGCAGAAGGTCGGCAACCTATCCGGCGGCCAGCGCAACCGGGTGCATCTCGCCAAGATGCTGAAGTCGGGCGGCAACGTCATCCTGCTCGACGAGCCGACCAACGACCTCGACACCGAGACGCTGGCCGCGCTCGAGGACGCGCTGGAGAACTTCGCCGGCTGCGCCGTCATCATCTCGCACGACCGCATGTTCCTCGACCGGCTCGCCACCCACATCCTCGCCTTCGAGGGCGACAGCCATGTCGAGTGGTTCGAAGGCAATTTCGAGGACTACGAGGCCGACAAGATCCGCCGCCTCGGCCCCGATGCCGTCAACCCCAGGCGCGTGACATACAAGCGCCTGACGCGATAGGGTTCGGCGCGTGATGTCCGAAGACGAAGCGGAACAACTGGAACTCGACGTCGCCCACGAGGCGGCGGAGGTTCCTTCCGTTTCCTCGGACCCGCAAGAGCTCGTGGAGGCGGCGCTGCCGCCTTCCATCCTCCGGAAATTTCGCGTCGCCAGCTACCGCAAGGCCGCCTCGATCCTGAAGTTCGGCATGCCGAAGGAATTCGGCGAGGTGATCGAGGCGCTCGAAGCGTTCGAGATCACCACCGACATGATCCGCAGGCCGGGCGGAAACGAATCCGAGATCCCCAAGGCGATATCGCGCTTGCTGCGTCACAAGGGCTGGAACGAGACGACGATATCGGGCGACCTGCACATCAAGCGCGAATGGCGCGAGGTCGTCGGCCATTCGGCGCAGGGCAAGCCGATCACCGTCCAGAAATCGACGTCCTATGTGCGGGAGCGATTTCTCGACGGGCACAAGATCGACTATGTGAAGAACAGGCTCGCCTTCGATTTCGAGTGGAATTCCAAGGATCAGACCTTCGACCGGGACCTTTACGCCTTTGCCGCGTTTGCCGAGGCCGGCGCGATCGACGCGGCCGTGATCGTCACCCGCGACACCTCCCTCAACCATATCTTCCGCGAGCTCGGCCAGGCGCTCGACAAGGCGGGCAACCCCGTCTTCAAGGACGGCCTGCCCGTGCCGATCTGGCCGAAATACGGTGCCAGCACGACATGGTGGGGCAAGTTGATCTACAGGCTGAATGCCGGCCGCAACGGAGGGTGCCCGGTCCTCGCCCTAGGCATCAAGGCCGAATGCATTTCCGATCTCGAACGCTGGCGCGCGGCTCATTCTGCGGCTTCCGCCGCCGAATTGTAGGCGTAGGTCTTCCAGGTCGGCCGGTACGTCTCGTCGGCCTGATTGCCCCAGTAGGTCCAGCCCGGCCGCGTCCCGCGCGCGAACAGCTCCAGATAGGGGCCCTTCGAGCAGCTTTCGATCAGATCGTACTGCTCGTCGGGCTTGCGCGAATGCTCGCGCTTGCGCGACGAGATGTAGTTGACCTGGCTGCGTCCGGGCGCTTCCGTCCGGGCATTCTTTCCGCGTATGCCGAACAGCAGCAGCTCCGTGACGTTCCGGAAATAGAACCCCACGCCGCGCCCGTCCGAGCCGCCGTCCTTCCGGACCTTGTGCCAGACGATGTTGGCCTTGTATTCGAAGCCCCACGCCTGCATGACCTTGAGGCCGTCCGGGAGGAGGGCGTTCGGCACCCAGAGATAGAGGTGGGCGGGCTCGATTGTCAGGTCCTTGACCGGAAGCTCGCAGATGGCCTCCGTCGTCATCGTCTCGTAACGCGCAAGCCGCCGGTGTTCGGGAGCGACCTTGCCGGTCCGGTTCGTGAAGCGCCAGGGCGGATCGGCCAGCACGGTTTGAAAGGCGTAACCTTCGGTCTTGCGCAGCAGATCGAGCGCGGCGCTCCTTGGCTCAGCATTCATCGTGCGTGGTCCTCTCGAAATCACTGGAACAAAAGCAGAACTCAAATGACAAGTCAATCTTGCTCGATTCGGCTTCGAAAGTCGCCGCGCATCGGAGGTTTTCCCCGTCCGGCCCGAACTTTCGCTTCCCGGCCACGGTTAATCTGCCGTAAAGGCAATCGGCCTAGTTTTAGCCGGTGCGGCGGGCGTGGCCCGGCCGCATGCGTCGCCACGTTCGGGGCAAGGCCATGAATCGCGTCATCATCAGCGGCATCGGCGTCACCGTTCCTCCCGCTTCCATCAGCAACGAGGAACTGGTCGACTGCTTCAACCTGTGGGTCGAGAGCGAGAATCTCGTGCGGGAGGCGCGCGGCCAGGAGCCGCTGCAGAAGTCGAGCGCCGACTTCATCTATCACGCCTCCGGCATCCGGCGCCGCCATGTCCACACGGCCGACGGCATCCTCGAGGTCGAGCGGATGACGCCGCGCATTCCCGCGCGCGACGACGACGCGCTGTCCGTGCTGGCCGAGTTCGGCGCGTCGGCGGCGCGGGCGGCGCTCGAGGATGCGGGCGTGGCGGCGGAGAGCGTCGACCTCGTCATCTGCGCCTCGTCGCATTTGCAGCGCATGTATCCCTCGATCGGCATCGAGATCCAGCAGGAGATCGGCGCCCGCGGCGCGGCGTTCGACCTGTCGCTCGGCTGCTCGTCGGCGGCGGCGGGCCTGCACGTGGCCTTCAACCTCGTGCGCACCGGCGCACACCGGCGCGCGCTCGTGGTCACGCCGGAGCTGATCACCGCGCATCTCAACTTCCGCGACAGGCAAACGCATTTCATCTTCGGCGACGCGGCGACCGCCCTTCTCGTCGAGGCGGCGGAGGAGGGCGAGGTGCGGCCCGGCCGGTTCGAGGTTCTCGACACGCGCAACTGGACGCAGTTCTCGAACAACATCCGCTCGAACTTCGGCTATCTCAACCGCGCGGCGCAGCGGGACGTCAGCATCATCCCCTCCGAAGGCAACCTCATCAAGCAGCAGGGCAACAAGGTGTTCAAGGACGTGACGGTGGCGAGCCACCGCTTCATCGTCGACTTCCTCGCCGAGCACGGCCGCACGCCCGACACGGTGCGGCGCTTCTGGCTGCATCAGGCCAATGCCCGCATGAACCAGATGATCCTGAAGCTCGCCTTCGGGCGCGAGATCGGCCACGACGTCGCGCCGATGGTGCTGGAGGAGCTGGGCAACACCGCCGCCGCCGGCGCGGTCGTCGCGCTCGCCTGGAACCATCGCGACATGAAGGCCGGGGACTACGGGCTTCTGTGCACCTATGGCGCGGGCTACTCCATCGGCGGCGCGCTCGTGCGCATGATGTAGCGGCCGCTTCCGCCCGGCGCGGCCATCACGCCCGCTCATGGGTTCGTCAGCGGTTTTGACTGGACCCGCCGGCCCGCGGCGGGCATGGTCCGCCCTTTCCATCATCGAGAGGACGGGCGATGACCGCGCTGTTTCCGCTGCAGGCAACCGAGATCGACATCCGCCCCGCGCGAAAGCTCTCCGGCCGCGTGGCGGGCACGTTCGTCGCGCCGCGCGATACGTTCGAGACCGTCGCCGTGCCGGCGTTGGAGCTGTCCTTCGACGGGATCGCGGGCGACTACCACGCCGGCTTCACCCGCCGCTCGGGCGGGCGCGAGCCGTGGTATCCGCGCGGCACGGAGATGCGCAACGAGCGGCAGCTCTCCATCGTCGCGCCCGACGAGCTGGCGGCCGTGGCGCAGCGCATGGGACTTGCGGAAATCCGGCCCGAATGGATCGGGGCCAATCTGTCGCTCGACGGCGTGCCGCATCTGTCGATGCTGCCCGCCGGCACGCTGCTGTTCTTCGCGGGCGGGGTGACGCTCAAGGTCGACGGGCAGAACAAGCCGTGCCGCATCGCCGGCCGGCTGGTGGCCGAGCGGGCGGGGATGGCCGACCTCGACGCCGGGGCGCTGGCCTTCCCGAAATCGGCGCAGCGGCTGCGCGGCATCGTCGCCTGGGTGGAGAAGCCCGGACGCATCGCGGCGGACGAGCCGGTCTCGGTGCGGATACCGGAGCAATGGATATACTGAGCGAATAGCGAATAGGGAGTAGCGAATAGAACGGGATCGCGGCTTTTCGTGAAAGCAATCCCTATTCGCTATTCGCTCTCTTCCGCATCCAGCAGCCGCGTCGCCCGCCACCGCGTCAGGGTCTCGTTGATCTGATCGACCACGAAGAAGCGGGCGGCGTCGCGGTCGTAGCCTTCGGCCAGCAGCCGGTCGTAGTCGCTGTGCTCGTGGCGCACATGGGTGATCGTCGCCAGCCAGACGGCGATCGAGGCGGGCAGTTCGCGCATGTCGCGCGCGCCCGCCATGCGGCGGATCGCCTCGATGTCGGCATAGGGCGTCATCGGCAGCAGCGCGGTCAGCGCCTTGGCGATGGCGCGGGTTCTGGCCGTCGCCGCCGTCATCCGCCCGGCGCCCTCGCGTCGGGCACGGCGTCGGTGCCGGGAAAATAGGGCTTGATGTCGAGGACGGGCGTGCCGTCGAGCACGTCGATGGCGTCGAGCGCGAGGATGCCGGCCTCGACGTCGAGCCCGGTCAGCCGCACGACGTGCAGCCCGACGGGATTGGGCCTGACCGGCGAGCGCAGCGCGAAGGTGCCGCGCGGCCGCTCGGCATGGCGCGGCTTCTGCACGATCAGGTCGCGCCGCGCGCGGTCGAGCCAGGTGAGGACGACGACGTGGCTCGCGCCCTCCAGCCCGGCGAGGCCGGCACGGTATTCCGGCGCGATCTCGACGGCCGCGGGCCGGCCGGCCTCGCGCGCGGCGGCGACGTTGCGCGGGCATTGCTCGCGGCTCGTCCACGGCGAGCGCACCCGGCCGATGAAGACCAGCCCGGCGTCGCCGGCGCGCTCGGCCGGGTCGAAGGGCAGGGCCACCTCGCCCTCGCGCCGTTCTCCGTGCTGCCGTGTCCCGCTGCCGCTCATTCGTCCGCTCCATGGCGCAACTGCGCCGATTTCTTGCCTTGCAGCGACATGGTGCTTGCTTCGTCCTCGCAAGCGATATAAATATATCTTTATATGTTTCGGAGAACCGGATGCTGACGCGCACCTCGACCGGCCTCAACGCGATGGTTGATACAATGAAGGCCGCGGCCGAATCCAGCCGGCTGCGCATCCTTCTGCTGCTCGCGCGCGGCGACCTCACCGTCACCGACCTGACCGAAATCCTCGCCCAGTCGCAGCCGCGCGTCTCGCGCCATCTCAAGCTCCTGATGGAGGCGCATCTCGTCGAGCGCTATCAGGAGGGGTCGTGGGCGTTCTTCCGCCTGTCGGACGGCGAGGCCGCGCGCGATTTCCTCTCCGGCATCATCGGCCGCATCGACCCCGGCGACCCGGTGGTGGAACGCGATCTCGAACGGCTCGCCGCCGTCAAGCGCAAGCGGCAGGAGAAGGCGGCCGACTATTTCAGCGCCAATGCGGCGAGCTGGGACCAGATCCGCTCGCTGCACGCGCCGGACGGCGCCGTCGAGGCGGCGCTGAAAGAGCTGGTCGGCGACCGTCCGTTCCAGTCGATGCTCGACCTCGGCACCGGCACCGGCCGGCTGCTCGAGCTGTTCGCGCCGCTCTATCGCCGCGGCGTCGGCATCGACCTGTCGCGCGAGATGCTGGCGGTGGCGCGGGCCAATCTCGACCGCGCCGACGTGCCGCATGCGCAGGTGCGGCAGGGCGACATCTACGCGCCGCCGGTCGAGCGCGACGGCTTCGACCTCATCACCATGCACCAGGTGCTGCATTATCTCGACGAGCCGGGCGCGGCGATCCGCGAGGCGGCGCGGCTGTTGCGACCCTCGGGGCGGCTCGCCATCGTCGATTTCGCGCCGCATGCGCACGAGTTCCTGCGCGAGGAGCACGCCCATGTGCGCCTCGGCTTCTCCGACCGCCAGATCGCCGACTGGCTGGAGGAGGCGGGCCTCGAGCTCGAGGCCGAGCGCACCTTCGCGCCGGCCGACGCCGCCGGCCTCACGGTCAAGCTGTGGCTGGCGCGCGACCGCCGGCTGCTGGTCGCCGATCCCTCCCACGCCTCCCAGACCGAGTTCAAGGAGACCGCCTGATGGCCGATCCCCGCCTTTCCCGCCGCTCCGATGCCGGCGGCCGGATCAACGTCTCCTTCGAGTTCTTCCCGCCGAAGACGGACGAGATGGAGGACCGGCTGTGGGAGACGGTGACGCGGCTGGAGCCGCTTGCGCCGCAATACGTCTCCGTCACCTACGGCGCCGGCGGCTCGACGCGCGAGCGCACCGCGCGCACGGTCGGCCGCATCCTGCGCGAGACCGCGCTCAAGCCGGCCGCGCACCTGACCTGCGTCGACGCCACGCGCGACGAGGTCGACGCCGTGATCCGCGACTTCGCCGCGATGGGCGTGACGCGCTTCGTGGCGCTGCGCGGCGATCCGGCGTCGGGCGTCGGCTCCGCCTACCGGCCGCATCCCGAGGGCTATACCAACGGCGCCGAGCTCGTCGGTGCGATCCGCCGCATCGGCGATTTCGACGTCTCCGTCTCGGCCTATCCCGAGAAGCATCCGGAGAGCGCCGACTTCGCCACCGACATCGACATGCTGAAGCGCAAGGTCGACAACGGGGCCGCCCGCGCCATCACCCAGTTCTTCTTCGACAACGACCTCTACGAGCGCTATGTCGAGCGGGTCCGCCGCGCCGGCATCTACATCCCCATCGTGCCGGGCCTCCTGCCGATCCACAATTTCAAGCAGGTGGCCGGCTTCGCCGGGCGCTGCGGCGCGCATGTGCCGGGCTGGCTCGCCGGGCGCTTCGAGGGGCTGGAGAACGACCCGCAGACCCATGCGCTGGTGGCCTCCGCCATTGCGGCCGAGCAGGTGCTCGACCTCGTCGAGCGCGGCGTGGAGGAGTTCCACTTCTACACCATGAACCGCGCCGACCTCGTCTTCGCCATCTGCCACCTGATCGGCGTGCGCCCGCAGGCCGCCGCTGCCGCGTAGCCATCGGGGCAGAATATCCGCAATGAGAAAGGCTCAATGAGAAAGGCCGGGCTTTCGCCCGGCCTTCCCGTCAGTCCGTATTTGCCTGAGGAATTGAGCGCCAATCGCGGCGCTGTGCCGATATCAGGGAAGGAAACCCAGGATCAGAGCGCCTACAAAGGCGAACGCGGCACAGAACATCAACGTGTTGATCGGTCGTGCAAGTCCCATTGGCGTGATCTCCTCTGCGGACTGATCAGAATCTAAACCCGATTGCGCATCTGGCAAGTACATCTTGTGCTGCGATGCGACAGGGCCTTGGAAAAATCATGCTGCCCCGGTGCCCAGCGACCTGAATTCGCTGGCGAAATCTCCACCGCCCGGCCTGTGAAAAAATCGTCGCAGCCGCCGCCCGGTCCTGCCTTCCATCCGGCCGCCGCTGCGGCTTGCTCCGGCGCTTTTTTGCGCTGCGAACGCCTGCTAGGCTCCGCGGCAGACAGGAGGAGCCCCGTGCAACGATTCGAGAATGCGAATGCGGCCGCGCTCGCGCTTCGTCCGGACGATCCGGTCTACTGCTTCCGCCCGCAGGTGCTGGCGCAGGATTGCCGGCGCTTCATGGCGATGTTTCCCGGCAAGACCGCCTATGCGGTCAAGACCAACGGCGAAAAGATGGTGCTGAAGACGCTGGCGGATGCCGGCGTCACCGCCTTCGACGTCGCCTCGCCCGGCGAGTTCGCGGCCGTGCGCGAGGTCGCGCCTTCCGCGGAGATGCTCTACATGCACCCGGTCAAGGCGCAGTCGCACATCCGGCTGGCGCTCGAGGAATACGGCATCCGCACCGTCGCGGTCGATCACGAGGACGAGGTGGCCAAGCTCACCCGCGTGGTGCGCGCCCTCGATATCGACCCCGGCACGATCACCGTCTTCGTGCGCATCCAGACCAAGGGAAGTGCCGCCTACGAGCTGTCGAAGAAGTTCGGCGCCGGGCCGGCGGCGGCCGTCGAGCTGATCGACCGGCTGGGGCGGGCGGGCTACCGGGTCGGCATCTGCTTTCACGTCGGCAGCCAGATCGAGGACCCGGATACCTACGAGCGGGCGCTGGCCTCGGCCGACTGGGTGAGGAACCGCGCCGGCGTCGAGATCGCCGGCCTCGACGTCGGCGGCGGCTTCCCGGCCGAATACGGCCACGACCCCAACCGCAGGAAGCCGCAGATGCCGTCGCTCGACGAGATCATGGCGCGGCTGCGCGACGACATCTCCGAATGGGGCTTCTCCGGCGTGCCGCTGGTGGCGGAGCCGGGGCGCGTCATCGTCGCGCGCGCCTTCTCGCTGATCGTGCGGGTGCTCCTGCGCAAGGGCCGGCGGCTCTACATCAACGACGGCATCTGGGCGTCGCTGTCGGATTCGTGGACCGGCAAGATCACGCTGCCGGCCCGCTTCATCCCCGATCCCGCGATCCGCAGCCGCAACGGCGACCGGCAGAACATCGTGCCGTTCAAGGTCTGCGGCGCGACCTGCGATTCCGTCGACATCCTGTCGCGCCCGTTCTGGCTGCCGGAGACGGTCGATACCGGCGACTGGATCGAGATCGGCCACATCGGCGCCTACTCGCTGTCGCTCAGGACCCGCTTCAACGGTTTTTATCCGGACGATTTCGTCGAGGTGACGACGCCGTTCGACGAGGGGGCGACGCCGGAGGGGTTTGCGAGCCTGGAGACGATGGGATCATGAAGTGAGTAGTGAATAGAGAGTAGTAAATAGTGATTATAATATGGGATTGATTTTCATATCTTCTCTATATTTCACTACTCACTACTCACTACTCACTACTCACTACTCACT